>CAYZVO010000076.1:0-35997 GCA_964481655.1 uncultured Enterobacterales bacterium | reverse complement strand
GCTACACTTCCGAAGGACTTGTAATTCCTTCGAAGGCTCTCATTCATGGGGACCCCGCGGCGGGGCGGGCCGTTTTTGTATATGAGGAACAGGCGGGGGGGGGGCTCGGAGATGGTGTAGAGCCGGTGGTCCACCAGGCGCCTGACGCCGTGTCCCATGGTGGTGACCCACAGGCTGCCCTCTTCGTCGGCCAGCAGGTCGGTGACCATGGTGGCCTCGATGTGGTCGCGGGCGAGGTTGACCTGTTCGTCGTCCAGCCGCACCCGCAGCACGCCGTGGCCCGTGGTCCCCACCCACAGCACGCCCTGCTCGTCGCGCTCCAGGCTGCGCACGGAGGCCGACCCCAGGACCTCGGGGGCGATGGGGACGAACTCTCCGGTGTCCCAGAGGAAGCGGTACACGCCGAAGCCGGTGGTCCCGACGAAGACGGCCTCGCTCTTGTCCACCAGCACCGCGCTGGCTGGGCCGGGGAGGCCGTCGTGCACCTGCAGGTCCTTCGCCCGGGGCGCGGCGTGGAGCAGGGCGTCGGTCAACGCCGCCATGTAGACCCCGCCCTTCTTGTCGATGGCGATGTCCCGGACCTTGTGCGTGGCGATCTCGGGGAGCGGGAAGGGGGTGAGCTCTCCCTCGAAGAGGCTGCAGGCGAGGACGCTCTCGGTGCCGATCCACAGGCGCCCTTCGTGGTCCATGGCCAGGGCGCTGATGTTGTCGTTGCACAGGCCGTCGTCCTCGCGCAGCACCTCGTAGGCGCCGGAGTGGTAGTCGAAGTGCAGCAGCCCGCTGCCCTCGGTGCCCAGCCACAGCTCGCCCGGCGCCAGGCCGGGCTCGAGCGCGGTGATCGCGAGGGTGGCCACCTCGGGGAAGTGCTCGTGGGTCCAGGTGCGGAAGTGCTCGCCCTCGAGCCGCGCCAGGCCGTCGCTGGTCGCGAACCACAGCAGGCCATCGGGGGTCTGGGTCACGGCCTCCACGGTGTTGCGGGGCAGCCCCTCGGTGGTGGTCCAGCTGTCCAGGGCGTGCTGGGCGATGCTGCGGTTGCGGTCCAGGGCCTGCGCCGGCGCGCAGGCCAGCCCTGCCCACAGAAGGGCGAAGGCGGCGAGCGGATGGTGCAGGGGGAGCTGTGGCATCGGGAGCGCGGATCGGTCTCCGCTCTACGGTACCAGGTGGGCTACACTTGAGTCCTTTTCCGCTCGTTGGGACGATTTTCGCTACACTCACTCCATGCCACGACGCCAACGCCGCGCCAGGTCCGATCCGCAGCTCGATCTGCTGGAGCTGCTGCACATGGCGGGGGGTGGCACCCTGCTGCTCTTCGGGGTCGGGTTCTGGCTGCTCGGGCTGCGCACGCCGGCCGTCGTGGTGGGCAGCTACGGCGTGATCACCCTGGTCACCCTGGTGGTCCTGCAGTTCTGGCCCGCCACCTTCAGGCCGGTGGTCTGGATGCACGTCATCGTGGTCTCGCTCGTGCCGTTCGGGGTCAGCCTGGGCATGGGGGGGCTGCTCGAGTCCGCCGGCTACATAATCTGGGGACTCATCGGGCCGCTGGCGGCGCTGATGTTCCTGGGGCGCCGGGCGACCGGGGCGGCCACAGGCTTGTTCCTGGCCTGTCTGGTGGCTTCGGCGGTCGTCCCGATCCCGGCCGATCACCCGCTGGTCGTGCCGCTACCCCTTTGGCTCAGCCCCGCGCTGGGGGTGGCCAACATCGCCGGCGCCAGCATCCTGTGCCTCGCGACGCTGGTGTGGTTCGTCCGGCACCTTCGCGTGGAGCAGGACCGGGCCGATCGCCTGCTGCTGAGCGTGCTGCCCCCGGCCATCGCCAGGGACCTGCGCGGTCTCTCATCGGAGCGCGGCGGCCGCGGCCGCGGCGTCAGCATCCTCGTGGCCGAGATCGTGGACCTCGATCCGCTCTGCCAGCGGCTGAGCGCCGCCGAGGTGGCCGATCTGCTGGAGTCGGTCTTCCTGCACTTCGACGGGCTGGCGGCCCGGCACCGCCTCGAGCGGGTCCGCACCCTGGGCGACACCTTCATGGTGGTCGCCGGCCTGCCCGATCGCCGTGCGGCGCACGCGGTGGAGCTCGCCGAGTTGGCCCTCGAGATGCGCGCCGCGGTGGCCTCCCAGCGCTTCGCGGGCCACCGGGTGGAGCTGCGCATCGGCATCAACAGCGGGCGGCTGAGCCTCGGGAAGGCGGGCCGGCGGCGCTTCATCTACGAGATCTGGGCCCGCGCGTTGAGCCTCGCCGCCCGGATGGAGGCCTCCGCACAGCCAGGCTGTGTGGTGCTCACGAGCGACACCCGGGCGCTGCTGCGCGACCGCTATCGCTGCCGGGACACCGGCCTGAAGACCTCACAGATCAGCGGCGCGGTGGCCATCCACGAGCTGCTCGAGCCCGTCAAGGGCGAGGAATAGGCGCGCTCAGCGCACCCAGGCCACCGCCAGGCCGTCGTCCGCCGGCAGGATCGCGGCCTCGAGCCGCGGGTCGCCGTGCAGCAGGGTGTTGAAGCGCCTCACGCCCCGGGTCGCCAGGTCGTCCGGTGTCGCCTCCTGGGTGACCTTGCCCCCCCACAGGACATTGTCCGCCACCAGCAGCCCCCCGGGGCGGATCCTGGGCACCGCCAGCTCGAGGGCCCGGGGGTAGTCCTCCTTCTCGATGTCCACGAACACCAGATCGAAGGGGCCGTCGAGGGAGCGGAGGGTCGCCAGGGCGTCGCCCTGCTGGATGCGGATCCGGTTGGCCAGCGGGTGGTCGGCGAACAGCTCGCGGTGTTCGGCGATGCGCTCGGGGTCGCTCTCGGTGCCCAGCACGAGGCCCTCGGGGCCAACACCCCGCGCCAGCCAGTACGCTGAGTAGCCCCAACCGCTGCCGAGCTCGAGCACGCGGCGGGCGCGGATCATGCGGGCCAGCAGCTCGAGCCAGCGGCCCGCGCGTCGGCCCACGAGGGGGAAGCCCAGGCCGTGGGCCCGGCCCTCCATGCGCTGCACCAGTGGATCGGGGGCCGCGGTGAGCTCGTCGAGGTAGCGCGCGACCTCGGGGTGGAGGATGGCCTTCGTGGCGTCGACGGGGTGGCTCATGGGCGACTCCGGGTGCTCGGTGTCTCCACCTTCTCCCGGGGGGGCGGCCCGGCAAGCCCCGATGACCCGATCCGTGGGCACGCTCGCCGCCGCTACCAGATCCAGCCCACCACATACAGGGCGCAGGCCACCATGGTGCCCACGCCGTAGAGCACCTTGGTCCCCGTGGTGATGAGCAGCCCCACGCACTGGGCCACGCCCGCGGCCAGGGACTCCCAGAGCAGCTGGCTGGTGGGCTTCTCGAGCCCGCTGTCGGGATCGCGGGGGCGCACCACGGGCTTGGACACCAGATCGCCGACCATGCCGCCGAGCATGGGCCCCATGAACAGCAGCGCCAGGGCGCCCAGCGCGCTGGCCACCAGCGCCAGGCCCATCGTGAACAGCGAGCCCGCCGCGCCGATGCCGCCGATGTGGACCGAGAACAGCAGGGCGATCATCAGGCCGAAGTAGGCCCCGACCATGGCCCCTCGGCTGGTGTTGCCCAGCTTCTTGCCCAGCAGGGGGGCGAACATGTCGATGGCGGTGACCACCAGCCCGAGCACCACCACCACGGCCAGCATGGCCCAGCCCCAGCCGCTCACCGGCTCCGACATCACCGTGAAGCCGGCGATCACCAGCACCGGGCCGGCCATGGCGACGGGGGGGCCTGGGAGCACGGGCAGCACGCCGAAGATCGTGCCGAGCATGGAGCTGCCGCTGCCCAGCACCACCAGGATGACGCCGATGACGCTCGCCCAGTCCATCACGCCACCCCCAGGCCCAGGATCAGGCGGACGATGGACAGCACCAGCAGCAGGGCCGCGCCGACCACGGTTCCCAGGAAGGGCGCGGGGTGCAGGCTCTCGTCGTAGTGCTGGCGCTTCACCCTGCGCAGCCCCACGATGCCCAGGATCAGGGGCGGCAGGCACAGCGTGGCCCCCGGCCACTGCAGCAGCCCGAGGCACGGGGTCATGCCGATCATCACCACGGTCGCGGCGAGGATCAGGGTGACCCGGCAGGGCAGCAGCAGGCCGGTGGGGTCGGCGGGGGTGGTTGGTTGGGGTTCTTCGGTCATGCGCGCAGCGATCATACGACAGTGTGGCGCTGGATGTTGCAGCGCCTAGGGGTCGATCAGCTCGCCTCCAGCCTCGGCGAAGACGTCCAGCACCCTCACGCGACCGCTGGCGTCGATGTCCTCGACGTACAGGACGCGGTCGTCGCCCTCGAACTCCACCCCGTCCCAGGAGGGGTCGCTGGGATCGCCCAGCAGGTACTTGTAGGACGCGGCGCTGCCGGTCTCCATGGTCACCGTGGCGGTGAAGACCAGGTCGCCCGCCACCGCGTCCATGCCGGCGCCGTCGTCGTACAGCTCGACCGCGTGGCCCACCCAAGCGCCCAGCTCGTCGCGGTCGCCGCTGATGGTGACGGTGGTGTCGGCGTCGAGCTCATCGGCGACGCTGGCGGCGTCCACCTTGAAGGTGACGTAGACGGTGTCGTCGTCGTCGGTGAGCAGGGACCCGCTGGCGGGGAGCAGGCTCACCTCGCCGTCGTCGTCCCAGTGGACCAGGATGATCTGCACGGGCCCGGTGTCCAGGCCCAGCGAGGGCAGATCGAGGCGGGCCTCCATGGCGCGCTCGCCGCTCGCGAAGTCCTCGGCGTGCTTCATGGAGCCAGGGAAGAAGGCCACCGGCGCGAAACCACCGGGGGTCTCGCCCGGCTCGGCGCGGAAGGTCAGGGGGAGCCCGTCGTAGGTCGTGGACTCGTCGCCGACGCCGTCCTCTCCCGACATGTAGAGGATCCAGCGGTTGTCCTCGTGTGCCTCATCGGGTGGGCCGCTCAGCTGCAGGCCCACGTAGAGGTCAGCGCCGTCCCGCAGGGCGTAGAGGGCCACCGGGCTGTCGTCCTCATCCGCTGCCCCGTCGTGGTCCATCACCATGGCGCCCATGGCGAGGTATTCGGCGGGATCGATCACCCCGTCAACCACCGGCAGCGCTCCCATGGCCTCCACCTCCTCGAGGCGCAGGATGCCCATGGCGGTCTCGGCGGCGCACCAGGACAGGGGCGAGGCCTCGGCCGCGCCGGAACCGTCGCTGTAGACCCGCTCGGGGAACAGTCCGTAGCGGTTCGAGAAGGCGCCCATCCAGTCCAGCAGCTCTTCGCTGTGCCAGGTCTCGCCCAGCGTGGCGGCGTACTGGGCGGTGGCCGAGGTGGTGAAGCCGAACAGGTCCTGGCCGTAGCCCATGCCCTCGAAGTAGCGGACCCCGCCGCCGTGGGCGCGGGCGTTGTCCATGATCCAGCTCCAGGTGCTGTCCAGCACCGGGTCGGCGGGGAAGCCCCAGGCGGGCCCGAACAGCAGGCTGGTGTCGTAGTGCAGCCCGTCCTCGCGCTCGTCCGCCAGGTAGGCACCGTCCCAGACCAGCAGCTCGAGCAGGCCACCCCGCAGGTAGCCCGCGGCGGCGCGATAGCTCTCGGCCCGGATGCGCTCACCCCAGCGGTCGGCGATCCGTGCGCCGGCGTCCAGGCCGGCCCAGTTGCTCATGGTGGTGGCGGGCAGGCGGCCCTCCCACTCGATGATGCCGCCCTCGCTCCACAGGCCGTCGGCGTCCTGCATCTCCACCAGGAAGTCCAGCCCGTCGAGCAGCTCGGTGCGCTCGTCTTCGCTCAGCTCATCGGGACCCAGGCGGTCCACCAGGCTGGCGAGGTAGCCATTGCTGTCCCACTCGTTCACGTCGTAGGCGGCGCCGGAGCCCGAGTCCACGCCGCGCCCGAGGGCGTCGTAGCGGGCGTACCACTCGCCGGGTTCGGGCTGCTCGATGGCCGGGTCCAGCCAGTAGCGTACGATCTCCCAGGCCTCGTCCGTGTGGCCTGTGTGCTCGAAGACCCGGGCCACCATCAGGGCGTCGCGGGGGTAGAGCTGGGGGCGCTCGTTCGTGACGAACTGGCCGGTGAGGTCGGCGGGCACCGCGCCCGCGAGGCTCGAGGCCCTGGCCGCGTAGAGGTTGGCAGCGGCGCTCTCGCAGCGCTCACCTTCGCACAGGGCCTCGGGGGCCCAGTCCGCCCAGTGCGCGGCGGCGTCGGCGAGGGGGTCGGTGTCGTCGAGCAGGTCGGCGAGCAGGGTGCCCGCTGCTTCGACGTCGTCGCCGATGGCGATGACCCAGCGGAAGGGGGTGGTCTCGCCCGCGGCGGCCTCGAGCTCCACGGCAAGCACCAGCTGCCGGCCCTGCTCGACGGCGTCGGTGAGGCCGCCGGCTACGGGGTCCGCGGAGATGGTGCCCGTCTGCCAGGCGCCGGCCTCGGGGGTGGCGCCCACGGCGACGCCGGTGCCGTCGGACAGCTCGGCCCACAGGGCGCCGCTGTCCTCGTCTCGCCCGACCTCGTCCCAGTCGATCGTGCCGTCCATGTGCACCAGGCCCTCGAGCTGCACCAGGGGCGCGACGGTGGCTGTGGTGGCGGCGTCTTCGGGCGCCAGCAGGGCGCCGTCGATCACCACCGCGTCGTCCTCGCCCACGAAGGCCCGCCAGGCCATGGTGCCGCCATCCGGCAGAGGGACCTGGGTGTAGGCGGCGAAGAAGGGATCCAGGCCCACGGCGCGCTCGGTGACCCGCGCGCCGTCCTGGCCCACCAGGGTCTGGCCCAGCTCGATGAGGTCGGTGGCGAAGTCGCCCCGGTACAGGTGCATGACCCCCGGGGGATCGCCGCTGCCGTCGTCGTCGGAGTAGACCGCGGAGATGTGGCCGTTGCCCAGCACGGCGTAGCCGTGGAAGGGGCCGCCGGGCACGGTGTCGGCGGCCAACACGCTGTCGCCGGGGTCCACCTCGAGGCTGTGGGTGCCCGCGGACAGCTCGACGCTCGACCAGACCCCCGCCGCCTCGACCCGCAGGGTCATGGCGTCGGTGGTGGTGACGGTGATGGTGGCGAGATCGCCAGCGTCCCCGCGCGTGTCGACGATCAGGTCGACCAGCTGATCGCCGAAGCGGTAGCCCTCGACCCCGTGGCGGTCGGTGCGGTGCAGGTGCCAGATCAGGGTGTCGTTCGGCGCGTCGGGCTCCAGGCCGATGACCTGCTCGAGCAGCAGCGCGATGGGGCCCAGGCCAGACCAGCCCACGAAGTCTTGTCGACCCAGCAGTGAGGCGTCGTAGCGGGTGCCAGGCCGGACGTGGTCGGGGGCGTAGAGTTCCCAGAGTGTGTGGGACCCATCCCCACGGGCATCCTCAGCCAGCTCGGAGTCGTCGGCCACGAAGTCGGTGTAGACCTGCAGCAGGTTGCGCAGGTGGTTGTCGGTGGCGGCCCGGGCCACGTCGCGGCGGCCAGCTTCGACCAGCCCCTGGATGGTGGCGTAGGTGGTGGGGGCCCAGACCCCGCCACGCCAGTAGTAGCCGTAGGGATCGTAGTCCGCGGCGTCGGCGGCGGTGCTGGGGAAGACGTGTACGCGCCAGAACTCCGAGGGGTCCTGCAGGTGCTCGATGACCGCGGCGGCCTGCTCGGGGGTGGCGCAGCCGGCCACCAGGGGCCAGACGCTGGCCAGGGTCTTCTGTTCCAGGAAGTTCCCGTCCTGGTCCAGGTCGAAGAACCAGCCCTCCTCGGCATTCCAGGTGTGGTCCCGCACGCCCTCGCAGGCGGTCTCGGCGGCCTCGTACTGGGTGGTGGCCGCGTCGTGGTCCCCCAGCATGGTGTACAGGTCGCCCATGTTGCGGCGGGCCAGGCCCATCTGGGCGCTCTGATCGACCCAGGCGTCGTAGGCCTCGTCGCGGGGAGCGTTGTCCATGCCCGATCCCAGCATCGAGGTGTAGTACAGCCCGGGCTCGGTGCGGACGTTGGCGTCGAGCCAGCCCGCGTAGGCCTCGAGCACCGGCAGCACCCGGGGCAGGCGGGAGAGGTCACCGCTGCGCTGGGCGTAGCGCAGCTCGGCCCATGCGAACAGGGGCGGGTTGACCATGGGCTCGCTGTCCATGGTCCCGTCGGACAGGGGCTCGCCCGTGACTTCGTCCACCACCCGGCAGATGTAGCCGTCGTCCTGCTGGGCGCCGTAGAAGTTGTCCATCGTGGGCATCACGGGGAAGGCGTCCAGCCCGTTGATGCCGAACAGCACCATGAAGCAGCTGTCCCACTGGAAGATCAGCTCGCAGAAGGCCTCGTCCATGAAGTGGTCTGCGAAGCCGTTGTCGGCCGTGCCGGCCATGATGTGGTCCTCGGCCATGCCCCAGGCCGCGTCGTACAGCTCGACCAGCTCCGGGTCGTCCTCGAGGATCGGGGAGGGCACCCCCCGTCGGAGGGCGATGTGCAGCTCGTCCTCGGGCACGCTCACGCCCATCACTGCGGTGGGCTCGCCGTCGCCGGACCAGACGCCGTCCCAGGCCTCGTCGCCGTCTTCGTCCAGCCAGGCCCGCAGGCCGTAGGCGCCGTCGGGGAGTTCATCGGTCGAGAAGGTGGCGCCGGCGTTCACGGTGAAGCGCTGGGCTGTGGCCCCCTCGGCCACCTCCGTGAACTCGAGGATGATCGTACCGCTGGAGCCGTCCAGCACCTCGGTGGTGGCCGTGAAGCCCTCGGCCGGAGGGGCATCGGTGTCGTCCACCGGGGGTGAGTCCGGCGGCGTGCCGGTGTCGTCCGTCTTCGGCGGTGTGTCGTCGGGATCGGGGGTGCAACCGCAGGCGAACAGGGCGAGGACGATGAGGGCCGGGCGCATGGCGTGTCTCCGATTGGAGTCACGAAACCCGTATCCCGTTTCACCCAAGCCAGTCGCGGACCTGTTCCTGCAGCTCGGGCCAGACCCAGCGCTCGAAGGCTCCCCGGCTGAGCCACAGGTTCGCCGCGATGGCCGCCAGGAACAGCGCGGTCGCCGCGCCCATGATCACCGTGCCCCCCGGGGTGCTGCCCCAGCCCAGGCCCAGCAGCACGGCGAACCAGGCGGCCAGCGCCGCGGGCCAGGCGAAGAAGGGGAAGGGGGCCCAGGAGAGCACCCAGCCGCGATCCGTCAGCTGCAGGCGCCCGATGCAGTAGGGCTTGCGCCCCGGCTCCACGCGGCGGCGGAAGATGACCGCCCGCGAGCCCGCCCGCCAGCGCCAGGCCACTCGGTCGCCGGCGCCCCTCTCGTCGCGGGCCAGCAGGTCACCCGTGGGAACAGGCAGATCCGGCGGGACCTCCCTGCGGAACGGAAGCAGCCGCGTGTAGCGCGGGCAGAGGGTGAACCATCCCACCAGCTCCAGCACGCCGATGGCGGCGGCGATGGCCATGCTTAGCAGGACGGGGGTCGGTACGGGGAGGCTCTCCATGCTCGGCCTTGCTATCATCCTCTTCCCTGAACGCACCGTACGGAGGCCGGCATGGCCAAGAAGAAGCGTCTCCTCTGGCTCTGGATCCTCCTCGTCCTGGCGCTGATGGGCAGCCTGGCGATGTGCTGCGGCTGCGGCGGCCTGGTGTACTTCCTGCCGGACATGCTCGTGCAGGCCTTCACCGAGTCCGGGCCCCTGAAGGCCCCCGTGACCGACCCCGACCCCACCGTGGGACCGCGCCTGGAGCGGGCCTTCGAGCAGGGCGGCACCGTCCGCGTCACCGGCGAGGAGCTGGTGCAGCTGGTGGAGCCTTGGGAAGAGGACGAGATCTACGCCTTCTGGATCGACGTGCGCGAGGACGACAACATCGACTTCGCCCTGTCCGTGTACTTCCCCGAGCTCGACCGCTACCTCAACCTGCAGACCACCGGCGCCTTCGAGATCGAGCACGGCTGGTTCACCGACTTCACCTGCGACACCATCGAGCTGTCGGGCTGGGACTGGAGTGAGTACCTCTGGGGCCAACAGCTGGCCGAGCACGCCAACCGCTCCATGGCCGACCAGCGCTCCCAGAACCCCGACGTCGCTCCGTTCATGGACCAGATCGATCACCTGTGGATCGAAGACGGCGCCATCAACATCGAGCTGGCGCCCGGCGGGTGGGATGTCTGGGAGAGCATGCACGGGAGCGGTCAGGCCAGCGAGTGGTAGGGGGCGAGCTGTCAGCTGTCAGCTGTCAGCCATCAGCCCACTGGGTCGAGGATGTTCCGTGCCTCTCGTGGTTCTGGACATCGGGCGGGGGTGAACCCCGCCCCTACAGGCAGCGTTGTACGGGTCGCTGACGCTCCCGGCGCAGCCCCACCGCAGGCCCCGCCCCGGCGAGACGCAGCTGACAGCTGTTGGCTGCCGGCCGGTCTCGTCGCTTCGCGACTCTGACCCCCACGCGCCCCTCCAGTCCTGAAGGGGTCCCAGGCTGTGGTCTGTAGCCCAGCCATGGACGCGGTGATCGCGGGCACTCAGCGGACAGGTTCGGCGGTTCCGCGATCGGTGCCGGGAAACCTGTCCTCCCAGGGGGATCGGTTTGCTGTTTCTGGTGCCGGGAATGCTCTTCCTGTCCTCCCAGGCGGACAGGTTCGGCCCTGCCGAATTCGGAAACACCCAAGCTGTCCTCCCCCGCCGGCGCAGCCCCACCACCCGCTCCGGCCCGGCGAGACGAGGCTGACGGCTGATGGCTGAAAGCTGATGGCTCTTCAGGCCGCTCTCACCGTCACCGGCCCGAGCAGCTCCCCCATGTGCCGCGCCGCCTCGCGCAGCTGTACGGTCGCCCCGCTCGCGACCCTGCGCTCCGCGTCCCGGTAGGGCTGCAGCATCAGGTTCCCGGCGCCCGCGCGACCCACCTCGCGGGCCAGCTTCAGGAGCTTGGGCAGGGGCAGCAGCTGGGGGTGGACGGTGGTCCGCAGCTCGTAGGGCACGCCGGAGCTGACCAGGGTGCGCAGGGAGCGGTGGGCGCGCTCGCCGGAGCCGGGGCAGCCGGTCAGGGCGTCGTAGTCGGCGCGGGGGGCCTTGACGTCGAAGCCGACCCAGTCCAGCAGGCCCTGATCGAGCAGGAAGGCCAGGTGGTCGGGGCGGTCGCCCCCGGTGTGCACGGCCGTGCCGAAGCCCAGGGCGCGCACGCTCCGCAGGGCGTCGGCCAGCCCGGGATGCATCAGGGGCTCACCCCCCGAGAACACCACGCCGTCCAGCAGGCCGGCCCGGGCACCCAGGAAGCTCAGCAGGCCATCCCACGGCTCGCACGGTCCCGCGCGGCGCTGCAGGTCCCTGTTGTGGCAGTAGGCGCAGCGCCAGGGGCAGCCCCGCAGAAACACCACCGCGGCGAGCTCGCCGGGCCAGTCCACGGTGGTCAGCGGGGTCATGCCCCCGATGGGCAGGCTCATTTCGCGACGCCCGCGCGGCCCATGCCGAAGCAGGTCCGCTCGGCGTACTCGGCCTTCTTGCCGGTGTTGAAGGCCTGCACGGGCCGGTGGTAGCCCATCACCCGGGTCCAGACCTCGGTGGCGCCGCCGCACAGGGGGCAGCTGGGCTGCTCGCCCTCGAGATAGCCGTGCTCGGGGCAGACCGAGAAGGTCGGCGTGACCGTGATGTAGGGCACCCGGAAGCGCTCGAGCACCCGTCGCACCAGCCGCTTGCACTGCTCGGCGTCGGGGATGCGCTCGCCCATGTACAGGTGGAAGACGGTGCCGCCGGTGTACTTGCGCTGCAGGCCCTCCTGCATGGTCAGGGCCCAGAAGGGATCGTCGGTGGCGCCCACGGGCAGCTGGCTCGAGTTGGTGTAGTAGGGGGCGTCAGGGGTGCCGGCCTGGAGGATCTCGGGGAAGCGCTTCTTGTCCTCGCGGGCGAAGCGGTAGGTGGTGCCCTCGGCCGGGGTGGCCTCGAGGTTGTACATGTGGCCGGTGGACTCCTGGAACTCCACCATGCGCTCGCGGATGTGGTCCAGGAAGCGCACCGCCAGCTCGTGGCCGTCGGGGGTGGTGAGGTCGTCGGCGTCGGCGGTGAAGTTGCGGATGCACTCGTTCAGGCCGTTGATGCCGATGGTGCTGAAGTGGTTGCGCAGGGTGCCCAGCCAGCGCTTGGTGAAGGGCAGCAGGCCGCCGTCGATCTGGCGCTGCACCACCTTGCGCTTGGTCTCGAGGCTGTCCCGGGCCAGCTCCAGCAGCACGTCCAGCCGCTTGATCATGCCGTCCCAGTCCCCGCGGTGGCGGTAGCCCAGGCGGGCGCAGTTGACGGTCACCACGCCGATGCTGCCGGTCTGCTCCGCCGAGCCGAACAGGCCGTTGCCGCGCTTCTCGAGCTCCCGGAGATCGAGCTGCAGGCGACAGCACATGGAGCGCACCTGGTTGGGCGACAGGTCGGAGTTGAGGAAGTTCTGGAAGTAGGGGAGCCCGTACTTGGCGGTCATCTCGAACAGCGTGTCGCAGTTGGGATGATCCCAGTCGAAGTCCTCGGTGACGTTGTAGGTGGGGATCGGGAAGGTGAAGATGCGCCCACGGGCGTCACCGGCGGCCATGACCTCCATGTAGGCCTTGTTGATCATGTCCATCTCGGCCTGCAGCTCACCGTAGGTGAAGGGCATCTCCTCGCCACCCACCACCGGCACGTCGTCCCGCAGGTCCTCGGGGCAGATCCAGTCGAAGGTGACGTTGGTGAAGGGGGTCTGGGTGCCCCAGCGGCTGGGCACGTTGAGGTTGTAGACGAACTCCTGGATGCTCTGCTTGACCTGCTCGTAGGACAGCCGGTCCACCCGCACGTACGGGGCCAGGTAGGTGTCGAAGGACGAGAACGCCTGGGCGCCCGCCCACTCGTTCTGCAGGGTGCCCAGGAAGTTGACCATCTGGCCCACGGCCGCGGACAGGTGCTTGGGGGGATTGGACTCCACCTTGCCCGGCACACCGTTGAAGCCTTCGCGCAGCAGGGTGCGCAGGGACCAGCCGGCGCAGTAGCCCGACAGCATGTCCAGGTCGTGGATGTGGTAGTCGCCCTCGCGGTGGGCCAGCCCGATCTCGGGGGTGTAGACCTGGGACAGCCAGTAGTTGGCCACCATCTTGCCGGAGATGTTCAGGATCAGCCCGCCCAGGGAGTAGCCCTGGTTGGCGTTGGCGTTGATGCGCCAGTCGTTGCGGTCGATGTACTCGTCGATGGTGCCGGCCACGTCCACCATGACCTTCCGCTGGTCGCGCAGGCGCGCATGCTGGTCGCGGTAGACGATGTAGGCGCGGGCGGTGCGCAGGTGGTTGTTCGAGATGAGCACCTGCTCGACGGTGTCCTGGATGGCCTCGATGTGCGGGGGGCCGTAGCCGGACTTGTAGCCCAGGATCTTCACGACCTGAGCCGTGATCAGGGCCGCCTCGGGCTCGGCGAACTCGCCGGTGGCCTGGCCGGCCTTGAGGATGGCGCTCAGGATGCGGCTCTGGTCGAACTCGGCCAGGGAGCCGTCGCGCCTGTAGATGTGGGTGAGCGGACGATACTCGGGACGATTCTCGAAGCGAACCTCGGGATGCGCATCGACTTCCATCTAGGACTCCACGTGCGGCGTAGGGTGACTCGGCGGGCAGCGATGAACGGGCGTGATGGCTAGCTCGTCCGAACTTGAGAATGAACTCTTGACGCCGGAAGAGCAACCCATATGTTGTGGTCGAGGTCGGGGCTGACCACAAAATGTAGTGGAGATCGCACTCCTCGCCCTAGCAAAAAAATGCCGCCTTCCGCGCTGGGCCGGCGCACCGGGGCGGGGCGGCGGACGTCAGCGCTTGTCACGACTCCCGAAGCGTAGTGGGCCTCACTTGATGATCCTCGTTTCCGGGCCCATGCCTAGGGAGTCCGGCCACCCGCGTCAGGAGCGACCATGGCCCGCATCCTCTCCTTCCCCCAGTCCTCGTCAGCCGCCGTGGCCGAGGTCGGGGTGCACGAGGGGGCGCTGCACCTGGTCGCCCGCCTGCGCGCCACCTTCAGGGAGGGCGTCACCCAGCCCCTGTCCTGGCGTCGGGCCCAGCTCGAGGCCCTGGAGCGCTTCCTCGACCGCGAGGAAGAGGCCATCCTCGAGGCCCTGACCATGGACCTCGGCAAGCCTCGCTACGAGGCGGTCACCGGCGAGCTGAGCGTGGTCCACGGAGAGCTGCGGGAGGCCCTGCGTCAGCTGGAGCGTTGGACCCGCCCCGAGCCCGTCTCCGTCCCCATGGTGCACCAGCCGGGGCGGGCCCGCATCGAGCGGGAACCCCTGGGCGTGGTGCTCATCATCGGTCCCTGGAACTACCCGCTGCAGCTGGTGCTGGCGCCCCTGGTGTCGGCCATCGCGGCGGGGAACTGCGCTGTGCTCAAGCCCTCCGAGCACGCCCCCGCTACCACGGCCCTGCTCGCCGCGAAGCTCGGTGAGTACCTGGACCCCGCGGCCGTCGCCGTGGTGCCCGGGGCGGTGGCAGAGTCCCAGGCGCTGCTGGCCCAGCGCTTCGATCACGTCTTCTTCACCGGCGGTGGGCGTGTGGGTCGCCTCGTGCTGCAGGCCGCCGCCGAGCACCTCACGCCTGTGACCCTCGAGCTCGGCGGCAAGAGCCCCGCCATCGTCGACGCCAGCGCCGACATCGAGGTCGCCGCGCGGCGCATCGCCTGGGGGCGCTTCTACAACGCCGGCCAGACCTGCGTGGCTCCCGACTACGTCCTGGTGGACCGCAGCGTGGCCGCCCCCTTCCGGGCCGCCCTCGAGCGGACCCTCGACCGATTCTACGGCGAGCGCCCCGAGGCCAGCCCCGACTTCGCCCGCATCGTCAACCGCCAGCACCTGAAGCGCCTGCAGGGCCTGCTCGAGGGTGTGACCGTGGTGCGCGGCGGCGAGGTGGACGAGGCCGAGCGCTACATGGCACCGACGGTGGTCTGGGACCCGCCCCTGGACAGCGCGCTGATGCAGGAGGAGATCTTCGGCCCCATCCTGCCGGTGATCCCTGTGGACGGCCTCGAACAGGCCCTGGACATCGTCGTGGACCGCCCCGCGCCCCTGTCCCTCTATCTCTTCGCCCGCGGCCGCCGGGTGGCCGAGCGCGTGCGCCGCGCTACCCGCTCCGGCGGGATGGTGATCAACGACGTCATCGTGCACCTCACCGTGCCCGGCCTGCCCTTCGGCGGCGTCGGCCCCAGCGGCATGGGCAGCGCCCACGGCCGCGCCGGCTTCGAGACCTTCTCTCAGCAGCGGAGCGTGATGAGCCACAGCACCTGGTTCGACCCGCCCGTCCGCTACCCCCCCTACACCGACGCCAAGCTGAGGATCAGCCGACGGCTGCTCTGAGGACGGCGCCCATCCATCTCTGACATCGAAGCAACGGGAGGGTCCGGGGACGACTCTGCAGGGGTTCCTCGTGGCCCGCATCCTCCAGCACGATCCCCGGATTGCCGCTGGCGGTTCAGCCCTCCATTCGCGAGTGCGGCTGGACGCCACGACGCGAGCGTCGCCCTGGACCCTCCCTCGTGGGGTTCGATGTCGAACGACTGTGCACTCGGTGCACACCCACACCAGAGCAGCGCCAGGTCAGCCTTCGGTCCACTGACCTGGCGCTGCTTTCTGTACAGGGGGTGGATTCGACCGGGGAGAGGGCGGATTTTCCAATGGTCGTATATGCCATCGACATGGTGGAAAAAGAGGGTCGAATCATGCGCTGCCGACTGGATCGCGGGTGTGGTCTCCGATACAGCGCGCGCGAAACGACCTCCCTCATCCCCCTCTTCCGGAGAAACGGATGGACCGACGAAAGTTCCTCAAGCTCGGCGCCCTGACCGGCGCGGTGGCCCCCGCGGCCGTCGCCCGCTCGGTGCGTGCGGCGGCCGATGAGGAAGCCTACCCGGAGTTCCTGGGTATGCTCATCGACGCCACGCGCTGCATCGGATGCCAGTCCTGCGAGGCGGCCTGTTCCGTCGAGAACGATCTGCCCTACCCCGAGATCGGCCCCCAGCCGGTCAACGAGGATCGGCCGACCACCCTCGAGCGCTTCACCCTGGTCAACCGCTTCGACACGGAAGTCGGGCCGGTCTGGTTGAAGAAGGCCTGCAACCACTGCAGCCAGCCCGCCTGCGCCACGGCCTGCCTCGTCAAGGCCATGGAGAAGACCAAGGAAGGCCCCGTGGTCTGGCACGCAGACCGCTGCATGGGCTGTCGGTACTGCATGGTCGCTTGCCCCTTCGACGTGCCCAAGTTCGAGTACCACGAGGCGTTCCCCATCATCACCAAGTGCACCCTCTGCTACGACAACCGCACCAGCAAGGGTCTGCCCACCGCCTGCTCCGAGGCCTGTCCCCAGGACGCCATCGTCTTCGGCACCCGGCGGGAGCTGCACGAGGAAGCCTGGCGGCGCATCACCACCAACTCGGACGCCTATGAGCACCACGTCTACGGCCGCCGCGAGGTCGGCGGGACCGAGGTGATGTACCTGGCGCCGGTGGACTTCAGCGAGCTCGGCTTCCGCACCGACCTTGGCCAGCAGGCCTACTCGGAGCTGCCCCGCGAGTTCCTGTACTCCGTGCCCATGATCCTCACGATCCTGCCCGCGCTGCTCTTCGGCATCTCGATGGGCGTGCAGGGTGAGAAGGACAAGGAGGAGGGACGATGAGCAAGTACGTTCAGCCTCGCAACCGGAAGCCCGGTGAGCCCCTCATCCCGTTCCTGCTGTCGGAACTCAAGCCCAAGGGCCCGCTGGTCACGCCGTTCAACGTGGTCACCATTCCGATCATCATCGCGGGTCTCGTCTTCGTGGCGATGCGCTTCATCTTCGGCCTCGAGTCGATGACCAACCTGGACCAGGAGTTCCCCTGGGGCATCTGGATCGGCTTCGACGTGGTCTGCGGCGTGGCCCTGGCCGGTGGCGCCTACACCGTCACCGCGATGGTCTACGTCTTCCGGCTCGACAAGTACCACTCCATCGTGCGGGCCACGGTGCTCAACGGGCTGCTGGCCTACTGCTTCTACGCGGGCGCCCTGCTGCTCGACCTCGGTCGGTACTGGAACATCGTCAACCCGGTGCTCGGTGAGTCCGTCGAGTCGTTCCTCAAGTTCGACTTCGGCACGGGCTGGGGCAGCACCTGGGGCTACAACTCGGTGCTCTTCCTCGTCGCCTGGCACTTCATGCTCTACATGGCGACCGAGGCCCTCGAGTACTCCCCGGCGGTCGCTCAGTGGCTCGGCTACGACCGCATCAAGAAGGTCCTCAAGGGCTTCACCATCGGCGCCGTCATCTTCGGCGTGTGCCTGAGTGTGCTGCACCAGAGCGGCCTCGGGGCCCTGTTCCTGCTGGCCAAGGGCAAGATCCATCCCCTCTGGTACAACGAGTTCATCCCGCTGCTGTTCCTGGTCTCTTCGGTGTTCTCGGGCATGTGCGTGGTGATCCTCGAGGGCACCATCAGCCACAAGATCTTCCACCACCTCATCCCCAGGGGCCACGAGAAGCAGCACAACGCCATCATGTTCGGGCTGTCCAAGATCGCGGTGGGCGCCATGTTCGTCTACCTGGGCATGCAGGGCGCGGTGCTGTGGCACAACGACCACAACGTGCACCTGATCGCCACCGGCTGGGGCGCCTGGTGGGCCCTCGAGATCTTCGGCTTCGTGCTGCTGCCGATGATCCTCTTCACCTGGGCCATCAAGAACCGGAGCCTGGTGGGCATCCGCACCGCCGCGATCATGACGCTGCTGGGCATCATGCTCAACCGCCTCAACATCAGCGTCATCGCCTACAAGTGGTACATCCCCTTCGGAGGCGGCCACTACGTGCCGCACATCGGCGAGATCGTCGTCACGCTCATGGTCATCAGCGCCGAGCTCTGGATCTTCCGCTGGATCATCCTGCGGATGCCGGTGCTCGATGACGGTGAGCACGGGCACGAGGAGCCGGCGGCCCCTGCCGTCGCCCCCGCCACCGAGCCTGCAGCTGTGGAGGCCAAGTAGTCATGGGTGAGTTCACCTTCGTCAACATCTTCACGACCAAGGGCGTCGAGTACCTCTGGATCATCGCCTACCTGCTGCTGCTCGTGGCCCTCGCGCCCATGCTCTACCGGCTCGGGAACGACAAGGACGAGACCGACGGCAAGGAAGGAGGTGAGGCGTGAGCAACAACGTCCGCTACGTGATCTTCATCCTCGCCGGCATCATCCTGGTGGTGCTGCTGCCGCTGGCCCGCGGCTGCGTCGAGCCCCACGCGGTCTCGACCGTGGGCCCGCCGTCCCTCGAGGTCCCCACCGAGCAGCCCGCTCCCGTGCTGAGCGCCGAGCGTGGTCCCGGCACCGGGCAGGCCCAGGGCGCCGATCCGGCCGCCTCCATCCGCGCCGAGATGGTGTTCGACAAGCGCGCCTCCGAGATGCCCCCCGCGCAGTTCAACCACCTGCAGCACGCGGCCCGGGATCAGCTCAACATCGCCTGCGCCGACTGCCACCATCCGGTGAACGGCAGCGCGAACACGATGCCCTGCTCCATGTGCCATCGCGACAGCCACAGCGCGGAGATGTGGTCGGCCAAGGCCGCCCAGCACAAGTCCTGCATCGGCTGTCACCTGGCGGCGAACGCCAAGGAAGCCGGAATGCGAGACGCCCCCGTGGCGTGTGAGGGTTGTCACATCCCGTAGATGCGAGACCTGGAACATATGCACGCGGCCCCTCAGCTGTTTACCTGAGGGGCCGTATGTCGTTGTCGCTGCTATTCGCTGCCCCCGCCCTGGCCTCGGAGACCGAGGTCTCGTGGGGCTGCTTCGGGACCGGCAACGCGGTGGGCTATCTGCTCATCGCGTTGATGTTGCTGATGCTGCTCTACATGCGCGTGCACCGGCGCGAGCGCACGGTCGCCCCGCCGCGGGTGCCCCGCTCCAAGCCCAGGTCCCGGGACGAGCTCGGGCGCTCGCTGTTCGAGATCGTCGAGCGGGGCGACGTGGCGGCCTATCGCGGCCTGTTCCTGATGGGGCTCGAGGTGCAGCAGGCCCTGGGCGAGCGCGCGCCCGCCTACATCGAGGCCCGCCGGCCGGGCATGTTCGAGATCAGCCTGGACAAGATCGCCGCCCGCATCCCGCCGGGCTCGTCCTTCGACGGCACCATGGTGGTGGGCCGCGACGCCCTCGCCCTGCGGGTGCTGACCCCCACGGGCCAGCGCAGCTCGGTCATCGTGGGCACGGTCACCCAGGTCGACGGGATCTTCCGCATGGTCCACCCCGGCTTCGTCGAGCAGGGTGGCGGCGACGCGCCAGACGCTGGTCGCCGCGGGCCGTCGCGGCGCTGACGCTCAGCTGTCCAGCCGATCGTCCAGCTCACCCAGGGCCTGGACCTGCTGGTCGGCACGCTCCTGGCTGCGGCGTACGAGCTTCTTGCCCGAGTCCATGATGTCCTGCAGGGCACCCAGGACCCTATAGACCTCGTCGAGGTGCTGGGGCATCCGGTGGGCCAGCGCCAGCAGTTCCTTGATGGAGCGGCCGATGGCCACCTCGGACTCCTTCCACTTGTCGGCGTCCTCGATGGTGTAGTCCCGGTTGGCCAGCACGATGGCGCGCACGGCCTCGAGCTCGGCCCAGCTCCCGGCGCCATCGGGGGGCGCGGAGGTGGTCGTGGTCGGGGCCTGGGGCTGTGCCTCGAGCTGGGCACGTAGCTCCTCGGCGTCCGCTTCGAGGTCCTCCATCTGCTGCTGGGCGGCTTCGAGCATGCCCTCGAGCAGCGCGATCTGGCCAGCCTGGCGCTGAACCTCCTCGTCGTCTACAGCGGGCGCTGGCGCGGCCTTCGCGGCCTCCAGCTGTGCCTCGAGTTCGGTGACCCGCTCCATGGCGTCGTCCCGCTCCCCGGCGGCCTGGATGGCCTCGGTGCGGAAGGTGGTGAACGCCTCGGAGAGATCGCGCCGCGCGTCGTTGAGCTCGCCCTCGAGCTCGTCGATGCGGGTCTGCGCCGCCTCGAGCTCGGCCGCCTGTTCCTCCTGGGCCTCGCTGGTCTGGGCGCGGGCGGCCTCGAGGCTGGCCTCGAGCTCCGTGATCCTGGTCGTCGCGTCTTCGAGCGCGGCGCCCTGCTCCTGCTGGGCGTCGCCGGCATCAGCGCGGGCGGCCTCGAGGCTGGCCTCGAGCTCGGCCACCCTGGCCTTCGCCGCCTCGAGCTGGACGCTCTGCTCCTGATGTGCATCGCCGGCATCAGCGCGGGCGGCCTCGAGGCTGGCCTCGAGCTCCTCGAGCCTGGCCCGGGCGGCCTCGGCCTCGGCGTCTCTGTCGGCGCGCCGTGCAGAGAGCTCGGCCTCGTGGGCCGCCTGCAGCTCGACCAGCTGGGCGTCGAGCTGGTCGGCACGCTCGGCGGCGCGCTGGGCCTCGGCCTGGGCGTCGGCCAAGGACTCGGCGAGCTCGTCCTGGGAGCGCTTGGACGCTGACCCGAGGGTCTCGGCGCGCATCGCGGCCTCATCGGCGGCCTGTGCCGCCTCGTGGGCCTCGCGCTGGGCCTCCTCGAGCTGCAGCTGCAGATCGTCGCGCTGGGTCTGAGCGTCCGCCAGTTCGTCGCGGACCTGCTCGATCTGCTCGTGCAGCTTCGCGGCTTCCTGGCCGGACTCGTCCAGCTGCTGCTGGAGCACCTCGCTGGTGGCGGTGGCCTCGGAGGTCTCGTGCTGTGCGAGGGCCAGGGCGTCCCTGAGCTGGGCCAGCTCGTCCTGGGAGCGCTTGGACGCTGACCCGAGGGTCTCGGCGCGCATCGCGGCCTCATCGGCGGCCTGTGCCGCCTCGTGGGCCTCGCGCTGGGCCTCCTCGAGCTGCAGCTGCAGATCGTCGCGCTGGGTCTGAGCGTCCGCCAGTTCGTCGCGGACCTGCTCGATCTGCTCGTGCAGCTTCGCGGCTTCCTGGCCGGACTCGTCCAGCTGCTGCTGGAGCACCTCGCTGGTGGCGGTGGCCTCGGAGGTCTCGTGCTGTGCGAGGGCCAGGGCGTCCCTGAGCTGGGCCAGCTCGGTGTCCACCACGGCGGCCTTCTCGATCTCGACCCGCAGCTCGGCGCTCTCGGCCTCGGCCTTGTCGGCGCGTTCCTCGAGCTGGGCTTGCTGCTGGTGCAGCTCGTCGCGCTCGGTGCGGAGCTCCTCGGCGTCGGTGGCGGCCTGCGCGAGGTCTGCGTTGGCCTGCTCGAGTCGGGACTCCAGCTCGGAGCGCTCCGACTCGAGGGACTCGGCGTGCTCCCGGGCGAGCTCGGTCTGGTTGGCGGCGTCGGCGAGCTGGCGCTGGAGGGCTTCGCGGTGGGCGGCGTCCTCTGCGCTGGCCTGGGCGATGGTCCGCAGCTCGTCCTGGGCCTGCTCCAGCTCCTCGTGAACGCTGGCGGCCTCGTCTTCGGCGCTGGCCCTGGCCTCGCGCTCCTGCTCGACCGTGGCGCTGAGCGCCTCGACCTCGCCGCGCAGCTGGCGGAGCTGCTGGCTGGCCTGCTCGGCCTCGCCCTGGGCGCGCTCCGCTTCTTCCTGAGCGGAGCTGGCCTCGGCCTGGGCGTCCTGCACGAGGACGTCCCGCTCTGCGAGGAGGGCCTGGGTCTGCTCGAGCTCCACACCGCGCTCCTGGAGCTGCTGCTCGAGGGCCTCCGCGTGGACCTGGGCGGCCTGATGCTCGGCCTGTGCGGCGGCGACGCGGTCTTCGGCGGACGCGACACCGTTCTCGGCCACGGTGACGCGGACGCGCAGGGTGGAAAGCTCCTTGCCCTGGTCCTCGGCGAGCTGGCTGGCCTCGGTCGCGTTGGCTTCGGCCTGGGTGGCGCGCTGCTCGAGCTCCTGGAGGCTGTCCTGGAGCTTGTCGATCTCTGCCTGAGCGCTCTCCGCCGCCGACACGGCGGCGTCGAGCTCGAGCCTGGCCTGGTCGGCGTCCGCCGTGGCCTGTTCGGCCGTGGCGACGGCCTGGTCGGCGGCCTCCCGGGCCTCGTTGGCGAGGCGCGCTTCCTCGTCCCGGGCCTCGAAGGCCTGGCGCATGGTCTGCCGGGCGCGCTCGGCCTGCTGCTTGGCCGCGGTGGCGTCGTTGACGGCCTCCATGGCCACCACCTTGGACAGCTCCGCCTCGGCCTGGGCCTGCTCGGCGGCCTCGGTGGCCTCGGCAGCCTGGGCCTGGGCCTCAGCGGCCTGGGCCTGGGCCTCAGCGGCCTGGGCCTCGGCCTCGGTGGCCCTGGTGTCCGCGGCATCTCGCGCCTCGGTGACGTCGTCCACGGCAGCCTGAGCCTCGGCGACTCGAGCCTCGGCCTCGCTGGTTCGGGCCTCTGCGGCGTCCCGGGCCTCGCAGGCCTCGGTCTGGGCTTGGGAGGCCTGCTCCCGCGCCAGCTGCGCTTCGGCGGTGGCTCGCTCCGTGCGGAGGCGCGCCTGTTCCGCCTCGTCTCTGGCGCTGGCGATGTCGGCGTCGGCCTGGGCCTGAGCGGCCGCGATCGCGGCCGTGGCGCCATCCTGGGCCGCGACGATCTCGGCCTGGGCTTCGGCCTTGGCGGCCTCGATCTCGGCCTGGGCCTCGGCCTTGGCGGCCTCGATCTCGGTCTGGGCTTCGGCCTGGGCCTCGGCCTGGGCGGTCTCGATCTCGGTCTGTGCCGCGGCCTTGGCGGCCTCGACCTGCGCCTCGGCGGCCTCGGTGGCGGCCTGGGCGTCCTCTTCGACCTGGGCGATGCGGGCCTGGATCTCGGCGACCTGTGCGTCTGCGGTGGTGGCGTCGTCGTCGGACTGCTGCATCGAGGCCATGGCCAGCTCGAGCTGCGCCTCGGCGTCGAGGGTCCTCTCCAGCGCCTTGGTGGCGTCGGCCTTGCTGTCGCGGAGCTCGATGGCCAGATCGGTGGCCTTGTCGCGGGCGGCGTCGAGCTCGCCCTTGGTGGTGTCCAGCTCGCCCTGCAGACGGACGCGCTCGGCGTTGGCGTCGGCCAGGCGGCGCTCCAGCTCGGCGGAGGCGGCCTCGAGGGTGTCCACGGCGTCGTCGCCGGTGCTCGCGGCCTCGAGGGCTGCCAGCCTCAGCTTGGCGGCCTCGAGCTCACCCTCGAGCACGCTGCCGCGCTCGGTGGCCAGGCGCGCGGCGCCCTGGGCCGAGACCAGCTCGGTCTGGAGGCTGGTGAGCTCGACCATGGCGTCGTCGGCTTCTTCGCCGGCCTCCTGCGCCTCGGCCTTGGCGGCCGCGAGGTCCTCGCCGGCCTTGGCCAGCTTGGCCTCGAGCGCCTCGCGCTCGGCCTTGGCGGCGTCCAGGGCGTCTTGGGCTTCGGCCCGGGTGACCTTGGCGGCCTCGGCGGCGGCCTGGGCGTCGGCGTCGGCGGCCTCGGCCGTGGCGATGGCCTCGGCCAGCTTGGCCTCGATCGCGGCGGTCGCCTCGAGCAGCATCGGCTCGAGCTCGGCCTGGAGTTGCTCCTCGGTGGGGGTGGGGGCGGCCTCGGCCTGGACGATCTTCGCCTCGGCGAGCTCGCCCTCGGTGGCGGCCAGGCGGGCCTCGGTGTCCCGCAGCTGGGAGCGGACGCGGTCGTACTCACGACGGGCCAGCACCAGCTCGGTGTGGGTGGCCTGGAACTTCTGGTAGAGCTCGTCGTGCTCGGTGCTGGGCGGGCGGCTCACGGTGGAGACCGAGTCCGCGGGGATGTCCTCGAAGAGCGAGGCCTGGTCCAGATCCTCGTCGTCCTCGTAGGGGGCGATCTCCTCGGGCTCGTCGGCGACGGGCTCCGGCGCGGGTTCCTCAGCCGGCGGTTCTTCGGCGGGGGGCAGCGCCAGGGCGTCGTCGAGCCAGGCCCCGAGGCTCTCGCCGTCGAGGGGGTGCTCGAGGTAGAGATCGGCCCGCAGCGGGGAGAACCAATGCTGCACGAGCCGGGGGCCGGCCACGTGGGAGCTGAGCATCACCACGGCGACGCGGGCCAGGTCGGGATCGCGCCGGATGGCGTCGCAGGTGGGGATGGCTTTGGGCAGGCCCGCGTCGATGATCGCCAGCACGGCGTCGTCGTCGCCGAGCTTGCCGAGCAGGTCGTCGCTGTCCTTGGCGATCTCGAGGCGCACGCCGTGGGGCTCGAGCAGGGCTCGAATGGCGGAGGCCAGCTTGGGGTCGGGGTGCTGCAGCAGCGCGGTACGGGGGGTGGGCTCGGTGCTCATCAGTCCGACTTCCTCCGCCAGAAGCGCAGGCCACTGCCGCTGGAGCGGCGGGTCGAGGTGGGGATGGCGTCGCTCGCGAGGACCTCCAGGGCCCATTCGTTGCGGCGGTCTGCGGACAGGAGGCGGTCGAGGCGCTCCTGCAGGTCCTCGAGCTCCCCGCGCTCGAAGGCGATGCGCGCGTGGTACTCCAGCGAGGGGATGTGGCGCGGCGCGAAGGTCAGGGCCAGCGCGATGTAGTCCTCGGGATCGGACTCACCGCCTCCGGAGGACCCGCGCAGCTTCCAGACGGCCCAGCCCAGCTCGGCCAGGACGTCGGGGTTCGAGGGCTCGTCCCGACGCAGCTTCTCGAGCAGCCGGGAGGCGGCGCCGTAGGCTCCGCGGCTCATGAGCCTGCGGGCCATCGAGACGTTCGCACCCTCGGCGCCTTCGACCTCGGCCTGGTCGGCGGTGCCGGTGGCCGGGTCGTCGTCGATGGTCTCCGAGCCCTCGAGGGCCCGGCGGATCTCCTCGACCTGGGGCGCGTGGCCTTCCTTCATGCGGCGGTCGTACTCGATCTTGCGCTCTTCGTTGGTGAGGGTCTGCCAGACGATCTGCAGGCCGTGCAGCAGGTGGCCGAGCTTGCGGCGGCCGGCGTCGTCGAGGTCCAGCTCCTGCGCGCCGGTCCAGCGGGCGCCCATGTGCTTGCAGCGGCGGTCCACCACGTCGATGGGGCAGCCGGGCTTGAGGCCCAGGAAGCCGTAGAAGTCCCGCTGCTTGCGCTTGGCGTGATCGCTGGCGACGCGAGCCGGGGTCATGGGTCGCTCGGTGCGGCGGGAGCTGGAGCGGCTCGGGCCCACAGAGGCGGTGCCGCGGGAGCGGGCGGTGGCGTAGCGCCCGATGCTGATCTGGGGCACGCTGCCGTCGCCCAGGGGGCTGCGCATGTCGGGCACAGAGGGCGGGGGCACGGTCGGCGGCTCGGAGGGCGTGGGCTCCACGGAGTCGGGCTCGTCCGGCGGTGACGCGGGTCCGGCCTGCACGCGGATGCGGGGCGGTCCGGGCTCCTCGGGCTCTCCATGGGGGACCGAGGGCGGGGGAGGCTCGGGCTCGGGCTGCGTGGACGCGGCGGCGCCGGTGCGCTCCCAGGCCAGCAGGCGCTCCAGGACCTCGGGCTCGGCGGCCTGGTCGGCCACTGCCGCGAGGCGATCCCGCAGGTTGCTGTCGCTGGGGCGGTCCTTGCGGCGCAGCAGCGCGCCCCGCTTGAGCATCCAGACCAGCTTGAGCAGGTTGCCGCTCCGATCCGGGATCTGCTTGAAGAGTTCTTCGACGCTGATGCCGTCGCCGACGGCCTCGCCCAGGAAGCCCAGGGGGGGCTCCAGCTCCATGCTGGGCAGGGCTTCGCCGAGCCCGTCTCCGGACTCGAGCATGCCGAGGTCATTGTCGGTCACCTCGGGCAGGACCTTGTCGACGGCCAGGTGCTGCTGGATACCCGTCCACAGGGCGGCCAGGGTGCCCACGTCGGGGCGCAGGGCGGCGGCGACGAGGCTCGGGTCGAGCCCGGGGCTGGCCTCGAAGCGCCAGGAGCCGGTGGAGCTGCGCAGGGGGGCGGCGACACCCTGTCGGATGCGGCCTTGTTCGTGCTCGGCGAGCTGCTCGGCGGTGAGGGCGCCGGAGAGCAGCAGCGCGGTCTCGATGTGCTCATCGGGGCCGAGGCGCTCGTCGAGCCACTGGATGCGCTCCTTGGGCACGAGCCCAGCGCTGGCCAGGGTGCGACCCAGGGCGTCCTGGGCGAAGCTGCTGGCCGCCGCGACCACCTCGCCGTCGAGGAAATACAGCCTCCGCCAGCCGCGCCGGGTGCCGGTCTCGAGCACGCCCGAGAGCCGCAGGCTGTGGATCGCGAGGACGATGGTGACGTAGTTGGCGAGGTCGTGGGAGCCGCTGACCGAGGGGGTCTCGGGCTGACCTTCGGGGGGTGCATGTGGCTGGGTCACGGGGGGATCCGGGGCTGGGACGACGGTGGAGCCGAGGTACGCCGACTGGTGATCCCAACCAGCATACAGGTTCGCTGTGGTCGAAGAAACCGGCCCCGGCCGTGGTGGGATCCACCGCCTGGGCCTGGGCTCCATCCCGTGCTTCGCGCACGCCCCCCAGCTAACCCGTCGCGGGCGGTTCCGCGGCCTGCGCTCGCCGTCGTTCTGCGATGAACCCGATCAATGCGCCGACGACCGCTCCGCTGCCGGCGACGGTCAGCTGCAGGGACAGCCAGTGGGTCAGGATGCCGAGCTCGTGGGAGCCCGAGCCTGGCGCGAGCAGGCCGATGAGGCGGGCGCCCGGCGCGGCGATCCTCGCGAGCAGGACGCCGAAGCCGCCCCTGGCGAGCTCGGGCTGCGCCGACAGCAGCATGTGCAGCCCCACGGCGACGGCGATGCCCGCCATCGTGCCGATCATCAGCCCCATCAACACGCGCTGCTTCATGCTCGTTCTCCCGCCTCGGCGGCACGGGCGTGGCTGTCGATGGCGTCGACGATGGTGGGCCAGACGCCGGGGGGCAGGTCGTGGCCCCAGCCGGGGATGGTGATCAGCTCCGCCCCGGGGACGACCTCGGCCGTGGCCTGACCGCCCTCGACGGGGATGACGGGGTCGGCCTCACCGTGGAGCACCAGGGTGGGGACCCGCAGCTCTGCGAGCAGGCGGCGTCGGCTGCCCGAGGCCAGGATGGCGGCCGCCTGACGGCCGGTGCCCTCGGGGTTGTTGCCCCGCTCGATGGCGCGGGTTGCCAGGGCCTTCAGCGAGTCGTGGGGGACCGGGTGCCCGGGGCTGCCGATGGCGCGCAGGACGCGCACTGCGTGGGACACCGCGCCCGCGGGGTCCTTCGGCTTGGGCTTCATGATCTCCCACAGCACCCGGGCCTTGCCCGAGGGGACCGAGCGGCTGCCGGTGGTGGAGGAGATGGAGGTCAGGCTGATGATGCGCTCGGGGTGCTTCAGGGCCAGGCACTGGGCGATCATGCCGCCCATGGACATGCCCGCCAGGTGCACGCGCTCGAGCTCCAGGGCGTCCAGCAGCCCGAGGGTGTCGTCGGCCATGTCCCACAGGGTGTAGCTCGCGCGGGTCTTGCGGCGCCGGACCATGTCCCAGCCCAGCCGCCCCCAGTTGGGCGGGCCGAGCTGGTCCAGCCAGCTGGACTGGCCGGTGTCCCGGTTGTCGAAGCGGACGATCCGGAAGCCGCGCCCGGCCAGGCGCTCGCACAGGCCGTCGGGCCAGTGGATCAGCTGGGCCTCGATGCCCATGATCAACACCAGGGGGGAGCCCTCTCCCTGGGCCTCCCAGTGCAGCTCGATCCCGTTGGTGGCGGCGCGTGGCATGAACCCATCATGGACCGCGGTGGGCGTGAGGACAAGCGCGGCTCCAGCGTAGCCGTGCTCACCGACTCCCCCCTGTCCCCAGGGTGCAAGGTGTACACGTTCTGATCGTCCCGTTCACGGGCCTTGGGGCCGGCGGACGGAGGCCGCGGGAATGATCCCGTGCCTGGACTCGAACCCCAGGGAGCAACCCGTCAATCCGGTCCCCCTCCTTCTCCTCCTCCCCCTCATGACCGGCTGCTCGCCTCCGTTCCCCCCTCCGGGAGAGCCCATGACCACCCCGTCCGAGGCGCCGCGTACGCGCCATCTGCTCGACGACGGCTCGCCGCGCTTCACCAACCACCTGGTGGACGAGCCCAGTCCCTACCTGCAGCAGCACGCCCACAACCCCGTGGACTGGCGTCCCTGGGGTCCCGAGGCCTTCGCCCTCGCTCGTGAGCGCGACCAGCCGGTGCTGCTGTCCGTCGGCTACGCCACCTGTCACTGGTGCCACGTGATGGAGGAGGAGAGCTTCGAAGACCTCGAGATCGCGGCCTTCATCAACGAGCACTTCGTGCCCGTCAAGGTGGACCGCGAGGAGCGCCCAGACGTCGACGCCATCTACATGGCAGCCGTGCAGCTGTTCACCGGCCACGGCGGGTGGCCCATGACCGTGTTCCTCACGCCCGACGGCGACCCGTTCTACGCCGGCACCTACTTCCCGGCCCGGGCGGGGGATCGCGGGGTCAGCATGGGCTTCCTCGGCATCTGCCAGGCCCTGGACCGCGCCTGGCGCGAGGATCCGCGGGTGCTCCGATCCGCGGCCTCGGCCCGCGAGGCGGTGCAGGAGCTGCTGCAGCCGACGCCCGGCTCCGGCGCGCTGCCCGGCCGGGAGCCCATCCCCGTGGCCCTGGACCAGCTGTTCGGTCGCTTCGACGCCCGCTGGGGCGGGCTGAACCCCGCCCCCAAGTTCCCGTCCAGCCTGCCCGCCCGCCTGCTGTTGCGGGAGGACCGGCTGCACGGTCGGCCCGCGGCCCGGGCCATGGCGCTCACCAGCCTCGAGCGCATGGCCGATGGTGGCCTCAACGACCAGCTGGCCGGTGGCTTCCACCGCTACAGCACCGACGCCCACTGGCTGGTGCCCCACTTCGAGAAGATGCTCTACGACAACGCCCTGCTGGTGTTGGCCTACCTCGAGGCCTACCAGGCCACGGGCGATGCCCGCCACGCCGAGGTGGTGCGCGAGACCCTCGCCTGGATGGCGGCGGAGATGACCGCCCCCAGTGGCGGGCTGTACGCGGCCACCGACGCTGACAGCCTCGGCCCTGACGGCGAGCGCGAGGAGGGCCTGTACTTCACCTGGACCCCCGCCGAGCTGCAGGAGGTGCTGGGGGCCGAGGACGCCGCCGTCGCGGCCACCGCCTGGGGCGTGGTCCCCGGCGGGCAGCTCGACGGCCGCTCGGTGCTCCACCGGCCTGGGTCCATCGAGACGGTCGCGGCTGAGCTGTCGATGAGCGTCGATGCCCTGCAGGCCCGGCTCGACATCGCGCGGGACGCGCTGCTCGCGCACCGGGCCACCCGCCCGGCTCCCCTCAGGGACGAGAAGATCCTGACCGCCTGGAACGGTCTGGCCATCGCCGCCCTGGCCCGGGCCGCCCGGGTGCTCGAGCCAGGCTCGACGCGGCCTGGCGGCTACCGCGCCCGGGCCGAGGCCGCCGCGGGGTTCCTGCTCGACACCATGGTCGTGGACGGGCGCCTGTACCGGGTCCACAAGGACGGGCAGACCTATGTGGCCGGCACCCTCGAGGATCACGCCTACCTCATCATGGGCCTGATCGAGCTGTTCCAGGCCAGCGGTGAGCTGCGCTGGCTCGAGGCCGCCTTCGCCCTGGATGCGCAGCTCGCCGCGCGCTTCGAGGACCCGGCCGGGGGCTACTACCGCACCGCGTCGGACGTCGAGCTCCTGCTGGCGCGGGAGAAGCCCGTGCACGACGGCGCCATGCCCAGCGGCAACGCGGTGCAGGCCGACAACCTGCTGCGGCTGGCGGCCCTCACCGGCGACGACGCCTACCGGCGCCGGGCGGACAGGCTCTTCGTGGCCCTCTCGCCCACCATCGGGGGTACCCCGATCGCGGTCACCGATCTGCTGCAGGCCCTGCAGCTGCGGCACCAGAAGGTGGCGGAGTTGGCGCTGGTGGCGCCCTCGGATCCAGGCGAGCTGCAGCCCTTCCTCGAGGCCATCGCGTCGCTGCACCTGCCCGGGGTCGTGGTGATCCCGGCGGTGGAGGGTGAGGACCTGGACGCCGCCGCGACGCTCGTGGCCCCGCTGCGGGAGCGCACAGCCCTGGGCGGCCAGCCCACGGCCTACCTCTGCCAGGGCGGGAGCTGCCAGCTTCCGACGGGGGATCTCACTGTGCTGCGGGAGCAGCTGGAGCGGCTCTACGGGAGCTGACCTGCGGCGCGCCTGCCGCTGGAGTACCATCCCCTGGACGCCACGCCCTCGTGGCCAGGGAGGACCGATGATGGGCACCACGCATCTCTGGACGAGCCTCGCTTTGTGCGGCCTGCTCGGGGGCTGCAACCCCGATCCCGCGGAGACCGCCGATCCGATGCGGATCTCATCGGCGTTCGAGCTGCGGGGCACCATCGAGCAGGTCTACCTCTGGGGCGCAGACGCGGAGCTGACGGTCCAGGTCGAGTCGGCGTCGCTGGGCGTCTCCGAGACCGGCACCACCGACGAGCTGGGCAGCCTGGTCTTCCGGGGGCTCCCTCCGGGTGAGGACTACCAGGTCTTCCCCGTCGACGATCCCGACGACTTCGCGGGCCCCCTGACCGTGATGGACCTCGAAGGCAGCCTGCCCGATCCCGGGTTCTACGAGCAGCAGGAGCTGGTCCACGGCTTCCAGTACCTGACCATGCGGGACGGCACCCAGCTGTCCGCCTTCGTCTCCCTGCCGGGTCCCATCGAGGACGGGCCCTACCCCACCATCGTCAACTACTCGGGCTACAGCCCGTCGCGGCCCGGGCAGCCTCTGAGCGAGGACCTCGAGTACCTCTGCGAGGGCTTCCCGGTGCTGTGCGAGGCCCCGAGCCACCCGTCGGGCATCCTGGCCGGCGTGATGGGCTACGCCTCGGTGGGCGTGAACATGCGGGGCACCGGCTGCTCCGGCGGCGCCTACGACTACTTCGAGCCCCTGCAGCTGACCGACGGCTACGACGTCATCGAGATCGTCGCCAGCCAGGACTGGGTCCTGCACAACCAGGTCGGCATGGCGGGGTTGTCGTTCCCGGGCATCTCGCAGCTGTTCGTCGGGGCCCAGCAGCCCCCCGGCCTGGCGGCCATCGCCCCTCTGTCCGTCCTCGCCGACTCCGCCACCTCGGTGATGGCCCCGGGGGGGATCTACAACCTGGGCTTCGCCCTGGCCTGGGTCGAGAACGTGCTGGACCGGGCGGCTCCCTATGGCCACGGCTGGATCGAGGATGTGGTCGAGGCTGGGGACACCGTCTGCGAGGTGAACCAGCTGCTGCACGCCCAGAAGCTCGACGTGGTGCAGAAGGCCTACGACAACCCCTACTACACCGACGAGGTGGCCAAGCCCCTGGACCCGTCGAGCTCCGTCGACCAGATCCAGGTCCCGGTGTTCCTCGGCGGGCAGTGGCAGGACGAGCAGACGGGGCCCCACTTCGCGGCCCTGCTGGACAAGTTCGACGGCGCGCGATCCACCCACTTCCTCACCACGAACGGGCTGCACAACGACGGCTACACCGGCCAGTACCTGATGGAGTGGAAGAGCTTCCTGGACTTCTATGTGGCCCGCGAGATCCCGAACGTGGACGCCACCGTGCGGCTGATGGGGCCCATGTTCTTCGAGATGATGTACGGAGGGGCGGTGGACGTCGGTCCCAACCGCTTCGAGGACTACACCGACTACGACGAGGCGCTGGCGGACTACGAGGCCGAGCCCTCCCTGCGGGTCATCTTCGAGACCGGCGCGGACCCCGAGGTCACCCCGGGCGCCCCCCAGGGCACCTTCGATCTGACCTTCGACAGCTGGCCGCTGCCCGAGACCGAGGCGCACCGCCTGTACTTCCATCCGGATGGCAGCCTGGGCACCGAGCTGCCCCCCGAGGGCGGCGGCGCCTCGGCCTTCGTGCACGATCCCGAGGCCGGTGACCGGGGCATCCTGGCCTCCGGCAACCGCTACGACCTGCAGCCCGACTACGCCTACCGCCAGCCCGAGCCCGGTGACGCGGTGGTGTTCGTGAGCGAGCCCCTCGAGGAAGACCTGGTGCTGATCGGCCACGGCAGCGTGGATCTGTGGCTGCAGTCCACGGCGGACGACGCCGACCTCGAGGTCAACCTCTCCGAGGTGCGCCCCGACGGTCTCGAGACCAAGGTCCAGAGCGGCTGGTTGAGAGCCAGCCACCGGGCCCTGCGCGAGGACGCCACCGAGCTGCGGCCGGTCAAGTCCCACTACGAGGAAGACGCCGCGCCCCTCGAGGCCGGCGTGTGGAACGAGGTGAGGGTGGAGATCATGCCCTTCGCCCACATCTTCCGCGCCGGCTCCCGGATCCGCATCGCCGTGGACACCCCCGGGGACAGCTGCGCGGACTGGACCTTCATCCTGCAGGAGTTCGACCAGGACCCCACCCACAGCATCGCCCACGACGCCGACTGGCCCTCGAGCGTGGTGTTGCCCGTGATCCCGGGGATCGAGGTGCCCACCGAGCTGCCCGACGCCGCAGCGCTGCGGGGCCAGGCCTGGCGGGAGTTTGTGGAGTACGCCAACCAGGAGGGCTAGGGCGAGTCCATGCCCGCCACCCCAGTGCTCGTTCGCGCCCTCCACCCCCCCGACCCCAGCGGAAGCTGGGAGCTGACCGGCTTCGATCGGGCGGTGCAGTGGATGTTCCTGAGGGGCACCTGGGTGTTCCCTGGCGGGCTCGACATCGAGCGCATGAAGCACGGGCTGGCGCGGGTGCTGGACGACTACCCGCAGCTCGCGGGCCGCATGGAGAAGGGCCAGCGGGTGCGCTTCGGTGATCAGGGCGTGCCGTTCTCCGTGGTCGAGCGTCCCGAGCTCGTCCGCCAGCAGCTGCTGGACGACCACGCCCTCGCCAAGACCCTCATGGCCAAGCCCAGCAGCGGCAAGCTCAGGCGCGGGGCCGAGGCGCCCATGGCCGTCCGGGTCACCGAGCTGGCCGACGCCCAGGTGCTCAGTGTCGTCTGCGCCCACGCCTGCATGGACGGGACGAGCTTCTACAGCTTCGTGCGCAACTGGGGCCTGGCCTGTCGGGGCGAGCCCTGGCCCACGCCGGTGCTCGATCCCTCGCGGATGCCGCGCAACCCCGCTCGCTCCAAGGCTGAGGCCAAGGCCGCGGCGCTGGAGCAGGGGTGGGCGCCCGTCCCGGTGCTGGGGCTCGTGCCCACCGTGTGGGCCATGATCACGGGGACGCTGAACACCCGCAGCCGCCCCATCCTGCTCGAGCCCGAAGACCTCGCCCGCCTGCGCGCTGTCGCCGAGGATGGCGCCGGGGGCCTGCCCCTGTTCGACAACGACATCCTGACCGCCTACCTCTTGCTGCAGTGCGCCCGGCTGGTGGGGCTCCCTGCGGAGGCCCGCTGCACCCAGGTGGTGGTCCACGACGCCCGCGGGCGGGTGGAGAGCCTGCCGCCGAGCTTCGTGGGCAACGCCTCGTTCAGCGCCATCGGCGCGGAGCACGGGCCGGAGGACTCCCTGGGGGTGGTGGCCGCCGCGGTGCACCAGGCCCTCGAACCCCACCTGGTGCGGCCCTCGGAGGCCACGACCCGGGCCCTCGCCACGGGCCTCGAGCTGATGGAGCACGGGCTGCTGCTCTCGCACTTCGACCCCGGCGCCATGCACGCCTGGCGCCCGACCCTCTGCTACCTGAACAACTTCCGGAGGCTGCCCATCTACGAGGTGGACTTTGGCACCGCCTCCCAGCCTGTGCGGCCCCTGCGGGTCATCCCCCACGACCTGCCCGATCCCGTCCTGTTCTGGCCGCCGCCGCCGGGGCAGGACGGCGTCGAGCTCTACCTCACCGCCCGCTACGCCGTGGCGGCGTCGAAGCTGGCCGACGACGACCCGTGGTGGAGGGCGCTGAGGGGACGGTGAGCGCCGGGCTGGCCCCTACTCCGGCAGCGTCCGCGCGATCCGGAAGCCGTAGACGTAGCTGGAGGTGTCGGGGCCGGCCTTGTGGCGGAAGGCCGAGCGCAGGGAGCCGGCGCTGACCGCGAAGGACCCGCCGCGCAGCACCCGGTAGCGGGCGTGGCTCGGGCCGCTGGGGTCCTCCGAGTCACCGTCGTACTCGTCGTACCAGTCGTGGCACCACTCGTAGACGTTGCCGCGCATGTCGTGCAGGCCGAAGGGGTTGTCGTCGAGCACGCCGGTCAGGTGGGTGCTCGAGTCGTCGTGGCCGCACCACCAGGAAAACTCGCTGACCTGCACCCCGTTGGTGAGCTCGGTCTCGGGATCGCAGCCCTCGTGGTGGTCTTCCTTGAGCTCGCCGCCCTCGGGGAAGGCGTTGTCCGACTGGGCCCGGGCGGCTCGCTCCCACTCGGCCTCGGTGGGCAGCCGGTAGCCGTCGCAGGTGTAGGGGTCCTGTGGGCTCGTGCACTCCACCGCGCTGCCGGCGCCGACGCAGTCGTAGCACTCTTCGAGCTTCGCCTCTCCCGACAGCTTGTTGGTGAAGTAGGCGGCCTGGTGCCAGTCGATGCTCTCGATGGGGCAGGTCTCGCCGCACTCGGTGAAGTACCCGGCCGATGATCCCACCACCTCGTCCCAGTCGGCGCGGGTGATCTCGATGGAGCCGATGCAGTAGTCGCGGCTGAGGGTGACGTAGTGCAGGGCCTCGTCGTTGCCGCGGCCCACCTCGGCCTCGGGGCTGCCCATCAGGAAAGTGCCGCTGGGGATCTGCACCATGGGCAGGGGGGCCGCCTCGCAGGTGAAGACGGGATCGGTGTCGGCGTCGGTGTCCGCGTCGGCGTCGGCGTCCGTGTCGCTGTCCGCGTCGGTGTCGGTGTCGGTGTCGGTGTCGCCCTCGGGGACGGTGGTGTCGTCCACCCCGTCCAGCTCGGGGAGGCAGGCGGCGGTCAGCAGCAGGGTCAGGACGAGGGTTCGCATGGCCTCCCCAGTATCACCCCGATGTCTGTCGCTTGCTGGCCAGGGCGTAGACGATCCCCGAGATCGCGAAGCCCACGAACCAGGCGTAGGTGTAGACGGTGTCGAAGAAGGGCGGGACGGACTCCACGAAGCCGGACTTGTGGAGGAACCCGGGCACGTTGGGCGCGACGCCGGCCGCCAGGGCCAGCAGGGCCACCGGGTTTCAGCCGCTCTTGTAGCCGTAGGGGCCGTCGTGGCGGTACAGGGCGTCGATGTCCAGCTTCATGTCCCGCAGGATGAAGTAGTCCACGATCAGGATGCCGCCGAGGGGGCCCAGCAGGGCCGAGTAGCCGGTGAGCCAGACATAGATGTAGTCGCCGGCGGTCTCGAGCAGCTTCCAGGGGAACATGGCGATGCCCAGCCCGGCGGTGATGAGGCCGCCCAGCCGGAAGCTGACCCGCTGGGGCGAGAGGTTGATCATCGCGTTGGCGGGGCTGACCACGTTCGCGGCGATGTTGGTGCTCAGGGTCGCGATGCTCAGGGCCACCAGGCTGGCGACCACGGCCACGCCGCCCTCCATCCGGCCCAGCAGCTCCGTGGGATCCCAGATGGCCTCGTGGAAGATCACCACCGTGGCCGAGGTGACCGCCACCCCGATGAACGAGAACAGCAGCATGAAGAACGGCAAGCCCAGGGCTTGTCCCAGCACCTGGTCCTTCTGGCTCCGGGCGTAGCGGGTGAAGTCGGGGATGTTCAGGGACAGGGTGGCCCAGAACCCCACCATGGCCGTCAGCGATGGGAAGAAGACCGACCAGAACTGGCCCTCGCGCTCGCCGCCCTCGACGAAGGCCGAGGGTGTGGAGAGCATGGGCCCGAAGCCGTCGGCCTTCATGTACGCCCAGCCCAGCAGGGCGAGGCCCATCAGGATCAGGAACGGCGCGGCCAGGGTCTCGACGATGCGGATGGACTCGATGCCGTTCCAGATCACCGCCAGCTGGATCGCCCAGAAGGCCAGGAAGCAGCTGGTCTGGGCCATGTTGATGTCGAGCACGGGCAGGGCCGGCCCGACGATGGCGCCGTCGGTCAGGTTGACCAGCAGGTGGTAGATGGCCGCGCCGCCGATCCAGGTCTGGATGCCGAACCAGCCGCAGGCCACCAGCCCGCGCAGCAGGGCCGGCACGTGGGCGCCGCGGGTGCCGAAGCTGGCCCGGGACAGCACGGGGAAGGGCACGCCGTAGGCGGTCCCCGGGTGGCCGTTGAGCACCATGGGTACCAGCACCACCAGGTTCCCCAGCAGCACGGTGAGCAGCGCCTGCCACCAGTTCATGCCCTCCTTGATCAGCCCGCCGGCGAGCATGTAGGTGGGCACGCAGACCACCATGCCGATCCACAGGGCGGCCATGTTGAGCACCGACCAGCGGCGCTCACCGCCCACGGTCGGTCGGATGTCCTCGTTGATGAGGCTGGGATCGGGGTTGATGGGAGCCCTGGCCTTGATGGAGGGATGGGGGGTGAGGCGGGGCTCTGCCATGGACGCTCCGGACGCTGCGGACTTGTCGGCATTCTACACATCATCTCGCCCGAGGTTCCCAGTCCTGTCCCATCGTGTGTTCTCATGGTGGAGCCGCGGCCCATCCGGCTCCCCATCCAGA
>CAYZVO010000075.1:0-36153 GCA_964481655.1 uncultured Enterobacterales bacterium | reverse complement strand
CAGCACAGGCCGACGCTGGCCGCCCCTCCCCCCCTCCATGAATACGATGGGCTGAGGTCGGTGACGGGCACTGTGTAGGCGCTGCCCTCGTGGGCCTCATCGTGGGCCAGTGGGGCCCGGCCCACCGTCTGCCACTGGTCCCTCGGGCGCGCGTCGGTGTCGAACTGGCTGGAGCCGTCCGGCTGGTGGGAGAGCGCCTTGTGGAGCTGGCAAGAGGGAAGCATCCAGCGCTGAAGGCTCGAGCTGACCCCGGGGTGCCGCCTGGTTGGCGACTTGTTCCTTCCCCAGGTGTTGTTCCTGGCGGCGGGGCAGGGCCGCGCGGGCCCGCCGGGGACCTCCGGGGCGGGCTGGATCCATGGCTCCGAGGGGGTGGGCTGGTACCGCGGCGACATCGTCCAGCGGTCGAGCGAGACCGGCTCGTTGATCAGGATCAACTCGGGCTACGATGTCTTCTCCGTCGCCACCTGGTCCGCGTGGACACGCTGGACCTACGAGGTCGGGCTGACGACGGGGGAGACCTTCACCGCCACGAGGATGACGGTGGATCTCGAGCGGTGGTGATCGAGCCGTGACTCCGGCGCCTTTCGCGCCGGCAACTCCACCCCTTCGCGGCGAACCCTCCGACTTGTCGGCGCTGTCGGCCCCGTTCGCGCCGGCAACTCCACCCCTTCGCGGCGAACCCCCCGACTTGCCAGCGAATCGCGCCGGAAACCGGACCCTTTCGCGGCGAACCCTCCGACTTGCCGGCGCTCGAACCCCTCGCCTACCCCGGGTAGCTCCGCAGGATGTCCTTCACCGTCCAGCAGAAGAAGTCGACCTCTTCCGGCGAGTTGTAGAACGCGAAGCTCGCCCGCACCGCGGGCTCCTCGCCCCGGGCGTTGTACCAGGCGTGCACGCAGTGCTTGCCGGCTCTGGTCATGATGTTGGCGCCGGTGGACAGCAGCCAGGCCACGTCCGACGACGCGATGCCCCGCAGGCGGAAGGTGAACAGGCCGGAGCGCAGGGCCGGGTCGGCCGGCCCCAGGATCTCCACCCGGTCCAGCTTGCCCAGCTGCTCGGTGGCGATGGTGTTCAGCTCGCGCATCCGCTTGGCGATCCGGGCCTGGCCCACGCCGTCGATGTAGCTGACCGCCGCGCCCAGCCCGATGATGCCGGCGTAGTTCTGCAGGCCGGCCTCGTAGCGGTAGGGGGCCGGGCCGATGGTGCGGCCGGTGTAGGTGGTGTCGGTGACGGTCTCGCCCCCCAGCAGCATCGAATCCAGCCGCTCCTGCACGTCCTGGCGGGCGTAGAGCGCGCCGGTGCCCGTGGGCCCCAGGGCCTTGTGGCCGGAGAAGGCCAACAGGTCCACGCCCAGCTTCTGCACGTCGATGGTGTGCCCCACCGAGCCCTGGGCCGCGTCCACCAGCACGATGGCGCCTGCGGCGTGGGCCTCGCGCACGATGTCCGCGATGGGGAAGCTCACCCCGGTGAGGTTCGAGCTGTGCAGCACCGAGACCAGCTTGACCCGGCCGTGGAGCTGCCGGCGGAAGGCGGCCATGTCGAACCGCGTGTCGGGCCGGGTGGCGACGATGCGGTGCTCCACGCCGTGGCGGGTGACCAGGTCCTGCCAGGGCAGCAGGTTGGAGTTGTGCTCGAGGTCTGAGCTGAGCACCACATCACCGGGCTCCCAGGCCAGGCCGCGGGCCACCATGTTGATGGCCTCGGTGGTGTTGCGGGTGAAGAGCACCTCGTCGGCGCGGGCCGCGCCCAGGAAACGCTGCACCGAGCGGCGGGCGTCGTCGAAGGCGGCGGTGGTGGCGGTGCCGAAGGCGTGCTGGGCTCGGCCGTGGCAGCCGGAGTACTCCCGGTAGTAGCCGGTGATGGCGTCGACCACGGAGCGGGGCTTGAGCGCCATGCAGGCGTTGTCCAGGTAGACCGCCGGCTTGCCGTCGACCTGTCGTTCGAGGATGGGGAAGTCGTCCCGCAGCTTGCGCATGGCTCGCTGCTTGGGGGGCGCGAGGATGCGCACGGGCAGGTGGACCTCGCCACGAGCCCGGAGCGTCCCGATGTCGCCCTCTTCTTCGGGGATCTCGACCGAACAACACACGTCGTCACCTCCTCGTACGAGGCGCTTGATCCTGTCGGTGATGCGGCGTCGGATGGGCATCGCGGGACCGTGCGTGGGGGGCGCACTGTAACACCGGGTTTCACCGTTTCCGGTTGCCAGGCTCTCGACTCGGATACAGGTCGAGGCATGTTCAGGCGTCTGGTCGATCGGCTGCTGCTGCGGACCTCGGTGTTCAACCGCTGGGTGTGGCTGGTGGGCCGGGTCCTGGGCGGCCGACGGATGACCGAGCTGACCGTGGGGTGGCTGCGCCGCACGCGTCCCAGGCGCGAGCGGAGGGCGTTCCGGGGCTACCAGCCCCATCCTCAGGACCTGTTCGTCAGCACCTACGAGAAGAGCGGGACCAACTGGATGATGCACATGGCTGTGCAGATCGCTCACCGCGGCGATGCGCGCTTCGACCACATCCACGACCTGGTGCCGTGGCCCGATGGCCTCCCCCTGCCAGGCATCGAGACCGACCTGGCTCACCCTGTGGGCGACACCCTGCGGGTCATCAAGACCCACGCCGTGGCCGATCGGGTTCCCGTCTCCCCCGACGCCCGCTACGTCGTGGTTGTCCGCGATCCCAAGGACGTGTTCGCCTCGCTGTACCACTTCTTCCTGGGCGGGCTGGGTCGCATGGCGGCGTCGGGCATCGACCCTCAGCGCTTCCTGGAGCTGTTTCTCGAGGATCGCGCTGGCTTCGGCTCCTGGTGCGAGCACACCGCGTCCTGGTGGGCCCTGCGGGATCTCGAGCAGGTGCTGGTGCTGACCTTCCCGGAGATGAAGGCCGACCGCGAAGCCTGCATCCGTCGGGTGGCCGCCCTCGCGCGGGTGGAGCTGAGCGAGGCGGAGCTCCGGACGGTCCTGTTGAAGACCGGCTTCACGTGGATGCGTGAACACGAGTCGAGGTTCACGCCCCCGGTGCCCACGTTGCGCGACTCGAACTTCCGCATGATGCGCCGCGGCGGGAGCGGTGACTCCAGTGAGCTGCTGCCCCCCGAGCAGATCGCCCGCATCGACGAGGTGTTTCGCGCGCGGCTGCTCGAGCTGGGCTGCGACTTTCCCTACGACGAGATCTTCGGCGCCTAACGATCGTCAGTCAGCTCGAAGCTCAGCCCCTGGTGTCCCCGGATCGCCTCGACGTCCCCCTCGAGGATGGTCACGTACAGCTCGAACACGGCTTCGTCCCAGAAGCCGGCGAAGTGCTGCTTGTAGCGGGGGATCATGTACTGCCCCAGGGCGTGGCCCACGTTGGGGGGGATGCGCTGCTTCGCCCGCTGGGTGACCTCGCGGTCGCAGATGGCGATGTTGATGGCGCCGTCGTAGTGCGAGGTGGTGTGGGGCTTCATCACCTCGTCCTCGCAGAAGCTGATGCTCACCGCGGTGGTCTCGCTCCAGCGGGGCAGCTCGCTGTGGGCCATCTCCCAGACCATGTCCGCGTCGGGCTGGATGTCCCGCAGGGCGGGGAAGTAGGTGATGGGGAAGCCGCGGGTGCCGCCGTGGGCGGAGACGAAGCTGATGAAGCGGTCCACGTGCACGTGGCCGCCGAGCTGCTCGAGGTAGTAGCGGGTGGCGATCCCGCCGTCGCACTCGGCGATGACGTGGATGCGCTCCTGGCCGGAGCCCGCCGCGGCCTGCTCGATGGCCTCGCCGATCAGCGGCGCGGCGTCCTTGATGGGCCCAGCGATGAGGTCCGGTGCTGTGTAGACGACCGGGTGGTAGCCCTGCAGCTCGAGCCAGGGGGCGAGCTTGTCGTAGAAGTCGCCCACGATCATGGAACCGGGCACCAGCAGCACCACCGGGCGCTTGCCGGCCTCGGACGCGAGCTGGGCCACGGTGGGTGGGTCGACGTAGCGGTCGGCGTTCGAGCGCACGGCGTAGCGTACGCAGCCGGACAGGCCCAGTGCGAGGAGCAGGGGCCAGAGGCGGGTCATGAGCGGGTCCTTCGGCGCGGTCCGGGCCGCGTGGGCTGCAGGGGCACGTCACCGACGAGCGGAACATCGCCCAGGCAGTGGTCATGGAACTGGCAGGCGCCGGGTTCGTCGGCGTCCAGGTCCCAGTTGTGGAAGCTGTTGCCCTGGCAGTGGCGCCACTCTTCGCAGCCCTCGCAGCGCCCGGTCTTCATCCAGCGGCGGTCGCGGAACAGCTGGAAGCGGTTCTCCCAGACATCCACGAAGCTGTCGTCGAAGACGTTGCCCTGGGAGAAGCGGCGGTCGATGCTGGCGCAGGCCAGGATGGCGCCGTCGACCATGACGCCGCCAAACGTGATGCCCGCCCGGCAGAAGTAGTGGTGGTCGCGCACCCGGAAGTCCAGGTCGGCGCCCATGTAGTTGGACTCGCTCAGGTATACGGGCATGTCCGAGCGCTGGCGCAGCTCCATGATGGTGCTGAGCAGCCGCTGGAACTGGGCGGTGTCCAGCAGCATGGAGCGGTTGGTCTTGGCGCGGCCGATGGGGGAGATGGGGATCAGGCGCCAGCCCGGCGCCCCGATCTCGCGCATGATCTCCCAGGTCTCATCGAGCCGGTCCACGTTCTGGGGATGCACGACGGTGATCACGTCCATCACGTTGAGCCACTCGGCCGCGATGAGCTGCTTCACGGTGGCCAGCACCCGGTCGAAGTCGCCGTCTCTACCCCGCAGCCACTCGTGGGCGTCCTTGGGACCGTCGAGGCTGACGCTGATGCTCCGCGCGCCGGCCTTCCGGGCCTGCTCGATGGTGGCCTCGTCCCACAGGGAGCCGTTGGTGACCATGCCCCAGGGGAAACCGAGGGTGCGGATCTCGCGCCCCAGATCCCACAGGCCCTCGTACAGCAGCGGCTCGCCGCCGCCGATCATCACGGTGATGCGACCGGGATCATAGGCGTCCGCCACCTCGCGCAGCACCTCGAGGACCTTGTCGGCGGGGAGGTCGGGGACGTCGGAGGCCGAGGTGCAGTCCGAGCCGCAGTGGCGGCAGGTGAGGTTGCAGCGCTGGGTGACCTCGAAGACCAGCATGCGCAGGTCGTGCAGCTGCCGCTGGGCGTGCTGGTAGGGCGGCACCAGCGCGCGGCGGGCGCGGAGGACGAGGTCCTTGCTGCGAGATGGGCTCATCGAGACTCGCGATCCCGTCGACACGCGACGGCGGGGTCCGCTACGATAACCGCACCCCTGCTCCGGAGTTCCCATGAAGCGCCGCATGCTGATGTTGGTGTCCGTGTTGTTGGCGCCCCTCACAGGATGTGAGGGCGAGGAGTACACCATGGACTACGCGGCCTTCCCCCCCGACTCGGACGAACCCGAGGCCGTCGACTTCGACGAGGATGGCTTCGACGAGATCGACGACTGCGACGACGAGGACCCCGACGTCAACCCCGACGCCGACGAGGTCTGCGACGACAGCATCGACAACGACTGTGACGGAGACGTCGACTCTGACGATACGGACTGCGCCTAGCTGGTCACGCACCCCGGTCTGTTGGTAGCCTGGGATCCCCTGCCTGGAGATCCCCATGAAACGTCGCCTTCTCCTGCTCGTATCCGCAGCCCTCGGGATGGTGGCCGGCGACTGTGGCGGCACCAGCTCCGACTACTCGGGCGGCATGATCGAGGCCGAGGACGTCGACTGGGACGAGTTCGACGAGGCCGGTGACGAGCTGGACGAGCCGACCGAGGACCAGGGCGAGCCCAGCGAGGACCTCGAGGACTAGGGTGTCGGGCGCGTGATACGGTGGTCACGCCACCCCCGGAGCCCCCCATGAAGCGCCGCCTGCTCATCCTCGCCTCCGCCTCCCTGGCCTTCTTCGCCGGCTGCGACCGCGGCGAGGTCTCGGACTACACCGGCCACGCCCCGGACACGGGGGAGGACGCCGTGGAGCAGGAGCAGGCCGAGGACGACGACTGCGACGACGAAGCCTGACCGCGGCGCTTCGATGACCGCCGAGGGGGACCGCGGGTCGCGCTGGGCTGTCGGCGCGGTCCTGGGCTTGGTGTTGTTGGCCCACCTGCGCTTCCTGGTGCTCGATCCCCGCCTGCCGTGGGACGCCAACCTGGCCTACGACCAGCTGCCCCTGGTGCTCGAGGCCCTGGACAAGCTGCCGCAGCCCGGGCTCGGGCGCCTGGCCGCCTTGGTCTTCGGCGAGACCACCGGGCTGTACGACCTGCTGCTGGCCATCCCCATGGCCCTGGGACTGCCCCGCGCTGGGGTGGTCGAGGCCTTCGGCCTGCTGTGGGTGCTGACCTGCTTCGCCTGTGTGGCCCTGATCGCCTGGCGCCTCTTCGGTGAGAGGGCCGCGGCCGCCGCGGTGGCCCTGCTCGCCGGGGGTGGTGCTGTGACGGCGATGGGGCGGACCACCTGGGTCCATGTGCCCGAGCTCGCCCTGGCGCTGGTGGTGCTCGCGGCGGTGGTGCTCGATCCGGCTCTGCGCCGCTGGTCGGCGGTGGCCGCGGCGTCCCTGGCAGGGGGGCTGGCCCTGAGCCTGCGCCCCTCCGCGGCGGTGTGGGTGCTGAGCTGCACACCCCTGCTGGTGGTCGGGCTCCTGCGCGGGCACGCCTTCAGGGCGGCCGCTCCCCGCCTCGTGGCTCTGCTGCTGGGCTGGGGCCTGGGGGCCTGCCCCCTGCTCGTCGAGCTGGCGCCCTACCTGCAAGGCAAGCTGGACCGGCGTGGGGGCTACGCCGGCGTGGTCTCCGCCGCCGACATCGGCGTGCAGCTGCTCATCCAGGTGGGGCCCGTGGCCCTGCTGATCGGCGCGCTGGGGCTGGTGGCGCTGGCGCTGCACGCCCGCAGGCTGTGGGCCTTCGGGCGCCGGGGCCCGCTGCTGGTGCTCTTGGGCTGGCTCGTGCTCACCCCGCTGCTGGTGCTGGGCTTCCGCGCCGGCCTGGACAACTTCCCCGCCGCGGTGGTGGCGCTGGCGCTGCTGGGCGGCGCCGGCTTGGCTCGGCTCCCCAAGGGCTTCATGCTGCTGCCCGCGCTGGCCTTCGTGCTGGGCTGGCTACCCCAGTGGTTGCCCGAGGCGCCTGGGCTCACGCTCCCCGAGCCCATCGCCGTGCAGCTGCAGGCCCGGCCCGGCCTGGCCCAGCGGGTGGACGATCGCCTCGATCCGGCGGTGGTCGAGGCCCTGCTCGATGCCAGCTGCAGGCCCGCGCGGGTGGGACGCTGCGTGGTGGTGGTCGACCACGGCCTGTTCTCGCCCTCCCCGGAGGATCCGGGGCGGCTGGAGCTCTTTCTCCTCGATCGTTCGAGGGTCGAGCTGCTGCCTGTCTATGGCGCCGAGGCCAAGCGCTGGGGGCACGAGGCCGACGCGGTCGCCAGCTTCGGCTGCGAGGGCTTCGATGAGGGCTGGGACGCACGCCGACCGGGCTGGCGGGAGACGGCCCAGCACGTGCTCGCCCGCGGAGACCTGCGCCAGGTCTGGGAGCGCGACCTGAGCGACGGCTGCAGCTACCGCTGGTACACCCCGGGCGGGACCCTGCGGTATCCGAACCACCTGCCCGAGTGAGGCCCACCATGCGCGTCCCCGAGATCGTCGTCAACTGCCACGCTCACCTGCACTCCACCATGGACGTGCCGGCCCGGGTCGCCGAGTGGCGGGCCCACAAGTGCCGCAAGGTCGTGTGCCTGGCCGACTCCGCCTACTGGCAGCCCCCCAACTCGATCTACCTGGGCAACGACGGCGTCGAGCACTGGATGAAGCAGTTTCCCGACCTGTTGGTAGGCATGGGCAATGTGGAGCTGGGGCACCAGATGGGGAGCCCCGACGATGTCAGCCGCTTGAAGGACCGTGGCTTCTCGGGGCTCAAGCTCGAGATGCCGTCGCACCCCTACGACCACGACCGCTACATGCCCATCTACGAGCGGGCCGAGCAGCTGGGTATGCCCATCCTGTTCCACACCGGCTGGGTCTACCGCATCGGCGAGCAGGACCGGCGGGCGCGGCTGTCGGCCGCCTCCATGCACCCCTACACCCTGGACCGCATCGCCCGCTCCTTCCCGGACTTGAAGCTCATCGGGGCCCACCTGGGCATGCCCCACTGTGCCGAGGCCATCGCCCTGCTGCTGGGTCACCCCAACGTCTGGTTCGACATCTCCTGGGATGTGGCCGACAAGCCCTTCTTCGCCCGGCTCCGGAAGGCGCTGGCGCCCTTCCCCGGCGCCGACTGGGACGACCCCGATGAGAACGTCGCCCTGTGCTGCTTCCGCAAGATCCCCTTCGGCACCGACGACCCCCCGGTGGGGGACTGGCTGCCCGTGGCCCTCGAGCTGTTGGACTGGCTGCGCGTGCCCTGGGTGACCCGCGAGGACTTCTTCTGGCGGACGGCGGACTCGATCTTCGGCTGGGGGCTTTCGGACTAGGACCCTTCCACAGGGAGTTTGTCCCCCTCTCCCCCGGGGGGAGAGGGTGCCCCCGCCAGGGGGCGGGAGAGGGGGCGGAGCAACCGGTCGATGGTCCCGCTACCCCCAGCCGCGCAGCTTGCTCTCGGCGGTGCGGTAGTCCGAGAAGCTCTTGCGCACCGTGGCGATGGCCTCCTTCGAGTCGCCGAACTCGTCCACCCGCACGGCCTTGTGCTCGAGCATCTTGTAGTCCTCGAAGAAGCGCTTCATCTCCCGCAGCATGTGCACGGGCACCTCGGAGATGTCGCGGTACTCGTTGAAGGCGGGGTCGTCGATGTGCACGGCGATGATCTTGTCGTCGGCGGCGCCTTCGTCGACCATGTGCATCACGCCGATGGCCCGGGCGCGCATCAGGGCCAGGGGCACCACGGGCTCGTTGCCGAGCACCAGCACGTCCAGGGGATCGCTGTCGTCGCAGTAGCTGCGAGGCAGGAAGCCGTAGTTCGCGGGGTAGATCACCGACGAGTACAGGATCCGGTCCACCCGCAGCATGCCCGAGGGCTTGTCCAGCTCGTACTTGACCTTCGAGCCCTTGGGGATCTCGATGACCACGTTGAAGCCGGACTCCACGGTGTCCGGGTTGTTAGGCAGGTCGTGCCAGGGATGGGCCATGCTCTCCTCCTCACAGCCGTGTGCGGAGGGCGGAATACGGCCGCGGCCCCATGGTCGCTACGCTCCCGTGGCGAGAGAGGGGGCTGGACTACTGAGTCGGGTCCCAGCGCCGGTGGGCATCGATGAAGTTCGAGGGGTCCATGGTGCCGGTGTTCAGGTCGAAGCAGCCGTAGCCGCCGGAGCCCGGGGTCATGCTCTCGTCCCAGCGCAGCTCGAAGTGCAGGTGGGCGGACCAGGCGCCGTCGGCGTTGCCCATGGTGCCGATGTTGGTGCCCCGGGTGACCCAGTCGCCGTCGCTGACGAAGACGGCGTCCAAGTGGGCGTACTGGCTGACGATCACCTCGTTGTTGGCGCTCTCACCGGGGACCCAGTGCTCGATGGTGACCACATTGCCCCAGCTGCCGCCCTGGTTCATCGCCGAGGTGACCCAGCCGTGGCCGATGGCGTAGATGGGCTCGCCCAGGTCGGAGTCGCCGCCGCCCTCGCCGTTCCAGTCTTCGCCGCAGTGGCCCTCGAGGGTGTCCCAGCTCTCGGTCCAGTCCAGGGCGTTGTAGTAGCCGTCGCCATCGTTCGAGGCCGTCGCGTAGCCGCCGCCGATGGGGTAGTCGAAGCCGTCCACGGGGCTGCCCGGCTCGGCGTCATCGCCGTTGTTCGCGAGGTCCTCGTCGCCGTCGCAGGGGGAGCCGTCCTCGTGCTCGTAGTAGGTCTCGGTGTAGTCCAGGTACAGGACCACGCCGTCTTCCCGCTCGGAGGTCGTGAGGTTGGTGACCTCCATGTCGTGGCGGTCTTCTTCGCCGAAGGCGTCCACGCCCCGGGTGGTGCTGAGCACCCGCTCGTCCCGGTGCAGGGTGTAGCGGACCTCGCCGGGCTCGGGCTCGATGATGTCGGCGGTGTTGGTGGTCCCGATGAAGGTGGAGGTGAGGTCCAGGGTGATGGTCGTCGCCTCACTCAGGGTGTCCCCGGGCGCGTCGCCACCCCCCAGCAGCTCGAAGGTGTCGGTGAAGCCGTACTCGAACTGCTCGCCTTCCTCGCTGGGCTGGTAGACGTGGTGCTCCTCCCAGCCGATCCAGCGGTGGCCGCTGACCTCCTCGCGCAGATCCAGCACGGCGGCGCCGTGCACGAGGATGGCGATGGTGCAGCTCTCACTGGCTTCGATGGTCTCGGGGGCCTTCTCGAAGATGGTGCAGCTGGACAGGACGAGGGCGACGAGCGGCATGGCGTGGCGCACGGCGGGCTCCGGGGTGTCGCGGTGGGGTGCCCACATCTTGCCTCGAAGGCGGGGTTTTCTCAAGTTTGCCCGGTGGTTACCGTGGCCATAGGGCGTAGAGGTTTTCCATGGGCTCGCTGCGCCCCAGCAGGCTCGCGCCCTCGAAGCGCAGGTCCCAGGCGACGGCGCCGTCGGGGGTCACCTCCCGCAGGCGGGTGCCCGTGCCGTAGTTCAGCAGGGTGTTGCCCCCGGGCAGGCGCAGGGCCTCGCCCAGCTCAGGGGCGTACAGGCCTTCGCCGTTGCCGTAGCTCCAGATCTGCTCCAGGGTCTGGGTGTCGTCGTGGATGAGGTACTCCCGGGCGACGGTCTCCTCGGCCAGGGCGTCCCGGCGCATGGAGACCAGCAGGGTGCCGGCCTCGGTGACGTGGCCCCCGTGCTGCCAGACGAACTCGCTCTCTTCGGGCTCGAAGCTCCAGCCGCCGTCCAGCTGGCCGAACCAGCCCACGGTCCCGCCGTCGGCGTCGATCTCCACCATGGTGTGGGTGGTGTAGAAGCTGAACAGGAAGCTGTCGCGGGCGGGGCTCCAGGACAGGGTGTTCGATGAGCAGGGGGTGCCGTCGTGGCCCTGGCCGGTGTGGAAGTCGTCGCAGCTCCACAGGGTGCGCTGGCTGCCGTCGGGGTCGATGATCTCGAGGGTCTCGAGGCCCTCGCCCCAGGCGCCCCAGGCCATGGAGCCGTCTGGCTGGTCGGTGAAGGGGTGATGGAGCCCGGGGGTGTCCCAGGTCTGCTGGACCGCGCCGTCGAGGCCCACCCGCTGGACCTGGCTGGCGGCGCCCCGGTCGAAGGCCCCGAAGTGGCTGTTGAGGTCCATCAGGACGGCGGCGCCGTCGGCGCTGATCCGGGGGTGCATGCACAGGCGCTGGGGCGGGCTCTCGAGGGCCCAGACCACCCGGCCCTGCCGGTCGAGCACGATGGCCCAGGAGCCCTCCGGGGTGCCCACGTCGTCGGGGCGGTCGATGCTGGCCAGCAGGTAGGGAGCGCCGGGGTCCCACAGGTCCTCGTGGGCCTCGAGCAGCACGGGGACGGGCATGTCCGCGGGGAGCGGGTCGGTGGTGATGGTCCCCTCGGCCACGGTCTCGCCGGTCTGGGTGATGGTGGCGTAGTACTCGACCTCGGCGCCAAACGGCAGGCCCAGCAGAGGCAGCTCCCGAGGGCCGGCCTCGAGCTGGGCCCCGATCGTCGGCCGCCAGTCTTCGCCCACGACCCGGTAGTGCAGGTTCACGGTGCCGTCGCTGGGCTGCTCCCAGCAGACGTGCACGATGGAGCCCACCGTGTCGTCGATGCGGGTGCAGTCGCTGGGCGTGGCGCTGTCCTCCGGGGGAGGGCAGGCCGCGAGCAGCAGGGTGAGGGTGAGGGTGGGGGCGAGGTGGCGCATGGCCCTCGCATGGTAGCCGGCGGGATAGGGCTCCACCATGAGCTCTGCCCTCGCCCTGCTGCTGCTCGCTGGCTCCGTCCTGGCCGAGGACGACGCCAGCGCCGACCAGCACTCGATCGACGACCTGTTGGCGCCCGCGCCCCGCCAGCTGGACCTGTCCTTGAAGCCGGGCTGGCAGAGCACGCCGGTGACCTCGGATGAGGCCCTGGCCCCCGCCGCTGACGGGCGCCCCCATCGGCAGCTCGATCCGGCCAGCCTGGAGTGCCCGCCGGGCACCCAGCGTCACTCGGATCGACAACCCGGCGAGTACACCATCACCTGGTGTGCGACCCCCGACGGGCGCAAGAAGGGGCCGGAGCTGCTGGTGCACTCCGTCCATGGCCGCCGCATGTACACCGAGTTCCTGCTGGACCAGGCCCACGGCGAGCACGTCATCACCGAGGCCGACGGACGGGTGATGGTGCGGGGGCGCTACGAGGTGGGCCGCAAGGTGGGGCTGTGGGAGAGCTGGTACATCGGTGGCGACCAGGCCAGCCGCGGCACCTACACGGCGGACGACAAGACCGGCATCTGGACCGAGTGGAGCCACGACGGCACCGAGAAGCGCTGCGACTACCGCGACCCGGAGACCCCCGACGAACAGTGCGTGGCACCGGAGGACTGATCATGCACTTGCTGCTGCTCTCTCTGCTGGGCTGTGGACCCGGCCTGAAGCTGGCCTGGGACCTGCAGGCTGGTGACTACGTCCCCGTCCCCGCCATCACCAGCTCGGGGGATCTGGTCACCTCGAGCTACGCCCCCTACAGCGGGCAGGGCACGGTGATGGCCTACGACAACGGCGGGGGCGAGCTGTGGCGCGCGTCGGTGACCCAGTCCAGCACCCGCCCGATGGTGCTCGACGGCGACGGCGACGTCCTGGTGCAGGACGACGGGCTCTTGCTCGGGCTCGATCCCGGCGACGGGACCGAGCTGTGGCGGGTCGAGGGCCTGGGCTACCCGGGATTGCTCGCTGTCGATGTGGGGCTCGACACCACCTACGCCGTCCGGTCGAACATCGGGGGTACCGGGGGCCACACCCTGCTGGCCATCCAGGACGCCGCGGTGCTGTGGGAGTGGCCCGTCAGCGGCGCGCCGTCGTCCATCGCGGTGGGCGCCGAGGGCACGATCTTCGTGGTGCACGAGGCGCTGACGGCGCTCGATCCCGAGGGCGCCGTGCTGTGGAGCGTGGCCATGGATGGCTGGGGTGGCTCCATCACCCTGTCCCGCGACCTCGTCATCGTGCCCATCAACCCCCACGGCAGCACCGAGGGCGGCACCACCGCGTTCTCCCGCGAGGACGGCGCGGTGGTGTGGAGCACCCCCCGCTGGCCCAACATGGAAGCCACGGTGGGCGCCGACGGGACCGTCTACCTGGGCAGCTACGGGCTGTGTGCGCTGGACGAAGAGACGGGCGAGATCCGCTGGGAGAGCGAGGAGTACCACTACGACGTGACCGTCGGCCGCGATGGCCGGCTGTACTCCCTGGCCACGATGTACGAGGACCCCGAGCTCCCCGAGCTGGGCACCTTGATGCACTTCACCGTGGCCAGCGCCAGCGACGGCGAGGTCCTGTGGAAGGAGCACCAGCACGACGCGCTGGACTCCGCCAACTACAGCCCCAACATGGACGGCCGCCGGGTCTACTTCGCGGGCGGCTACTTCTACTCCTACGTCTACGCCTTCGACGGCGGCCCAGGCCTGGCGGCCGGGCCTTGGCCCCGCACGGACGCGGGGCCGGCGAACCGGCGGCAGGAGCTGTAGGGGCTTCGGGGGGGACCTATGCCCCCTGAATCCGAACAACGGTCGACCTATGTCCGTTGGATCCGAACAGTTGGCGGCCCGTGGGTGCATTCGTCGCCCAGGCGCGACCATGGAACGCCCGTTTTCGGGCTGGTGTCCCGCGCTGGAGGCGGGTTTGGGCCCGAAGTGATCGGATCCAACCTGCATAGGTCGGCGCGTGTTCGGAAAACCGGGGCATAGGTCCCCTCGGAGGTGTCAATCGGTCGGGACGGAGCCCCCCGCGTGCACCCCGGTCTCGCCGTCGCCGTCCACAGCACCTCCGAACTCGGTCTCGTGGTCGTTCCAGCGCACGCCGAAGCTGGCGTCGTCGCTAGGGGCGTCGCGATCGCCGTCGGGCCAGGTCCAGCTGTCGGCGTCGCCGCCGGAGTCCAGGAACAGGCCGATGGTGTCCACGGCGGTGCGTGATGTGTCGATGCACTCGCCGCTGTGGTTGCCCAGGCCCACGCCGTACTGGCTGATGGGCAGGTAGGTGTCGGCCCCGTCGTTGTCCACGAAGATCCCGATGCCTTCGCAGTTCGAGGCGCCCGCGGCCAGGCCGCCGAACAGCCAGGTGTCGTCGCCGCCTTCGTCCACGATCACGCCCACGGAGAAGTCGTGGCCGGCGCCCACCTGCATGTAGCTGGGGGTCATGTTCGTGTTGTAGGCGTCGTCGCCTACGCCGTCGTCCAGCAGGGCGCCGGTGGCGTAGTGCGCGGCCCCGCCCTGCACGTAGTAGTAGGCGTCGTACTGGTCGTGGCCGTCGCCATCGAGCAGCAGCCCCACCGCCTGCCAGTAGCCGGTGCCCTGGGCGAAGGTGCCGGCGGTGTAGGCGTCGTCGCCCGCGGCGTCCCGCAGCACCCCGAGCCCGCCGGACAGGAACGCGCCGTCGTGGTCGCCACGGCGGCCGAAGCCTGCGCCCTGGCAGAAGCTCGAGTTGCCGTTGCCCGGCATCTGGGGCGAGTAGTAGACCGTGGTGCCGCCGTCCTCTTCCTTGCCGGGGTTGCAGTACCAGCTGTCGTCGCCGCCGGCGTCCCAGGCCATGCCCACCGCCTGCACGTAGGCGAAGCCCTGGCTGGCGTGGAAGCTCGAGTGGGTGTCATCACCGCCGGCGTCCAGCAGCAGGCCGATGCCCATGCTGGCCGCGCCCTGCACGCCATCCTCGCCCAGGTAGCTGTCGTCGCCGCCGTCGTCGTACAGCACGCCCACGCCCAAGTGACCCCAGCCCTGGCTCACCCGCAGGCTCTGGTAGTGGTCGTCATCGCCGCCCAGGTCGAAGAGCAGGCCCACGCCCAGGCGTCCCGAGCCCTGACGGCCGATCTTGGAGAGCGAGAACGCGCCGTAGTTGGCGTCGCCCATGTAGCGCCCGTCCTCGTCCTTGGGCAGCAGGCCGCCGCCGCCTTCGCTCCACTCTTCGTAGGCGTAGCGGTCGGCGCCGCCCAGGTCGATGTGCACGCTCACCGGGGTGTTGACGTCGGAGGCCCCGGCGGGGTGGAGGTAGACGTCGTCGCCGCCCAGGTCCAGGTACAGCGCCACCGCGCCGATGTCACCGGGCTCGTCGGCGTCGGGGCCGGCCACGATCACCCGGCCGATGCGGGTGTCGAGGTCCAGGCTGGCGTCGAGGCCGGCGAACTGTTCCAGCTCGGCGTGCTCGATGGCGAAGGCCAGCACCCGGGCGGGATCGTAGAGCACCCGCGGGCCCTGGCTGGGGTCCAGGACCCAGTCCTGCACGCCGTCCTCGGCGAAGTTCGGGTCGCTGTAGTAGTCGATGATGCAGCCGCCGTGGCCGTACTCCACCAGGAACTCCGGGTCGGTGGGCGGGGCCACGAGCATGGCGTCGCGGGCGGTGGCCACGGCCTCCATGGCCTGCAGGATCGGGGTGAGCGCCACGGCCAGGTCCTCGGGGAGCGCCGACAGATCTGCCAGCTCCTGGCTGGCCTCTGCGGGATCGATGGGCTCGAGCAACCGCTCCGTCGCCAGGTGGTCCATGGCCTCGCCGATGGCGTTGGCCACGGGGTGATCGATGGAGGCGCCGTGGTCGAGATCCGCGGCGGTCTGGCCCCCGAAGCAGGGCAGGCGCAACGGATCGAAGTGCACCGCGTAGAACCAGGGCAGCAGGAAGGCGTCGTCCAGGTAGCGGCCGTAGCTGGCGTAGCCCCAGTCGGTCTCGTCGAAGCTCACAGCCTCCAGGCTCAGCCCCGCGTCGTCCAGGGCGGCATCCAGCAGGGGGTGCTCGGCGACGGTGTCGATGGCGCAGGCGATGTCCGTGGCCTGGGCGTCCCAGCTGGGCGGACCAGCGGGGAGCTCGCCGGTGTCGGCGGTGTCGTCCGCGGGCTTGGGGCAGCCGATCAGGACCAGGGCCAGGGGGAGCAGGGCGCGCATGGGGTTCCTCCGGGATCGCGGCATTCTACATCGTGCACCTTCGGCGCAGCCCGGGTATCCGAGCCCATGGCACCTCGACCCTTCCCTCGCCGGCACTACCGCAACCCCGTGGCCCCCGTGGCCGACGCCCTGTGGATCGCGGCCCGGCCCACCCGGGCGTTGGGCGTGGCCTACGGCCGGCGGGTGGCCCCCGACCTCCGGGAGCGGCTCATGCTGGCGGTCACCGAGGTCAACGGCTGCCGCTACTGCTCCTGGGTCCACACCCGGGTGGCCCTGCGGGCCGGCGTACCCGACGACGAGGTCCGGCAGCTGGTGGGCGGCGAGATCGGCGCGGCCCCGGAGGCCGAGCGTCCGGCCCTGATCTACGCCCAGCACTGGGCCTCCACCGACGCCAGGCCCGAGGCCGAGGTCCGCGCCCGGGCGGTGGAGCTGTACGGCGAAGAGCTCGTGCTGGACTACGAGATGGCCATGCGCCTGATCCGGGTGGGCAACCTGTGGGGCAACACGCTGGACTGGTTTCTGTACTGGCTGAGCTGGGGGCGACTGGGGGCGGCTTGAGGGCTCACCCCCCGCTGCACCCGCTCAGGCTGGCGTGTCCACTGCTGGTCCCCATGCGCCACTCACCTTCGGGGATGGTGCCCGGGGGTCCGGACCGGTAGCTCAGGTAGAGCACCCGGCCTTCCCCGCCGCCGTGCTCGCTGGTGGAGCCCGACCAGGTGGTCCAGCCATTGGTCTCGGTGACCAGCACGCTCGCGGTGACCACCGGGATCCCGTACCAGGCGGTCAGTGTGAAGCTGCAGGTCCTCCAGGTGTCGTCGGAGGAGGACGACTCGTCGCGGATGATGGGGACGGTGTAGTCGTAGGGCTCGGGCTCTGGCTCGTCGTAGCTGGTGCTCCCCTCGAGCTCGTAGGTGTGCTCCTTGTCGTCCCAGTAGTCCTGGGGTCCGTGGCCGACGATCTCGGAGCGGTCATCGGGGTAGAGCATCAGGCCGTTGATGCGTTCGCCGACGACGAAGCTGCCCCGGTAGCTGCAGAGCTCGGACCAGTAGTACTCTCCGCGTCCGTTCTCGCAGTCGCCGCTGACGCAGTGGGGCAGTGTCACGTAGTCGGCCAGTGGGCGGCTGGGATCGAGGGGGGCGCCCGGGTTCCGGATCAGGTACCAGCCAGCCGTGCCGTAGGGGCGCCCGTCACCACCGTAGGAGGTCTCGATGGAGATCTCGCCCCTCCAGCGCTTGGAACAGCCATCGGGCCAGAACGTGGAGAGCCCCGCGCGCTCTGACCATCCATCCACCACGTCGACGGCGAGCTCGCGGATGGGGAGATCCAGCGCGAACTCCAGCCCGTGGCCACGCACCATCTCGTCTTCGAGATCGACGGTGAACCCGTGGTCGTGGACCAGCTCCCACCAGTCCCGGATGCCCAGCTCTTCGATGCTGAACAACATCGGCAGGGCGGTGGGGTCCTCGAAGGCCTGCTTCACGGGCTCCCAGCGGCTCTGGTCCGGCCTCGCGTCGGGGTAGTCTGCGTCTCGGCAGGCCTCGGGGGGCTGATCCCAGCTGCGGGCGCCGAAGATCAGCAGCTCCAGGGTGGTGCCGTCCTCGCCGTACCGTGCCCAGCCGCTGGCGTTGTACGGGGGCAGCGTGAACCGGACGTCGCGCTTGCGCTGGACGTTCACGTGGTCGTTCGCATCGGGGTCCCAGCGCATGATCTTCCGGGACGGCTTGCCCCAGGTGAGCTGGTCTTCTTCCACCGACGCCCCCACCTTGGCGAGGTCCATCAGCCCGTCGATGTACGGTCGCGCTTGCTCCAGGTCCTCGATGTGCAGGACCATCACCTGCTGCCAGTCGTTGAAGCTGACCAGCACCCCCGGCAGTGGGATCTCCCAGCTGTTGATGGAGATGGGTTGGAGCTGCTCGATGGGCTGATCCGATCCGCGGTGGTGGATCGGGTAGTCCTGAATCAGGGGGTAGATGCCAGCCCAGCTGCGGTCCTGGCCCAGCCGGCACAGCAGCAGCGGCGACAGCGGCGGCAGGTCGGTCTCGTCACCCTGGGCCCAGGCGGTGCCCTGGGCGAGCAGGAGCGCGGCGGCGAACAAGGGAGCGCGGGTCATGAGACCTCCTGCGGTGGCCTATCCCGCCGCCGAATGGGTGCTACGATGGCCCCGATTCCGGAGGTCCCATGGCCCGCATGCTCCCCGCCCTCGTCGCGTGCCTCGCCCTGTCCTGCGCCGACTCCTGCTCGAACGATGGCCCGGACGACACCGGGCCCGAGGACGGCGTGGTCACCCGCATCGAGGTCTCGGTGAGCTCCCGCCTGCTCACCCCCGACGGTGAGCCTGCCTGCCTCGAGGCCAGCGCCTTCGACGCCGCCGATCAGCTGGTGGACGTGGCGCTGGACTGGGTCGTGGACGACGAGGCCGTGGCGTCGGTGGACGCCTCCGGCTGCCTCGTTCCCGAGACCGACGCCGGCTCCACCTGGGCCCGCGCGACCTACGGCGATGTTCGCTCCGACGGCGTGATCGTCTTCGTCGCCGACCCGGTGGACGGCGCCCTGCTCTACGAGGACAGCCAGGTCATCGCCGGCCCCGAGCTGCTCGACGAGGACCCCACCACCTTCGTGGGCACCCGCATCCGGGTGGAGCTGTCGGACATCGAGGCCCCCGCTCTGGACAGCATGGTCATCCCCATGGAAGACACCCCGGCCCAGGGCCGGGTCGTGGCGGTGGAGCAGATCAGCGGTGGGATCGCGCTCGAGCTCGAGCTGCAGCCGCTGGACGCGCTCTTCGACCGGCTCTCGTTGAGCATCCACGGCTGGCCGTCGGACGACGCCACCGACCCCGAGGCTCACCAGGCCGCCTTCGCCGACTTCGAGCTGGGCCCCTTCGAGTGCTCATCGGAGAGCAGCACCGAGCTCACGGACCCCGGCGCCAGCTACGACCTCGTGTCCGATCTCTCTCCGGTCATCGAGGTGGATCTCGGTGCCGATCCGGAGACCGCCACCGTCGCCCTGGTGGGCTCGTTGACCCTCGAGATGGAGGCCGGCTTCGAGCTGCCCGACAGCTGGAACGGCACGGTGGACTGCCGCATCGAGCTGCTCTCGCCCTCGTTCCCCCTGCCCGGTGTGACCGCGCTGATGGTCGAGGTCCCCATGGGCCTGGGCTTCGAGCTGCACGGTGATCTGAGCGGCGTGGGTGTGGAGATCGGGGTCGAGGCCACCGCCGGGGTCCAGGCCACCATCGGCTACAGCTACACCGAGGGGCAGGGCTGGACCGACATCACGAACATCGAGGAGACCGTCGAGGTCAACCCGATCTTCGACGTGCCCGATCTCGAGTCCGATCTGCGCCTCGAGGCCCACGCCTGGGCCTACGCCTGGGCGAACCTGGGCGCCTCGGTGGCGCGGCTCGAGTTCCTGAGTGTCGAGCTGGTGGCCGCCCGCATGGGCCCCCGGCAGGACCTGCACCTGGCCTCGTCCCTGGCCCAGGTCGAGGACGCCGAGTACGCCGCGGACTACGGGCTCGATCTGGCCCTGGCCGTGGCGTCGGGCAGCTCGGTGAACGACGCGCTGGAGTTCCTGGGGCTCGGAGACAGCCTGGACCTCAGCTGGGAGACCGCCTGGGCCATCGCGGCCTCGCCCCACGGCAGCTTCGAGGCGGACCTGACCACGGCGGAGGTGGGCGAAGAGGTCACCTTCACCGTGACCCTCGAGGAGCTCGAGTATCTGGGGCTGGACAACATCGACGAGGTGGTCATCGTGCGCCTGGTGGACGGGGAGCTCGAGGAGCAGGACCGGCAGAGCGGCGCCGTCAGCCAGGACGAGTACACCTGGAGCTGGACCCCCGAGGACGGGGACAGCGGCACCCAGACCTTCGCGGCCTTCACCACCAGCACCCTGCTGCCCGGGGTGCCCCTCGAGGTGGCCGCCGACGGCCGCGCCGCGGTGGGTGTGGGCGCCTGGGTCCTGCAGCTCACGGTGACCGACGTGCACCTGTCCACCGACAGCGCCAGCGACGCGCTGGACGCCGACGAGGTGATCACCGACTACATGAACGTGCTGCAGGCCAACATGATCTGGTGCAACGCCCAGGCGGACTACATGCTCTCCCTGGGGCAGTACTCCATGGCCGAGTACTACTGGGTGATCGCCGAAAACCTCGGCACCGAGCTGATCTGGTGGGCCGAGTTCTACGTGGCCATCACCTCGGCCGACGAGAGCCTCAGCCGCTTGATGGGTGGGGACGAGGCCGACGACTATGGCGACGAGCTGCAGAGCATGGTGGGTGTGCTCGAGCCCGGGCTGGCCGACAGCGCCGACGGCCTCTCCTGGGACAGCGCCCCCGACGAAGCCGCCGACCACACCTTCATCGCCACGGGGGAGTACGACGAGAGCTACCCCTTCCTGGTCATGTGGCACCACAAGGCCGTCGAGGTCGCCGACGCAGAGGACCCGGTGCTGCTCTCTCAGGACTTCCTGTTCATCGCCGCCTACCAGGACGACCCGGACCTGCAGATCACGCTCAACGGCGACACCTGGGTGGAGAGCACCGACGGCACCTTCCCCGCGGACACCGACATCCGCAGCCTCGCCGTGGGCGAGGAACACCGCATCGACCTCTACATGGACTGCCTCGTTGTGCCCGCCACCACCGGCGCCTGGGAGCACACCGAGACCATGACCACCGGCCTGTTCGGCTGGAGCTTCGAGCTCGAGCGGGTGGCCATCGAAGCCGGGGGGGACACGGGGGACACCGGGGGGATGTAGTCGTCACTCGTCCAGCGGTGCGAAGTTCTGCGGCCGACTCGCCAGCACAGCCTCGAATCTCTCCGTCAGGTGGCCGTCCGACGGCACCTGGCGGTCGTAGTCTCGGTTCAGTTCGACCTCGAGGGCATCCAACCCCGCCTCGTCGTCCGCGGCCTCGAGCTGGTCGGTGAGGCGCTGCGCCGCGGCGAAGAAGGGGCGAAGTGTCGGGAGCCCGAGGTAGGCGTAGCCGTCGCTGGCGCTCTTCAGCTCATCATCGTCGAGGCACTCGAGGGCATGGCCGACGCCACCGTTCATGATCAGGCTGTGGGCCATGATCACCGCGGACAGGAGGCGGTCGCCACGTTCCACACCCTCTTCGGGAAACCCGCACGCACGATTCCGGATCTTGTCGGCCCTGGTCAGTGTCACAGGCATGGGTTCGACCTCCGGTCCGGGTACCTATCCCCACTCGATCCGAACACCCGCGGACCTATGCCAGTTGGATCCGAACACTTCGCGCTCTGCAGGCGTCATGGCGGCAGTGGCGGTGCGGCACGGTGGCGGAAAACCGACGTTCTACGGCTTCCGGGCGCTCGTCCGGACCCCCGGGTGTTCGGATCCAACCTACATATGTCGAGCGCTGTTCGGATTCGGGGGACATAGGTCCCCCTCGCGCCCCATCTGCCCTAGATGTTCCCGCTCCGCCACGCGAAGTAGCCCCAGCGGATCAGCGTGGCCGTCCAGATGTGGAGCGGCTTGGCTTCCGGGTAGGGGATCATGTAGTCGTCCGGCGGGGTGGCGCCGATGCGGGCCAGGACCTCGGGGGTGTGCTCGCCGCGCACGGCGGCGGGGGCCACGTCGGCCATGGGGGTGTCGGACAGCCGGATGGGGTTGCGGATGAAGGTCAGCTGCTGCTCGATGCCCGAGTAGTCGCGGCGCTCGATGGGGGGCGGCTCGCTGAAGTCGAGCTTGGGCAGCTCGGAGAGCATGCGCTTGATGGCGGGCACGGTCAGCACGGCCACGCGGCTGGCCAGCCCAGCGTTGTGGATGTCCTGCTGCCAGTGGGCCACCGAGCGGGACCAGACCTTCTTGGACACGCCCTCGAGGGGGTTCGATCCGTCGCCGGGGTCTTCGCCCAGGCCGCTCCAGCGCAGCCAGGCCACCACGTCGCGGCGGGGGCCGGCGACGCAGAAGAAGGCGTCGCGGGCGCGCAGGATGCCCTCGACGATCTGATCGCCCGGGTCGTAGTTCACCTCGAAGCCACGCTCGGCGGCCACGCCGAGGCAGCGCTCGCGCTGGGTGCGGGCGATGGGCAGCACCTGGTACAGCACCGAGGTGCGAGTGAGGTGGGTCGAGCTGACGGTGCTCTCGCCGGTGCGCAGCTGGTGGTAGATGCCCAGGGCGGTGCCGAAGGCGCCCAGCAGACCGGAGCCGATGTCGATGACGGGCGAGGGCAGCAGCTTGGGCTTGCCGCCGCGACCGTAGGTCATCTGGATGCCCGACACGGCCTGCACGACCTGCTCGAAGCCGGGCTGGTCGGCCCACACGCCCAGGTTGCCGTAGGCGTTGAGGTGGGTGTAGGCGATCTTCGGGAACTTGGCGCGCAGGTGCTCGGGGCCCACGCCGATGACCCTGGCCAGCTTCATGTGGCGGTAGTTCTGGATGAAGGCGTGGGGCTGGAAGTCCTCCATCACGGCCCACAGCTGGCGCTTGCCTTCATCGGTCGCGGTGTCGATGGTGGCGTGCTTCTTGCCCGCGTTGAAGAGCAGGTGGAAGGTCAGGGCCCAGTCCAGGCGGGTGGGGCGCTGGATGGTGAGCACGTCGGCGCCCAGCTCCGCGAGGATGCGAGCGGCGCAGGGGCCGGCGATGACCCGGGCGATGTCCATCACCCGGATGCCCTCGAGGGGGTTCTTCAGATCGGGCTCGAGCTCGCGGCCGGGCACGGGGCCGTGGCGCTGCTTGCGGCGCTTCCAGCCGCCGGCGATCCGGCGGGCGCTGCCGCCGAGCTTCCGGGGCTCGACGATGGGAGGGAACTCGTCGATGGTGACCGAGGCGCCGGGCACGTGCACGGGGCCGAAGACGGGGTCGTCCACCTCGCCCGCGTCGGCCATGCCCGCCTCCATGGTGGCGGGGATCCACTCGTCCACCGTGCGCACGGCCATGCAGCACAGCTGCTTGCCGAGCAGCTCCTCCCACTCCATGGCGGACTTGGTGAGGAAGATGCGCCGGTAGACTTCTTTGATGGCTTTGGCTTCGGGGATGCTCTTGACCTGGCTGGGGTCGCGCAGGGTCTCCTCGGAGGTGATCTCCCGCAGCTCGGCGATCTCGTCGTGGTAGCCGGCCTCCTCGAGGACATCCATGATCAGCGCCGCGTGGGCTGGCAGGGACATGTGCATGTAGATGTAGCGGTCGTCGCCGCACAGCCACGAACCCATGAAGGGGGTGCCCACCATCTTGAGGGGCAGGAAGCCGCGGGGGATGCCGGTGTTCATCAGCACCAGCACGACCTGGGCGAAGATGTCGGCGTGGGTGACCACGGCGCTGACGTGCTGGCCGCGGCCGGTGCGCAGCCGCGAGACCAGCGCGCCCACGACGCCGGTGGCGGAGAACAGGGCGGCGATCACCGAGCCCAGGGGGAAGTCGTGGACCTGGGGCGCGCCGATGGGCTTCTCGAAGAGGTAGCCGGCGGTGCCCACGATGGCCTCGTAGTCGGGCAGCCGCTCGCGGGGGTCACCGGGGGCGAAGTTGGGGATGGAGCAGGAGATGAGCAGGGGGTTGTGCTCGGCGCGGATGGCGTCGAAGTCCAGCCCCAGCTGGTCCATGGTGCCCGGATCGCGGTTCTCGATGACCACGTCGGAGGCCAGCACCAGGGCGCGCAGGTCCTGGCGGCCTTCGTCGCTGCTCAGGTCGAGCTCGACCTCGGTCTTGCCCCGCGCCAGCAGGGCGGCCACGACGGGGTCGCGCTCGGGGTGGCTCGTGTCGACCACGCGCACGACCTCGGCGCCTTGCTCCACCAGCACCATGCCCGCCACGGGCCCCGCGATGCGCTGGCCGATCTCCACCACCCGCAGGCCCTGCAGGATGCCCTTCTCGCTCGCCTTCCGCTTCGTGCTCGCCATGGTCCGTCCTCCGGGAACGTGGTCCGTGGGGCTCCCTAGCGCCTCATGCTGGCCGACGCATCCGCGCTGAGCACGCGGCATGCCCCCCGTCAGGCGCGTTCGGTGGGAGGGCGGTGCATGGTAGGATCGACGGGCACCTTCGTCGAGGAGTGCGCCCGTGGACCCCGCTGCTGTTCAATGTGCCGTCTGTGGCACCCCGCTGAAGCCCACCGATGAGCGCTGCCCCGCCTGCGACTACGCCCGCCCCGACGGGGGCTGGCCCGAGGTCGAGATCACCGAATCCGACAGCCTCTTCGAGATCGACGCCGACCCCGTCTCCCCCGTGAGCCTGCACCTGCCCCGGGCCGCCGGGCCTCCGATCAGCGACGGACGCATCGAGCTGGGCGCCCCCCCGGATCTCCCCTTGCTGACCGACGACGAAGACCCGGACGACGAGCTGCTCGAGTTCGGCGAGGACTCCGACCCCGTCGGCTTCGTCCTCGAGGCCCCCGCCGAGGGTGACCCCACCAACGCCCCCCGCGCCCTGCGGGTGCGGGTCGTGCCCGCCGCTGAGAATCAGGTGGACGACCCCGACGTGGTGGTGCCCCTCGCCGCCCAGGCCGAAGCCCCGGCGGCGCCGGTGGAGCCGGGCGCCACGCTGCCGCGGGGGATCGTGTTCGCCTCGCGCTACCGCATCGACTCCATGGTCGAGGATCACGGCACCTACCGCGCCTACCTGGCGGTCCAGGAGCCCATGGTCCGGCGTGTGCAGCTCACCGTGCTCGGCGGGCTGGGCGGCGCGGAGACGCAGCAGCAGGTCGAGACCCGCTTCCTGCACGAGGCCGCGATCCTCGCCCGGCGGCCCCACCCCCACCTCGGCGCGGTGGTCGACTTCGGCCGCGCCGCCGAAGGCAGCTGCTATCTCGCCTCCGAGCTGCTCTATGGCTTCAGCCTCCGTGAGCTGCTGCAGCGAGGCCCCGTGGAGCCCGAGCGCCTGGCCGGCATCCTGCTCGACCTGGCCCGCGGCCTCGCCTCCTGCCACGACGCCGAGGTCGTGCACCGGGCGCTCTGGCCCGAGCATGTGTTCCTCGAGACCGCGCCGGGCGCCACCGAGCCCATGGCCCGCCTGGGCGGCTGGGGCCTGGGACAGGTCGCGGCCCTGCTCGGCGATCCCCCGGCGGCCACCCTGGCCGGCGCCCTGGCCCCCGAGGTCATCCAGGGTCGGGAGCCCAGCCCAGCGTCGGACGTCTACGCCTTCGGCGCCCTGGCCGCGGAGGCTCTGCTCGGACGCCCCGTGTTCGAGGGCAGCCCCGATCAGGTCTTGCGGGCCCACGTGGAGCAGACGCCTCTGGGGCTGGAGGCCATCGTCGACGAAGGCGGCCCCGCCGCCGGCCTGGCGGCTCTGGCCGCCGAGTGCCTGAACAAGGACCCCAACAAGCGCCCCATCAACGGTGGCGAGCTGGTCCCCCGCCTCGAGGTGTTGGCCGCCAACGTGCGCCGGCCGGTGGTCGCGGCCGGCATGAGCTGGCGGGTGCTGTTCGCTGCGGCCCTGATGGGCGCGCTGCTGCCCACCCTGCTGCTGGCCGCGGGCGGCCTGTGGCTCATCAACCAGCCCGAGCCGACCCCGCCGCCGCCCCAGCCCATGACCATGACCCCGGACCTCGAAGAGGTCGTGGAGGCCCAGGCCGCGGCCAAGGTGCGAGACGAGGTGGCCACCCTCAAGGAACAGATCGGTGCCCTCGAAGAGGCCCTGCTGGACGCGGTGGCCATGGTCGAGGACGAGCCCGAAGAGGAACCCGAGCCTCCGCCCGTGCGACGGCCCCGACCCGCGCCGGTCTACGTGCCTCCGCCGCCTCCCGAGCCCGAGCCCGAACCCGAACCCGAGCCCGAGCCCGAACCCGAGCCCGATGCTACACACGTGCCCGAGCCCGATGCTACACACGTGCCCGAGCCCGAACCCGTCGAGGTCCTGGTCGCTCCCGAGCCAGAACCGGAGCCCCCACCGCCCCCGCCGCCGCCAGCATCGATGGCCTGTGGCTGGGCACCGCCGGCGGCCGCGATCTTGCCTTGGATCTGGTGGTGAACCACGACGGTCGCGTCGGCGGCAGCGCGCGCCTCAAGCGCGCCGGCGTGGTGGAGTCCGCCAGGGTGAACGGCCGGGTGAGCACCGCTGATGGCGGCTACCAGCTCGAGCTGCAGGTCACCGGGGACGACGAGACGGTCAGCTACAGCGGCCGGCTCGACGGCGGCACCATCCAGGGCCGCGTCGCCCAGGGTGGCCGCACCCGTGGACGCTGGAAGGTGTCCAGGTAGCGGCGGGGCTCACGTTTCCTGGTCGCGCCTCGAGGTATGCTGGGTGCGATGCCGGTTTCCCTGCCCGTGATGCTGCTGCTCGCCGCTGGCGTGGTGGCTCAGCCGCTGGAGCCCGAGCTCATCGCCCCGGCCGATGGTGCGGTCGTGCAGAGCCCGGTCGTGCTCCAGGCCCGGGTCGAGGATAGCGACGGCGCCGCCCTCGAGGTCGACCTGAAGGTCCGCCCCGTGGCCCCGGACGCGGCCTGGGAGCCCTTCAGCGTCGCGGTCGTCCCCGACACCCAGTTCTACGTCTACGAGTCGGCGGGCGCCCGGGTCGAGAACTTCGAGGCCATGACCAGCTGGATCGCGGATCAGCGGGAGGCCGAGAACATCGTCTTCGCCACCCACCTGGGCGACGTGGTCCAGACCTGGGACGACGGTGACGAGTGGGACCGCGCCCTGGGCGCCATGGAGGGCCTGGGCACGGTGCCCCACGGCATCGTCGTGGGCAACCACGACTGCGACTTCCCCACCAGAGACCCCGAGATCCGGCCCGAGTGCATGTTCGACCAGTGGTTCCCCACCTCCCGCTACGAGGCCCAGGAGTGGTGGGGCGGCAGCCTGGACTGGGAGGGCGCCTACAGCGCCTACCAGCTCATCGAGGCCGGGGGGCTGGACCTGCTGTTCCTGCAGCTGAGCCACGGGCCCAACAGCGAGGACCTGGCCTGGGCGGCGGGGGTCATCGAGGCCCACCCGGACCGGGTGGTCATCATCTCCACCCATTGGTACCTCGCGACCGACGGCACGGTGGTCCAGGACGCGCAGGCCATCCAGGACGCCCTGGTCACCCCCTTCGACAACGTGTGGTTCGTGCTGTCGGCCCACACCCCCGGCGAAGCCCGGCGCAGCGACACCGTGGCGGGCCATCCGGTCCACTCTCTGCTGTCCTGCTACCAGAGCGTGGACGAGCGCATCCACATGGACGGGACCCTGCGCCTGATGCGCTTCGAGCCCGCCGAGGGTCGGGTCCAGGTGGAGACCTACAGCGCGGTCACCGAGGTGTGGGAAGACGGCGACGACAGCAGCTTCGCCCTGGACTTCCCGGTCTTCCCCTACGAGCAGAAGACCGTCGAAGCGGTCGCCAGCGGAGCCCTCGCCGAGGCCGAGTTGGCCCTCGAGCCGGGCGACTACGAGTGGACGGCTGTGGCTCGGGACGCTGACGGTGTCGAGGCCAGCGCCGCGCTGCTGCGCTTCACCGTGGAAGCGGGCCCCGAGGACACGGGTGAGCCGGACACCGACCACCCGGGCGACTCGGGGGACAGCGGAGCGCCGGGCGACACCGGGGACAGCGACGTCGCTCCGATCAAGGATCCCCCCTATGCCTGCCACGGCTGCAGCGGGGCCCACGATGGCGGGCCGGGGGCGCTGTGGCCTTGGCTGCTGGGCCTGCTGGCCCTGGGGCTGCACACCCGGCGGGCGGGGCGGGGCAACGGGCCGAATTCCGGATAGGCTCCGCCTTCCTCCGGGGAAGACCATGCCTAATCGCCTCCTTCAGCTCCTCGTCTTCACCAGCGGCCTGTCCGTGATGGCGGTCGAGATGACCGGCCTGCGCCTGCTGGCGCCCTACTTCGGCACCTCGCTGCTGGTCACCACCGCGCTCATCGGCACCCTGATGGCGTTTCTGGCCCTGGGCTACCACCTGGGCGGTCGTGTCGGCGACAAGCGGCCCACGCTGGCGGCGCTGTCGCGCATGACCACCATCTCCGCGGCCATGGTGCTGATCATCCCGTTCATCGCTCAGCCCATGCTGCGGATCACCAGCGCCATGATGCGGCCCCTGCTCACCGGCGCGGACCTGGCCGAGCCCGGGGTGGCCATCGGCGCGCTGATCGGCGGGATGCTGGGCACCATCGTGCTGCTGGCGGCCCCCATCACCCTCATGGGCATGGTCAGCCCCTGGGCGGTGCGGCTGGCGGTCTCGGACGTCGAGAGCGCGGGCAAGGCCGCGGGAAGGCTCTACGCCCTGTCCACCGCGGGCAGCATCGTGGGTTCGTTCCTGCCGGCGCTGGTGCTGGTGCCGCTGTTCGGCGTGCGCAACACCTTCCTGGTGGTGGACACCGCGTTCCTGCTGGTCAGCCTGCTGGGCTGGCTCGGTGGCTGGAAGGCGGCCCTGCCCCCGGCGGGTGCGGCGGCGCTGATGCTGCTTCCCCAGGGCATCGTGCGTCCCATGGACGGCCTGATCTACGAGACCGAGAGCATCTACCACTTCATCCAGGTGGTCCAGGAGCCCTTCGGCAAGTGCCCCGAGGCCTACCACCTCTACCTGAACGAGGGCGTGGGCGTGCACTCGGTCAAGTGCATGACCGAAGACCGCGAGACCACCGGCATCTGGTCCTACATGGCCGCCACGCCCCTGTGGCTGGATGAGCCCGAGCAGATGCGGGACGTGCTGGTGGTGGGTCTGGCCGGCGGCACCATCGCCCGGCACATGCTCGAGGCCTTCCCCGACGCCAAGGTCGATGGCGTGGAGATCGACGGCGAGGTGGTCGAGGTCGGCAAGAAGTGGTTCGACGACGACGACCCCCGCATCAACCCCATCGTCATGGACGGCCGCATCTTCCTGCAGGCCACCGACAAGACCTACGACCTGGTGATGATGGACGCCTACCGCCAGCCCTACATCCCCTTCCACCTGGTGACCGTGGAGTTCTTCCAGGAGGTGCGGGAGCACATGAACGACGACGCGGTGCTGGCGGTCAACGTGGCCGGCGTGCGCGGCGTGAGCCGGGACCTGGCGGCGATGATCTACGCGACCATGAAGGAGGTCTTCCCCACCGTGGTGCTGGTGGACGCGACGCGCTCCAACGACGTGATCATCGCCACGACCCGGGAGAAGCCCATGGACGCCGGGGCGCAGCACGTACAGCTGATGCGGAACTCGGCTGGGCTGAACAAGATCCGGCGGGCGCTGCCCAAGAAGATCGTGGGGCCCGTGGAGGGGTGGGAAGACGCCAGGGTGCTGACGGATGACCAGGCGCCGGTGGAGCTGGCCTGGGATCTGATGGCGCTGGCGTACGCAAAGTAGGCCAGAGGCCGACCTGCGGCGGCTTCGAGCGTCGCCGATCGAACCGACCGCGCCTGCGGCTTGCGGTTTGTCGGCGACCGGATCTCGGTGCCTTGGTTTCTCGCGTGTCCGCGGGCGGGCACGGTGACGTCGCGCGTCTGTAGTGGACGTTCGAGGGCGCCTTTGCTGTTCCTCGCCCGTTGACGGCCCGACTCTTGCAGCACCTCGACCGTCAACGAACTGGAGGACACCATGACCCGAGCCCTGATCCCTGCGTTGCTGCTCTCGGCCACCATCGGCGCCGGCTGTCAGGTGTTGTGCGGCGGTCCCGTGGCCGAGTACTGCGCCGACCATCCGTGTCCCGGAACCTGGACCGAGGCCATGCAGGTCGCGACCACCGACACCGGGGGTGACGCCTTCGACTGTGAGACCGAGGACATGCTGCTGGCCCACGGCTACATGATGGGCCGCAACCTGGTCTACGACAAGGTGACCGAGGAGCTGGTCACCGTGCAGGAGTGGTCCGACATCGAGGAGTACTGCGGCGACACCTCGTTCACCCGCACCTGGGGCGAGGAGTACAGCTGCAAGCGCGCCTGCACCCACGAGCCGGAGCTGGCGGACGCGCGCATCCCCCTGTGCGATGAGGCGGCCGCGCGCTGATAGGTAGGGGGCATGGCCCCCATCACCGATCGCCTCCTCGTCCTCCACGACCAGCCGGGCGACCTGCTGGATCTGCTCCAGGACCGCCTCCCCGAGGCATCCATCCGCTGTGCCACCTGCCCCGACGAGGTGCTGCCCGCGGTCCGGGTCCACGACCCCACCGCTGTGTTCTCCATCAAGCACTCCGACTTCCCGGGCCCCGCTCACCGGGAGGCCATGGACGCGCCCTCCCTGCGCTGGTTCCACGTGGGGGGCTCGGGATTCGAGCACATCGGGCGCTGGGACCCGGAGCGCGTCACCGTGACCAACAGCGCCGGTGTGCTGGCGCCGTTCCTGGCCGAGACCGCCATCGCGGCGCTGATGTCCCTGGCCGTGGGCCTGCCGGGCTTCGCCGTCGACCAGCGGGCGCGCCGCTGGGCCCCGCGGCGCTTCCGGCCGGTGGCGGGTCGCACCCTGCTCATCGTCGGTGTGGGCCGTGTGGGTGGAGCCTTGGCAGAGCGCGCCGCGGCTCTGGGGCTGCGGGTGATCGGGGTGCGCGGACGCGGCGCCTCTCACCCGGCGGTGGAGCGTATGGTCGGGCCCGATGGGCTGGACGCGCTGCTGCCCGAGGCCGACATCGTCAGCCTGCACCCCCGGCTGACCGACACCACCCGGGGCATGTTCGACGCCCGCCGGCTGGCGCTGATGAAGCCCGGTGCCCTGCTGCTCAACAGCGCCCGGGGCCCGGTGGTGGAAGAGGGGGCGCTGATCGCGGCGCTGCGGTCCGGGCAGATCGCCGGCGCCTGGCTCGACGTCTTCGAGCGCGAGCCGCTGCCGGCCGACAGCCCGCTCTGGGCGCTGCCCAACGTGCTGATCACCCCCCACTGTGCGGACCAGGTGCACGACTTTCCCCGGCGCTTCGCGGCGCACTTCTGCGGGTTGGCCGCGGCACATGAGCGTGGGGCTCCGTTGCCCGGGCTGGCGCCCCCCACTCTGTAGGCGCCCTCACCGGTCCGGGGTGGGATCTGTTCGATCGGCGCGCTCCTGCGTCTCCGGATCATGCTCTCCCTCCTGATCGTCACCGCTGCGCTCGCGACCGAGCTCCCCTCGACCCTCGACCCCCACGCGGCGGTGGGGACCTACGCCCCGCCGTCGGAGTCTCTGGCGCGGGTCGTGTCTGCCGCCCCCGAGGCCGCACCCTGGTCCGACCGCTTCACCGCCCAGCGGACCCTGCGGGAGGCGGATTTCTTCCCGGGCTTGGATGACAACCGGGTGGCCTGCGTGCTCGATCCGGGCATGGCGGCCCTGGCGCCTTCGGTCACCATGCACACCTACGGCTCGGCGGATCTCGAGCTGGGTACCCGGGTGCTGTCCTCGGCGCTGATGGGCGCGGTGCTCGACGCCGTGGACCTCGGCGAGCTCCGGATCGTCAGGGCCTCGAAGGGGGTGCTGGCGCGGGCCGAGGCCTCACTCCGCCGGGACCCGAGCCGCCGCGCAGATCACCGGCACGCAGATCCAGCCGTCATCGCGATCGCCCAGGCTCCGCAGGGCGCTGACGGTGGCGGTGTCCTCCGCGGTCCAGACGCCGCGGGCGTAGAGCTGCTCGGCCATCGGGCCGAAGGTCGAGATCGCCAGCTCGCCGCAGCTGATGGCGCCCGGTGTGAGCGGAAGCACCAGGCCTCGGGGGCGCTCGAAGCCGGCCTCGGCGAGCAGGCTGACCAGGCTGCGACCCACACGCCGTGAGCCACCCTCGCGGGGCAGGGCCGCGACGCGGTCCAGGAAGCCCCGCAGGCCCTCGGGCTCGGGGTGGACCAGCAGGCCGCCGTCGTCCAGGTCCTGGGCGGCGACCACGCCGCCGGGTCGCAGCACGCGGCGCAGCTCGGCCAGGGTCGAGTTGGGGTCCGCGGCGTCGTGGAAGGCGAAGCGCAGCCAGGCGTGATCGATGCTGTTCTCCCCCAGGGGGATGCGCCCGGCCACCAGGGGCACCAGGGTGCAGCGCTCGGCGACGCCGGCCTCCTGGAGGCGCTCCTGCAGCAGGGGCAGCAGCTCGGGGGGCAGGGCGCCCACCACCCGGGTCCGGGGCAGCAGCTGGGCCAGCCGCACCACGCCTTCGCCCGAGCCGTCGCCCATCACCAGGATGGTGCTGACGTCCCGCAGCCCCACCCGCTTGAGCCAGCGGCTCTCGGCCTCCTTGGGCAGGATCCGGGAGAGGGGCTCCACGGGCTCGAGCAGCTCGGCGGGGACCTCGTGGGGCTCCTCGGCGGGCTCGTCGGCGGGGGGCTCCGCGGTCTCGGCGACGGGCTCGGGTTCCTCGGGCGGGACGATGGCGTCCTCGGCCGCGATGTCGTCCTCGCTCGGCTGCTCGAGGTCCTCCTCGACCGGGGGCGCTGGGTCCGGGGCGATGCGCTCGGGGCTGCCGGCCATGAAGCCGGCCACCCGCCGGTTGAGCAGCTCGAGGCGGTAGACCAGGATGTTGGCCAGGTTGCGGCGCAGGCGCTGGGCCAGGGCCGGGTCGTGCTGCTGCACGCGATCGGGCAGGTCCTGGGGCAGCAGCTGCACCTCGCAGTCCTCGAGGGCCACGATGGTGGGATTGGCGCCGGTGGCGGCCATGCCCCCCATCTGCCCGAAGACCTCGCCGGCCCGCAGCACGGAGACGAAGAAGGGGCGGGGGCCGTCGCCCACGGTGAGGCCCAGCCGACCGCTGACCAGCATGCCCATGCCGTCGGTCTGGTCCGTCAGCTCGTCCAGGCGCTGGTCGGTGCCCAGGTAGACCTTGGGCAGCCCCGCCAGGTAGGGCTCGATGGCCGCGCGCTCCACCCCGTCGAACAGGCTGGGGGGCGCCGCTGGCGCGTTGACGTGGGCCAGGGCGGCCCAGAAGCTGTCGAGCTGCTGAGGCACCACGGCCTGGTCCGTGAACGCCGGGTAGAGCTCGGCCAGGCGGGTGGCGGTGTTCTCGCCCGAGCCGGGCGGGTGGTAGGTCACCCGGGCCAGAGGGCTCTTGACCCGGCTCAGGTAGGTCCCCTGGCGCAGCACCAGGGCCAGGGGCTGGCGCTCGCCGTGGGGGGTCTTGCGGGGCTCGGCCAGGGGCCGGTAGCCCAGCTGCTGGCAGGTGGCGGCCAGGTCGGTCTCGCAGTCGAGCACGTCGACGGTGATGCGCTTGGCCAGGGCCACGCTGTACAGCTGGGTGGCCAGGGTGGAGGCGATGGTCTCGCCACCAAATGCCGGATCCACCACCAGGCCGCCGGTGAGGGCGATGCGCTCCATGCCCAGGGCGTCCACCATGGGGCCCAGGCCCAGGCGCTCGATGGCCCGGTCCGGCAGCGGGGCGTCCTTGCCGAAGCAGGAGCGCAGGGTGCCCACCACAGCGCCGTTCTGCTCGTCCACGGCCACCAGCAGCCGAGCCTGGTCGTCCAGGCTGTCCCGCACCATGCGGCGCTTGTGGTCCGCCGCGGCGGGGGCCTGGCGCAGCTCTTCCACCAGGATGCGGTAGCGGAAGCGGTACACCTGCTCGCGATCGGCGGGATGCTGGACGTGCTGGACCTGGACGAACATGGGCGCTCCTGCAGCGGGGAAGGCGGGTCTGGGGGATCTGAACGCGCGCGTGCGCGAGGCGCGGGGGTGCCTCGGGCTGAGCCCTATCGGTCCCGATGTCGGGAACCTTAGGGAAAGGCGCACGGAAGCGGTTGGAGCCCGGCCGCGGCCGTGACAGACTGGGGTGCACCGCTCGATCCGCGCCTTGGGAGGCCCTCCTGCTCCGACCCGTGTCCCTCGCCCTGGCCTTCTCGCTGGCGGCCTGCAGCTCCTCCAGCGGACCCCTGGCGCCGCGCTTCGAGACCAGCGCCGACATCGCCCCGATGGCCCTGCCGGCGGTGACGGGCGCGCGGTCCGTCTCCGCCCGCAGCTATCTGCTGCCCAGAGGGGGCGAGAACAACGAGATCGTCGAGGTGCCCGACGCGGCCATCGAGGCCTGCAAGGCCCGGGAGGACGTACTGGGGCGCATCCCCCTGGACCTCGGCGTGGTGCAGGTGGGGCCCGACACCCTCGCCTTCGCTGGGCGGGAGCTGTTCCCCCTCGAGGAGCGCCGGGTGCCCGAGCGCAGGATGCGGGGGATGCTCATCACCACCCTGCACGACCGCCTGATCGAGAAGGCCGAGTCTGCCACCTGGGTCGCCGCCTCGGGCTGTGCGCCTTGGCGCAAGGTCGATGAGGGGCCCGCCTTCGCCGGGGACCTGCTGCTCGCGGTGGACCAGGGGGTGCCCTTCGTGACCGCCGCTCAGGTGATGTACACCGCGGGCCAGGCGGGCTTCACCCGGCTGGCCTTCCTGGTAGAGGGCCCGATCGTGGGGCCCCTGGACGGCGTCCAACCCATCGTGCACGACGCTGAACGGGTCGAGGACTCCGCACCGCCGTTGAACCTGGCCGTGTCCATCGACGCCCAGGGCCTGCTGGTGAGCGGCTATGACGCCGCCGTGGCCGACGGCGTCCGCCTGGCTTGCGGCGATGGTGCCTGCGACGCGGCCGACGACTTCGACCTGGCCGCGCTGCGGACCCTGCTGTCCCAGGTCAAGGATGGCTGGCCCGACGAAGATCAGGTGATCCTCACCCCGGGCCTCGGGGTGAGCTTCGCGGCCCTGGCTCGGATCCAGGACGCCTGCGCCGGCACCCACAGCCGCGCGCTGTTCCCCAACGCTGTGGTCGCCATGCCTGCTCATGACGACTGGAGCCCCGTGCGTCCCCTCGAGCTGCCCGCCCGCGGCCGCACCATCCTGCCCGACGACGTGCTCACAGTGTTGCCCTCGTTCCTGCCCGAGCTGCGGGCGGAGGTGGCGGAGTGAGGGCCGCGCTCCCCCTGCTGTTGCTGTTGGGCTGCAGCCCCGATCTGTCCGAGCTCGAGGCGGTGGAGGTGCACCGGGCGAGCATCGTGGACACCACCCTCAGCTCCGTCGCCCTGTTCGGCGGCGGCTCCTGGGGCCAGGGCACCCTGGAGATCGAGGGCAGCGCTGGCGAGCAGCTCACCGTGCCCGTCACCCTCCGCGGCGGGGCGCTGGGCGCCATCATCGATGCCACCCGCGAGCAGCCCGACTTCCAGCTCGAACTGCCCGACGAGCCCATCACCGCCGATCAGCTCCTCGGCAGCTACCGGGGCAGCGGCGAGGAGGTGGTCATCATCTTCGGTGTCCAGATCCGTCACCTGCGCAACGAGCACGGCGTGGGCATCGACCAGGCCAGCCTGGCCATGGGCTTCGGCATCATGTTCGCCTACGAGTGGCTGCGCATCCGCGTGGACGGCGATCGGGAGCTGTACGAGGACACGGGGCTGGACGACACCGGAGGTGCGTGGTGAGGCGCGCGATCGCCGCCCTGGCCCTGCTGTGTATCGGCTGCAAGCCCGTGGAGGTCCCACCGGGCCTGGCGGGTGCCACCATCGAGCGCGCCTGGCTCGAGGACTACGAGTGGGTGGCGCTGGGCGTGGTCGGCGGCGGGCTCGACGGGCGGGCCTGGCTCTACGCCGAGGGCAGCGACGGGGTGCTCTACGAGCAGTACGTGGAGATCCGGGGCGGGCTGGCGGGCTTCGCGGTGGAGGTGACCTTCGCCTCGGAGGAACACCTCGAGCTCGACCTGCCGCCGGCCCCCATCACCGGCGACGATCTCTTCTCCCGCTACCGGGGCAGCTTCGAGGCCTTCGTGGTCGGCTTCGGCTTCGCCTCGCTGCACCTCAAGAACGAGCACGGTGTGGAGATCGACGACGACGGCCTGGCCTTCTTCATGGGCATCTCGGTCTCCGCAGCCTGGATGCAGCTGGTGCCCGCGGAGCCACCGCCCGAGCCGGACACCGCCGAGACTGGCGACAGCGCGCCCCTGGATGAGACCGGCGACAGCGGCCCGGCGGATGAGACCGGTGACAGCGCGCAGGGTGGCACGGGGCTTGCTGATGGATAGGCCGTCCCTGCACCCGAGATCCCCCATGCGCACCCTGATCCCGTTCCTGGTCCTGCTGACCGCCTGCTTCGAGCCGGCCGACACCGGAGAGTACTGCCAGGCCGCGGATCTGCCCCCCTGTCCGCCCGAGTGCCCCGCCGACTATGCCGCCAGCTGCGGCCTTCCCTGCGATACGGAGGGCGAGGCTTGCGGCAACGAGATCGGCGACGGGATGGAGTGTGTGGACGGGACCTGGTCCTGTTCCGTGCACGCCCCCCTGGGCATGGGCTGCAACTGGGTCTGCGATCCCGAGCTGCGGGACTGACCTGACATCCATGTCGCGATCCGGGCGCCACGCCCTTCACCTCCGAGGAACCCCATGCTCCGTCTCCCCCAGATCCTGATGGTCCTGCTGGTGACCCTCTCCCTCTCCGCTCTGCCCGCCTGCGGTGACAAGGACGACACCGCGCCGCCCGAGGGTGACACCGAC
>CAYZVO010000074.1:9550-36548 GCA_964481655.1 uncultured Enterobacterales bacterium | reverse complement strand
ATCCTCCTGCCCGCCCTGGCCAACCGCCACGATCTGGCCCGGGCGATGATGTCCCTCATCCACGAACTCGCCAAGGACACCACCAGCGATCAGGCCGTCCTGGTCGAGCTCCAGTCCCCGGCTGGAGTGGTCGAGATCCTCGTGCGCACCGACGGCCACGCGCCGCCGCTGCACGTACTCCAGCGCCTCGCCAGCGAGCCCCGGGACCAGGGCTCGGCGCAGGCGTCCCGGCTCATCGCGGCCATGGGCGGGAGCTTCGTCGTCGAGGGCGGCGGCGAGCAAGGCGCCCGCTACCGCATCCAGCTGTCCGAGGCATGAACCGGGCTGGCTTGGCTCGCGCCTGCGCTTCCGGTAGCATGGGGCCTCGGATGAGGTCCGCGCCGCCGCAACTAAGGGGTCTTCCCTGCTGAGTGTGTTCCCCAGCGCCTACGTCGACAACAGCCTGCTCACCGCGGTGCTGATCGGCGTGGTGTTGATCTGGATCCTCACCGAGCTGTACGGCTGGCCCCAGTCGGGCCTGGTGGTCCCCGGCTACCTGGCCGGCGTCTTCATCATCCAGCCCCGCGCGGGGCTCGTGGTGCTGGGGGAAGCCGTCATCACCTACGGCCTGGCGGTGCTGCTGGCGCGGGGGTTGCCACGCATCGTCCCGCTGGATCGCGCCTTCGGGCGCAACCGCTTCTTCCTCATCCTGCTGGTCTCGGTGGCGGTGCGCCTCTTCATCGAGGGCGGGCCGTTCATGACCATGCTCGAGCAGGCGGGGATGCCCCTGAGCAGCCCGCTGAACTCCCTGGGCCTGGTGCTGGTCCCCCTGACCGCCAACGCCATGTGGCGCACGGGCCTGTACAAGGGCCTGCCCATGGTCGCGGCCCCCACCCTGCTGGTCTACCTGCTGCTGCTGTGGGTCCTGCTGCCCCACACCAACCTCTCCTTCGCCCAGTTCGAGCTCACCTACGAGGACCTCTCCCGGGACTTCATCTCCTCGCCCCGCGCCTACATGCTGCTGCTCATCGGCGCGCTGATGGCCACCCACATGGCCGTCCGCTACGGCTGGGACGCGGGGGGCATCATCATCCCGGGCCTGCTGGCCATCACCTGGGTGCACCCGGAAAAACTCGCGGCCACCCTGGTCGAGGTGCTGCTCATCGTGATCGCCCTGCGCATCATCCAGCGCCTGCCGGTGATCCGCACCTCGAACCTCACAGGGATGCGACCACTCGTGCTGGCGTTCACCGCCAGCTACGCGGTCAAGCTGCTGCTGTCCTTCGGGCTGGCCGACAAGTACCCGGGCCTGCGCATCACCGACCTGTTCGGCTTCGGCTACCTGCTGCCCGCGCTGATCGCCGTGCGCTGCTGGCGCTACGGCAGCCTGCCCCGGGTGCTCTTCCCAGCGGTGGTCATCTCCCTGGGGGCCTTTATCGTGGGCACCACCATCGGTGTGGGCCTCGAGCAGCTGCGCCCCCTGCCCCAGGAGCGCATCACCGCCGCCATCGACCAGCGCGCCGGCCCCGCCTGGGCCGCGGTCACCGAGGTGGCCCTGCCCCCCGCCGAGTTCCCGGACACCACCGTGCTCGTGGAGCTGCGGGACGCCTGGAAGGTCGCCCGCACCGGCGCACCCTACGACGGTGACTTCCTGCGCGCCGACGTCTACCCCGACGGCGTGGTGCTCCACTCCGGCGGCCACAACCTCTTCGGCGCGGCCTGGCTGCGCAGCGGCGGCGGCCAGCAGCTGCTGGTGGTGGTCCCCGACGCCGCGACCACCCCTGGCCTGGCCGAGGCCGGTGTCGCCCTCGCCGAGGTCCTCGACGCCGAGATCCTGCTGCTCTCTCCGGGCCACGCCCTGCGGCGGCAGGCCCTGGAGCCCGGCACGGCAGTGCTGGAGCTCTACGCGGCGCCGGCGTCGTCCTTCACGGTCGCCCGACGCCTGCCCGACGCCATCGACCTCAAGCGCCTCTCCGCGGTGATCCCCGATCTCGTCCCGACCTGGGACCTGCCCTCCGACGCCGCCGCCCACGCCCGCCTGCTGGTGGACGAGGCCACCCTGCTGGACCTGGCCCTGCGCCGCTTCGACGGCGAGCCGGCCCTGGAGCGCATCGCCCTGTACGACCCCGACGGCGAGCCCATGCCCCAGCCCGCCGACGCGGTCCTCGAGGCCGATCGGGTCCCGGACCTGCTCTTCCTGCGGCGCGCCGTGGTGGACCCGCTGCTGGCCACGCGGAGCGGCGATCCCCGCTGGCTCCGGCTGGCGGCCGGCCAGGCCCAGCGCCTGGGCCTCGTGGTCAGCGCGGACGATGAGCTGATCACCATGGGCCCCGCCGACGACAAGGCGCCGCCCCGCTACAGCCTGTGGATGCGACGCACGGGCGGCGAGCCCGTGGTCTACGAGGTCCGGGCCGCCCGGCGCCACTTCCTCGCCGCCGAGGTCGCGCGCACCTGGTGGGCCGGCACCGAGGCCTCCGCGCTGCTCGTGCACGACGCGGGCGCCGATCTGGACGCCCAGGCCGTGCAGCGCGCCGCGACGCTCAGCCCCGAGCTGTCCATCCTCCGCGCCCTGGTGCTCGACAACCCGGGCTCCACCGTGGTCTCGGTGGACGCCTACCGCGAGGACGAGTTCCCCGGCGCCGACGCCGTCATCTCCATCGGCCGGCCCCTGGGCCCCGGCGACCGGGTCCCCGACTACCTCGACCCGGTGCGCCGCCTGGTCGAGGGCAGCGGCGGATCGGTGGTCTGGTACGACGGCGACTACCAGCGCATCCGCTTCTACGACCCCTCGAACCCCCGCGCCGACGTCGTGCGCTACGCGGGCGGTCAGTACGTCACCGTCTACCTCTCGCCCCTGTTCCGCGAGCGCTTCGCCACCCCGGACACCTCCTCGGCCCTGCGCAGCCTGCTGCAGGGCTCCCGCATCGCCCTGGACGAGGGCGTGCTCGAGGACCTGCTCCAGTCCCCCAGCATGGACCTCGAGCTGGCCCAGGAACGCTACGGCCCGCTGCTGTCCAGCCTCAGCCGCAACGCCACCACGGGCCACCCCGGTGAGCTGGACCGGCTGCAGCGCCTGGCCCGGGAGCGCGGCATGCGGGTCAGCGCCTTCCTGGATCGGGACGACGGCCTGCCCTACCTGCTCATCGAGGGCCGCGAGCACCGCCTGGTGGCCGCCCTGGCCCGGGCCGGCGGCGAGCTGGCGGACAACCCCGCCGACAGCGCCCAGGTCCGCCTCTACGGCCTCACGGCGGCCATGCTGCAGGAGGATGCGCCATGATGCGGCACATCCTGCCCCTGCTCGGCTGGCTCGTGGTGGGCACCCTCGTGGCCCTGCTGGCCATGGCCCAGCTGGAGAAGGAGAAAGAGCCCCCCGGGATGCGCGAGATGTACTACGCGCTCGCCGCCGGCCAGGAGGTCAGCATCCGCCTGCTGGCCGATGAGCCCATGATCCGCATCCTGGCCCACCTCGAGACCCCGGATCCGGGCATCGAGGACGAGACCCTCACCTGGCTGTACGGCCTCGAGCTCACCATCACCCCCACCGACGGCGAGCCCCTCACCCGCGAGCACTGGACCCGCTCCCGCCGCACCATCCTGGCCGACGGCTCCCGGGCCCTGCAGTCCCCCTACGCGGATCGGGTGGTCACCGACTCCCGCATCCTCGAGATCGAGCCCGGTCACCTGCTGCCCGAGGGCGGCATGCTCACCGTGCGACCCCTGCTCGAGCAGCAGGACCAGCGCCTGCTGCTGCGCGTCTACCGCGAGCGCGAGACCCAGGCCCTCGAGCAGACCCGCCTGTACGGATCGCCGGAGAAACAAGAGGTCCGCACCCGCGAGGTCTACCCCTTCGAGTGGGACAACCTCGAGCCCAGCGAGCGGGCCCACGTGATGGGCTGGATCCGCGAGCGCCTGCACGCCGAGGCCCAGACCGCCGAGTCCGTACCCCTGCACCGCCTCGCGCCCCCCTCCCCCGCCCCCACCATCACCAGCGAGGGCGTGCTGCTGCCCACCGGCCACAGCACCGCCGTGAACCTGCACGGCCCCTGCACCCTCAACGTGGCCACGGAGCTGGCCGACCCACCGCCGGGCGAGGACGCCAAGGGCGTACCCTTGTTGACCGAACTGGTGGACGCCTCCCTCCGGCCCGTCGACCTCGAGGACGAAGAGCTCTCCGCCTTCCGCTGGGAGGTCCCCGCCGGCGCGCTGTGGAGCATCCGCTGGACCAACCCCTGGGATCAGCCCCCGGTGATGATGCGCTTCACCGTGAGCCCGCCCGCGGGCAAGTCCTGGGGCGAGCCCCCGGGCGCGGGCGGCGAGCAGCCTCAGTCGCCGGAGCTTCGGCGCCTGGCCCACTTCCGCGCCGACCACGGGCTGGTGCCCATCGTGGTCCCCGTGGCCACCGGCGCCGACTGGGGCTCCCTGCGGGTGGACGCCCGCCCCATGCCCCCCGACGACTGGGTCGCCCGCGCCAGCATGGGGGACGACCCCGACGTCGATCCCGACGACCCGGACGACACCCGCGAGCCCCTCGAGATCCCCCCGGTCACCGTCTCCTACACGGCCTACAACGAGCACGGCGAGCGCTTGGGCGAAGGCTCCTTCGAGGCCGCCTGGGAGCACGGTCCCTTCGAGACCTACGTCGAGGATCCCTGGCCCTGGGTCTCCGAGCCCACCGAGGTCCATCTCTTCCACCCCTTCGCGGCCACCACCCTCGAGTTCACCTCCGACGGTCCGGTGGACCTGCGCTTCCTGGTGCCCATCGAGAACGAGCCCGAGCGCCACGAACAGTACGAGCTGCCCGACGGCTGGACCGGGCGCTACGCCCCCTGGGAGCTGGCGCCCTACGTCTCGCTGGCGCCCTTGAACACCCAGGAGCTGATCGAGGAGCAACGGCTGACCCGCATCGACGCCACCGTGCGCATCGAGCCCTCCCGCCGCAGCGCCGGCTACCAGGCCCTCTCCACCGAGCTGCTGCTGCCCGTCGGTGAGCCGCCGTCCTACCCGCTGGTGGAGCGCTTCCGCAACGGCGCCGCCTGGAAGCCGTGGCATCGCACCCAGATCAGCGGCGAGACCGAGCTGGAGATCCCGCCCACCGGCGAGCTGGTGGTGGACTACCGCGTGCCCGGCGCCAGCGCCGGCGACCCGGCGACCCTCAGCTGCGGCGATCGCAGCCTGGGCATGCGCCTGCCGGCCTCCGCGGGGATCCTGCGCTTCGCTGGCCTCGAGCCCGGACGCCAGGACTGTACCCTGGACGCCCCCACCGGCTCCTACCTGGCCCGCGCCGAGGGCCGTGGAGACCGCTGGACCCGCCGCCAGGTGTACCGGGGCGACGCCACCACCATCGAGCTGCCCGTCACCGCCCGCTCCAGCGGCAAGACCGTGGTCTACGTGCGGGCCTACACCCCCACCTGGGCCGACCCGCCCACCATCGTCACCGAGCTGGACGGTGGCCGCCCCCGTCGCCACGGCGGCACCAGCACCGTCCTGACCCGGGCCAACCGCACCGTCTCCCCGGTGCGCACCGGCCGCCTCGCGCGCCTCGAGGACTCGAGCTTCGGCGAGATGGTCGCCTGGGAGGGTGTGCGCCTGGTGCTGGGTGACGACCTGGTCCCCGGCGCCCACCGCCTGACCGTGCGGGTGGTGGACGGCGACCGCGCCTCGCCGGTGTACCTGCGCTTCGAGGCCACCGACGGCAACAGCGAACCCACACTCCCCGAACACTGGGCCAAGGAGGTCAAGTGCGAGCTCACGCGCTGATCATCGCCCTGGTGGCGATCCTGGGCCTCGCGCCGGCGGCCCTGGCCGCCGGCGGCCTGTGGGCCGGGGTGGACCGGCTCCGCAACGACGACGGCTACAGCGACGCCTCGGCCTGGCGCCGCGCCCAGGTCCGGGCGGTGGTCGCCGACGTGACCCGGGGCGCCGCCGCGGGCGCCATCCCCGCCTCGGCCCAGCGCCGCGCAGAAGCCGCCGGCCTGGTGCTGCGGGAGAGCGACGCCTGGGTGATCCTCGCCAGCCAGCCCGACGCCGCCGACGGCTTCTACGTGATCCGCAAGGGCGGCGACGTGCCGCCGTTGGTGCTCGAGGCCCCCCACGCCTGGTACGACCTGGACACCGGCAAGCTCAGCTGCGCCCTGTTCGAGGCCGGCTACGGACGGGCGCTGCTGCTCAACACCGCTCAGCGTCACGCCCCCTCCCAGGGCGACGCCTCCGCCCACGCCGGCGAGCTGGGCGCCGACGTCGCCCACCGCGCCGAGTCCGTGTTCCAGGCCGCCACCCTGGGCGTGGCCGACGCCCTGAACGACCCGCTGGTCGTCCAGATCCACGGCTTCGGCAGCGGCCACGGCAGCCACGCGGCCGTCCTGTCCGAGGGCTCCACCTTCCAGGCCTCGGCCCAGCTGGCCCGAGCGATGCAGCTGCTCGAGCCGGTGCTGGGACGCTTCGGCTCCCTCGTCACCGGCGAGCAGGTGCCCGAGCTCGCCGCCCGCACCAACGTCCAGAGCCAGGCCCTGACCGGCCAGGCGCGCTTCCTCCACGCCGAGCTCTCCCTGCCCGCCCGCCGCACCCTGGTGGTCGACGCCACCCTGCGCGCCCAGCTGGGCGACGCCCTCAACCGCCTCACGGAGCGCGCCCCATGATGCTCTCCTGGCTGCTGCTGAGCACCTCGGCCCTGGCGGGACAGTGGCTCCCCCAGGACGGGGTCGAGCTGCAGCCCGAGCTGCCGCTGCTGGTGGAGCAGAGCGGCGGCTCGCGCATCCTGCTGCAGCTCGAGCCCGGCGACGCCGATCTCGAGGCCTGGGTGGGGGCGGTCAAGATCCCCCTGCGGGCTGGCCCCGCCGACACCTGGCTCATCCCCTCCGAGGACGTCGCCCGCGAGCTGCAGCTGCGCGCGACCGAGGCGGTGGAGATCCGCTGGTGGCGCGAGAGCGGCGTCGGAGAACCCCAGGCCTGGGACCTCTACGAGCGCGCCGTGTACGACTGGGCCCACGAAGGCGGCCCCCTGCCCGAGGCCCCCGCGGCCATCCCCGCCCTCGAGGTGACCTGGGAGGCCCGCCGGCGGGCCATGCAGGCAGCGGACGAGCTCGACCCCGATCTGCTCTACCTGGCCGCGCTGCTCGAGCTCGAGGAACACCGCGCCCGCTCCTGGCCCGACCACGGCGAGCGGCGCAGCGACGAGGGCTGGCTCACCAGCGGCGAGACCGGGACCCTGGAGCTGTCCGGCCCCGGCGTGCTCACCCTCCGCACCCGGGCGCTGATGGAGGATCGCAGCTACCGGCGCTACGGCCTGTGGCTGTCCCGCGACGGCGCCCCCATGGGCGAGCACCAGCTCTTCACCACCGAAGACGAGCTGGGTATGCCCGGCTGGGGCTGGCCCCGCTCCACCTCGGTGGTCCTGCCTCCCGGCGAGCACACGCTGAACTACCGGCTGGACTCCGACGACGATCTGGCCGTGGTCCAGGTCGAGGCAGTGGTGGCCCTGCAGCGGCCCTCCCTGCAGCGCTTCCTGCTGACCTTCCCCAACGCCCGCGGCCTCGACGAGCGCGGCACCGCCGGCCCCGTGGGCTCCCTCGAGGTCGCCCACCTCACCGGCCACGGCGATCCGGTCCAGCTGGCCGAGCTGCTGCTCGACGGCGCCGCTGACGAGCTCGCTCGCGCCCGCCTGATCCAGCACAGCGACGATCCGGCCGTGGCCGAGCGCACCTTCTTCGCCCAGCCCTACTCGCCCATGGTGGCCCTGGCCCTGGCCGAGCGCTGGCGAGACCGCCGCGACATCGACCCCGCCATGCTGCTCGAAGCCGCCGATCTGCTGCCCGCGGACCCGGGCCTGCTGGCGGACATCGCCGACGCGCTGCCCCAGGGCTTCGTGCGGCCCCGAGGCCGCGCCATCCGCGCTCTGGCCGGCTACCACAGCCCGGGCACCGACCCCTCCCGCTGGACCCAGCTGGCGCCCGAGGGCTCCCGCGGCCGCATCCGGGTCCCCGGCACCGGCGGTGGCATCCCGCGGGTCCAGCTCACCGATGGTGGCGTGGCCACCGCTGTGTTGCCCGAGCCCGCCATCGAGGGCCGCTTCCCCGTGCTGCGCATGACCGCCGCGGGCACCGTCCGCTACCGGGTCGACGGCGCCCTGCGGGTCGGCCAGGGCGAGCTCGAGGAAGCCCTCGCGCCCGGCGACCACGAGATCCAGGTCGAAGAGGGCCGCCTGGTCCTGCTCGACGCGGCCCTGATCAACGGCGGGGTGCCCGTCCGGGACAAGGCCGTGGGCGCGCTGCCCAACCGCTGGCTGCTGCCCGACCAGGGCGCGCCCGGCGAGGTCGAGATCATGGTCTACGGTGACGGCGGTCGCGTCGTCGTCTCCGCCGACGACGGCCAGGTCTGGGAGCTCGAGACCCAGCCCGCCGAGGGCGGCGGCGCCGGCCTGACCGAGGCCGTGCTGCCGGTGGGCCCCCGCGCAGGCGAGCTGCGCATCGAGGGCCCCCGCGATGTGATGGTGGGCGTGGCCCTGCGCCGCAACAGCGTCGAGCAGCACCCCGCGGTGCCCGGCCCCTGGCCCGATCCCCTCGAGTACTTCTGGGACGCCAGCCGCGAGCTCATCGACCAGCCCGACCCCTTCGAGCGCGCCGACCTGCGCCTGAAGCGCGCCGCCTCCTACCACGTGCTCGGTCTGGTGGTCTCCGCCCAGCGCGAGGCCCGCGCCGTGGCGGCCATGCCCCTGGCCACACCGGATCAGCGCGCCGTGGGCATGGCCCTGTACCGCAACACCGTCCCGCCGGTGCACACCGCCGAGTTCCCGGGCCCCGTGACCGTCGACGCTGCCCTGGCCTGGGCCCAGGTCCCCCACCAGCAGGCGGACAGCTGCGACGACTTCGTGCGCATCGCCGAGGGCCTGCTGCCCCCCGTGTCCTGGCCGGTCCACGAGGAAGCCTCCCGCTGCTTCCTGGACGAGGGTCGGGTGGTGGACGCCTGGATCCAGGCCGAGAAGGCCGGCCCCCTGGGCCGCGTGGCTCGGCTCAAGGCCGCTGACGCCGGCGACTGGCACGCGGTCACCCGCATGGACCTCGACGGCGGCACCTTCCGCCGCCGGGTGCTCCGCCGCGCCCCCGAGCTTGCCGACGGCCTGGTCGCCTACCTGCGAGAGCTGTCCCTGGGCGTGCCCTGGGCCCGCAGCAGCTACGCCGTGATCCGCGACGAGAAGCGCGACGTCATGAGCTTCTCCGGCGGTGGCACCCTGCAGCTGCAGCTCATCTGCCGCGACGAGACCTTCGCGGTCGAGCCGCCTCCCTGCGCCCCCACCCTGGTGGTCGACGGGGTGTCCCGTCAGCTGGAGCTGCCCGAGTCCAGCCTCGAGACCGTGGACATCCCGCTGGCCGCTGGCAAGCACAGCATCGCCATCGGCCCCCTGCCCGACCAGGGCCAGGCCCTGGCGGTGCGCGCCGCCCTCGACGGGCAGCTGCTGCCTCCCCAGGCCGAGTTCACCGTGCACCGGCTGGGCTACCAGGGCATCGAGGCGACCGTCGCCGGGCCCGGGCTGGTCCGCCTGCGCGTGCACGAGCACGGTCCGGTGACGGTGACCGTCGAGGGGCAGACCCACCAGGTCGAAGACGACGGCATCTTCCCCATCGCGACGAACGGCCCGGTGGACATCGCGATCGCCGGTCCTCCCGAGAGCACCATCACCCTCTCCCGCCTGAACGTCTGCGGCGTCCGCGAGGAAGAGACCGGGCCCATGCCCCGCTCCCTCGACCACAACCTGCCCCTGCCCAAGGCCACCTGGGCCACCGACATGTGGATGCGCGAGGTCGCCGCCCCGGCGGTGCAGCTGCGCGAGCCCATGGGCCGCGGCGGCACCCTGGGGGGCTGGGTCGAGGCTGGGGACGACGCCACCGGCGTCCGGGACGCCACGAGCCACTACCGCTTCCTCGGCGTCGGCGCGGGCTGGTACCAGCGCCTCGACGGCCAGGACCACTGGCTGTCGGTCCACGCCGACGGCCGCGCCAGCATCGACGGCCCCGCGGGGGCCCTGGTGGGCGGCCAGTGGGTCCACACCCCCGGCGCCCACCAGGTCCGCGTCCAGGCCGAGCTCGCGGGCTCGGGCGGTTCCGGTCACGTCTCCAGCCGCGCCACCTGGCGCTACCTGCAGCGCCTGAGCCCCTGGTGGAGCGTCCAGCCCTTCGCGCATCTGCACGCCGGCTGGTGGAGCGACGCACCGGGAGGCACGGTGGACCCCGAGGCCTGGAACGCCTACGCCGCCCAGCACTTCTTCGGGCTCGACCTCGGCGTCCACGCCGACTGGCGCCCCATGCGCGACCTGCGCATGCGCCTGTACACCGAGCTGGACGGCAACCCGAACATGAGCCCCGACGGCCTGCACCTGGGCCTGCGCACCGACGCCCTGGTCCACGACATGACCTGGCTGAAGCTCGGCCCCGAGCTCACCATGCGCTTCGCCGACGCCAGCCGCCAGCGCAGCTACCTGCGCCCCTCGCTGCGCACGGGCCTGGCCCACGCCTGGTACCGGGGCCGCACCCAGCGCTGGGAGGTGGCCGGGACGATGAGCTGGTACCCCCTCGAGGGCGCCGTCGAAGGCGGCCTGGGGCTCACCGTGCTGTACAGCCGTGGCCGCGGGCTGCGGGATCAGTCCCCCTTCGACCAGGTCTTCGGCACCGCCCTGGACCTGCCCCTGGAGGAACGATGAATCCCTTCGTTCGTCCAGGCGGAGGCCCCGCCACCCACGGCGGTGAGCTGCTGGCGCGGCGCCTGCCCCCCCTGGCCGCCCGGCTGCGGGGGCCCATCCTCGACGACCTCGCCCGGCGCTTGGCCGACGCCTCCCCCAGCGGCGCCATCCCCGAGCTCGCCGCGAGCGATCAGGACGCCCCGACCCAGGCTGGGCAGGGCGGCGCGGTGGTCAGCCAGCTGGCCGATCTGCTCACCAGCGAGGGCCTGCGGATCCTCGAGCAGCGCCGCGAGTCGGAGCGCGCCCGCACCGCCTTCCTCAAGGCCGTGCGCCGCGCACCCGACGCCCTCGCGCTGCAGGCCCTGCTCCGCCACCACCTGCGCACCACTCGCTCCGGCTGGGATCTGCGCCGGGACCTGCGCGCCCTGGATCGCTGGCTCGACGCCGACGCCCTGGTGGAACGCATGGACGGCGGCATCGAGCAGCTCGGCATCCAGCTCGAGCTGGTCTGCCAGATGCTCGAGGGCCTGCCCCTGCGGGACCAGGGTGTGGGCCTGCTGCGCCACATGCTGGCCGATCCCCGCCTGCCCACCCGCCGTGCCGCGGTGGGCTGCCTGACCACCTGGGTCGTGGACCGCATCCAGCTGGGCGGGCTGCAGGCCGTGCCCTCGGAGCTGCTGAGGCAGCTGCTGCAGGTGGCCCGACAGCGTCAGGGGGATCCCCTCACCGCCCGCCGCGCCCTGCGGGTGCTGCTGGTGGTCGCGCCCGACGAGCAGGAGGCGATGCTGCTGGAGCGGCTCACCCCCGCCGAGCAGCGCGCAGCAGAGGAGGGCCACGTGGTCCTCGCCGCCTGGGCGCGCGACGACTTCCTCGTGCGGGCCGAGGCCGCCCGCATCAGCCAGCACGCCCCCATGGCCCTGGCCCGCCGGGCCGCCACCCTGGCCCGTCGGGACCCCTCCGAAACCGTGCGCTGCGCCCTGGCCGACGGCCTCGCCGCCCGCAAGGACATCAGCTCCATCACCGAGCTCGAGCGCATGGCCCGCGAGGATCCCGCCCTGACCGTGCGCCTGCACGCTCGGGCCTGCCTCGGCCGGCGTCGGGGCGAGGGCGATCCCCGGGACATCCCCGATCCCGCCGACACCAGCCGGCCCATGCCCGGCAGCGGCCGGGGCGACGCCCTGGACGCCGAGCTCGCCGCCCTGGCCCAGGAGGCCGCCCGGATCCAGGAGGGGCGCTCGAAGACCCTGCAGCTGCCCGACGACGCCGATCCCATCGATCTGGCCCGGGCGCTGCTGCCCTGGGCCGAGCACGACCACGGCTTCTCCATGCAGCCCCGGCGCGGGGGGCGGGTGACCGTCTACCGCGGGGTCGCGCCCGTGCCGCGCCTGTGGCGCATGATCCACGAGCTGCGCCACCCCAGCCCGGCCAAGCGCCAGGTGGGCGACCACATCACCGGCACCACCATGCGCGGGCCCATCCGCGTGCCCCCAGCCCGCATGGCCGAGGTGAGCGCCACCGGCGTGCCCAACCAGCGGGTGTTCTCCTCCAACTGGGGGAGCTGGGCTCCCTGGCTGCCACAGCCCGAGGACTACCTCGACGCCCTGGGTCACGGCTCCACCGTCGTGGTCTCCCGCGAAGGCGTCACCACCATCGAGTCGCCCCCGAGCTGGCCGCGGCGCATCATCAACGCGTTCTGGTTCACCTGGGCCATGAGCGGCCTCGATCTCCAGCGGCAGCACGCCCTGGCGGCCAGCGAGCACCGCGAGCGCTTCCGCTACGTCGGGCGCCTGGCCAACCACGGCTACAGCACCTACTTCGAGGCCCACGACGACCAGCCCCAGGTCTACGCCGGCCTCTTCCAGTACTTCGACGAGCCCGAGGACCAGGCCCAGGAGCCCCACGGCTCGGGCCCGGACTCCGGCCGGAGCATCCGGGTGCTGGGCCTCGGCCTGCCCCTGCTCTGGGAGACCTTCCGCTCCCTGGTGGGCGTCCGCCACAACCTGCCCTCCGAGCTGGCCGCGGTCTGCGTGGCCCTGGCGGTGGTGTTCTTCGGGCGCCTGTCCTGGTTCCTCCACCGCACCCGCCGGGCCCGCAAGCGCATCCCGCTGGTGATGGGCGGCTGGGGCACCCGCGGCAAGTCGGGCACCGAGCGCCTCAAGGCCGCCGTGTTCCAGGGGCTCGGCTACGACGCCATCTGCAAGACCACCGGCTGCGAGGCCATGCTGCTGCACGCTCCCCCCGGGGGCCGCGCCACCGAGCTGTTCCTCTACCGACCCTACGAGCGCGCCACCATCTGGGAGCACGCCGACACCCTCGAGCTGGCCTCCCAGCTGGGATCGCCGGTCTTCCTCTGGGAGTGCATGGCGCTGCGGCCCGACTATGTCGAGCAGCTGCAGCTGTGGTGGACCCGCGACGACCTCTCCACGGTGACCAACACCTACCCCGACCACGAGGATGTCCAGGGCCCCACCGGCCGCCACGTGGCGGAGACCATCGCCAGCTTCGTGCCGCGCAAGAGCCTGCTGATCAGCAGCGAGCAGCAGATGCTGCCCGTGCTCCGGGACCGCTGCGCCGAGCGCGACACCCACCTGGTGGCCCTCACCGAAGAGCACGTCTCGAGCCTGCCCGCCGACCTGCTCTCGCGGATCCCCTACCAGGAGCACCCGGCGAACGTGGCCCTGGTCGCCGGCATGGCCGAGGTGCTGGGCGTGCCCACCGAGGAAGCCATCGTGATGATGGCCGACCACGTGGTGCCCGATCTCGGCGCCCTGGCGAGCTACGGCCCCATGCGCCACCTCGGCCGCGTCATCGAGATGGTCAACGGCATGTCGGCCAACGAGCGCACGGGCTTCCTCAACAACTGGCAGCGCGCCGGCTTCTCGAGCTGGGACCCGCGGACCCAGGCCGACACCATGCAGGTCACGGTGGTGAACAACCGGCGGGACCGCGTGCCCCGCTCGCGCATCTTCGCCGAGATCCTGGCCAACGACGCCCCGGCCCACAAGCACGTGCTCATCGGGACCAACCTCGAGGGGCTGAAGAGCTACCTCGGCGAGGCCCTGGACCAGCGCGTCCGCCGCATCGACCCCTTCGCCGGCGGCGCCGTCTCCGTCGAAGACCGGCTGGACGCCATGGCGGACTTCCTGCGGATCGCCGACCCAGGCGCCACCCTGCGGGCCACCGCCAGCGAGCTGGGCCTGCCCCCCGCCCAGGTCACCCAGCTGGCGAACTACCTGGACGAGGCCATCGCCAACGCCCCCGCCGAGCCCATGGATCTGGCCGAGGCCCGGATCCGCATGAGCGGCCTCGAGCAGCCCATGCAGGCCCTGGCCTCCAAGGCCGCCGGGGTCTTCGATCTGCTGGAGTCCCCCACCTCCTCCGCCGTGACCCCCCGGCTGGACGCGCCCCTGTTCCACGACGAGCAGGACCACCACCAGGGCCTGTCCGGGCTGGCAGAGCGCTGGCTCGAGCTCGGGGCCGAGGCCCTGGCCTTCGAGGCCCTGCGCAGGGCCTGCATGGGCCACGAGGACGAGCGCGCCCCCGTGCCGCCGCCCCCCGCGGTGGCCATGCCCCCCAGCGACGACGAGGTCACCGAGCTGCTGGACGAGGACGACGTCTCCCTGGCCGAGGCCCTGTTCTGGTCCGGAGACGACGAGGGCGATGAGCACGACGAGGTCATCGCCGCCCTGCCCGCCGAGGACACCGACCCCGGCTTGGACTTCCCGGTGCTCGACTCCCTGCCCGCCCAGGTGCTGGTCCAGGAGGTCGAGGACGTGCCCGAACCCCGGGCCCTGCTGGCCGGCGGGGTGCGCGCCGTGGAGCTGCCCCCCGAGCGCCAGGACCAGCTGCGCCGGGCCGCCCGCGACCTGTTCCGGGCGATCTTCGAGAGCCACCTGGTGTTCGTGCCCGACGGCGACGCCAGCGGTGACCAGGTCATCGACGTGGTCGCCAGGTGCTGCCCGGCGGGCACGACCCTGCGGGTCATGGGCATGCAGAACATCAAGGGGACCGGGCTGGACTTCGTCTACCGCTGGGTCCACTCCGCGCAGCCCCTGCGCTGGGCCGAGGATCTCTTCCACCCGGATCGCTCGGTGCAGCTGGCCTCCCTCTCCCGGCTCGAGCGCTGGCGGGAGTGGTCGATCCCCACCTGCCAGGAGGTCCTGCGCGCCCTGGCGGCCATGAACGCCGACGCCAGCACCTCCCAGGCCCGCTCCACCGTCCAGGACGTGGTGAGCACCGAGCTCGAGCGCCGGCGCTCCCTGCTCGAGATCCGCGAGCGCGTCTTCTCCCTGCGCGCCTGGCTGGGCGCGATGGCCTGGCTCATCTGGGACCCCGCCGATGCCCTCTTCCGCCGCTGGCGGGCCGACCGCATCTGGCGCGACCTCGCAGCGGGTCGGATCTCCCACGCCCGCGCGGCCCGGGAGCTCACCCGTGTGGCCCAGCGGCAGCGCGTCGAAGACGCCGCCCCCGAGGCCGGGCTGATGATGTAGGACGGAGGCCTGATGCTCACCGGACATGGCAGAGATACGGACACGAAGACCCCCGTCGGGTCCCCAGGAGGTTCCATGGAGCTCGGTCGCGTGCTGGTCATCGAGGACGACCCCGATGTCGCCAGCGTCCTGGAGCTCACCCTCCGCCGCATGGGCGCCGCCCAGGTCGCCGTCGCCCCTGACGGCAACGAGGGCCTCGAGCGCGCCCGCAGTCACGGCTGGGACCTGATGCTGGTGGATCTGCTCCTGCCCGGCAAGGACGGCTTCGACCTGGTCCGCGAGTTCCAGGCCTGGCGAACGGCCCTGGGCGACGCGGCCCCTTCACCCACCATCGTCTTCGTCACCTCGGCGGCGCGCACGGTGGGGGACGAGCTGGTGGGCCGCTCCGGGGCTCACGGCCTCATCTGCAAGCCCTTCACCATGGCGGGGCTGGCCCAGCGCCTCGAGAGCATCATCGCCGCCCGCGGCCAGGACACCTGAGCCGCCATGCGCATCCGGCCCGCCCCCGCCCCGCTGCTGGTCGCGCTGCTGGTCGGATGCAACGTCGACATCTACGGGGTGACGCCGGCCAGCGGCCGCATCATGGGGCGCGTCGTCGACATGGACGGTGACCCCCTGGGGGGCGCGACGGTCTCCGTGCTCGAGGGCGACCGCTGGACCGACCTGGTCCACACCGACGCCCTGGGCTGGTTCGAGACCAGCCGCCTGCAGGGCAACCAATGGATCCGGGTCGAGGCCGACGGCTACCTCCCCCGGGTGCGCCCGGCGGGCCCCACGGACCAGCCTCTCTTCCGCCTGTCCGAGAGCGACGGCTCCACCGTGCGCCTGGTCTTCGTGGGCTCCACCACCTTCGGCGAGGGCTACTACGACCAGGATGGGCTCGGCCTCCGGCACGGCCACGAGCTGGCGGACATCGTCGCCTCCCTCGACGGCGTAGCCCCGCTGCTCGAGGGCGTGCAGCAGGCCAACATCGTCCTCGAGGGGCCCGTCAGCGACCACGACGGCTGGCACCCGGACAAGCCGGCCGTCTACCGCAACCACCCCCTCACCCCGGCCGCGCTGGCCCGGGTCGGGTTCGACTTCGTGCACCTGGCCAACGACCACGCCTTCGACCTGCTCGACCAGGGCGTGGCGGACACCATCGCCCAGCTCGAGGCCGCCGGGCTGTCCCACGCCGGCGCCGGCCTCGACGCCGAGCAGGCCTGGGCACCGACCCTCCGCGACGTAGGCGCCCTGCGCCTCGCCACCATCGGCTGCACCACCCTCACCGGCGCCGACTACGCGGTGGGGATCGTGGCCACGGACGTCCAGGGTGGCGCCGCCGCCTGCGACCGCGACGCCATCGACGAGCGCCTGGCCCTGCTCGCCCCCCAGGCGGAGCTGACCGTCCTGCAGCTGCACAGCGGGTTCAGCCTGGATCCCAAGCCCAGCCTCACCACCGTCGAGCTGGCCGAGCAGGCCTCATCGGGAGGCGCCGGCCTGGTGATCAACCACCACCCGCGGGTGAACGGTGGCCTGTCCTGGGTGGGAGACGCCCTGTTCGTCGAGTCCCTGGGGGCCTTCGCCACGGACCTGACCCTGTGGGAGACCTACCCCTCGGCGCTGCTCGAGGTCCACGTGGATCACGACGGCGTCATCCAGCGGGCCTTCCTCGAGCCCCTGCTGCGGGACACCCTCCGGCCCATGGCCGTGCTGGGCTGGCCCCGCCAGCGCATCGCCCGGGACCTGCTGGCCGCCTCCAGCGCGGACGTGGCCCTGGACGACGGCGCCCTCGAGCTCGATCTCGATGGCCGATCGGAGCTGCAGGAGCGGCTCCTGCAGCTGTCCGCCGACGGCGACGGCTGGTCCCAGCCCGCGGACCTGCGGGACGGCTGGCTCAGCTCCATCGAGGGCACCGACTACTGGCAGGTGGGGCGGGATCTGCTCCGCGTCGGTGACTTCGAGGACATCGACGCCGACGACGATCTGGCCGAGGGCTTCCTCTGGATCGCCGACTCCTCCTACGAGTGGTTCAGCGACCAGGCCGCCTACGAGGGCAGCTACGGTCTGCGCATGGCCCGGGACGAGTCCCACACCGAGCCCGTCTGGACCCACCCCAGGCACCGCGTGCCCCTACCGCCGGACAAGCCCATCTCCGTGGCGGGCCAGCTTCGGGGCCGCGGCGACGTCGAGCTGCAGGTCTCCTGGTACGACGACAGCTCCGGAGAGAGCTTCGAGCGCAGCTACCACAGCCTCGAGGGCGAGCGCGACTGGACCCCCTTCCACGTCGAGCTCACGCCCCCCGAGGGCGCCGAGTACGCGAACCTCTACCTCAAGCTCTACCCCCCCGAGCGCGGCACCGTACACGTGGACATCGACGCCCTGCGCCTGATCGCCTGGGAGAACTTCACCCCCGACGAGCTCGAGCCCTACGACAGCCTCAGGGTCGTGGGTGAGGCCACCTGCCGGGTGCGACGGAAGGTCATGCCGGTGAGCGACTGAGGGCTCGGCAACGAGCCGACAGCCGACAGCCGACAGCTCATCGACCGAGGTCTCGGGACACGCCCGACAGCATGGTTCGGGGCGTGCTTCGAGCGCGCCCTCGTGCCCGCCAGACCGTGGGCTGTGGGCTGTGGGCTGTGGGCTGTGGGCCCCTGCACGAGCGCAACACCGTGGGCTACCGGACAAAACCTGTCCTTGACCCAAACGGCCTTCGGCGGTATTGCACAGATGTTCAAACACCCCGCGCGTCTCCTCACCGACGCCATTCCTCCGGAGCTCCCATGCCCATCGATCCTCAGCGCACCAAGGCCATCGACGCCGCCATCACCACCATCCAGCGCAACTTCGGCAAGGGCGCCATCATGCGGCTGGACGCGTCGGCCAACACCGACATCGACAAGATCCCCACCGGCTCCTTCGCCCTGGACCTGGCGCTGGGCATCGGCGGCCTCCCCAAGGGCCGCATCACCGAGATCTACGGCCCGGAAGCCTCCGGCAAGACCACCCTGGCCCTGCACGCCATCGCGGAATGCCAGAAGGCCGGCGGTGTGGCCGCCATCATCGACGCCGAGCACGCCCTGGATGTCTCCTACGCGCGCGCCCTGGGCATCAACACCGAAGAGCTGCTCATCTCCCAGCCGGACTACGCCGAGCAGGCCCTCGAGATCGCCGACACCCTGATCCGCTCCGGCGCCATCGACATCATCGTGCTCGACTCCGTGGCCGCCCTGGTGCCCCGGGCCGAGATCGAAGGCGACATGGGCGACATGCAGCCCGGCCTGCAGGCCCGCCTCATGTCCCAGGCCCTGCGCAAGCTCACCGGCTCGATCCACAAGTCCAACGCCGCCATGGTGTTCATCAACCAGGTCCGGTACAAGATCGGCGTGATGTACGGCAACCCCGAGGTCACCAGCGGGGGCAACGCGCTCAAGTTCTACGCCTCGGTCCGCCTCGAGATCCGCCGTGTGGCCAGCATCAAGTCCGGCGGCGAAGACGTGGGCAACCGCTGCCGCGTCAAGGTCGTCAAGAACAAGCTGGCGCCGCCGTTCCGCAAGGCCGAGTTCGACATCATCTTCGGCAAGGGCATCAACCGCGACGGCGAGCTGCTGGACCTGGGCATCCAGGCCAACCTGGTGCGCAAGTCCGGCTCCTGGTACTCCCTGGGCGATGAGCGCATGGGCCAGGGCCGCGACAACGCCATCAAGTTCCTCAACGCCAACCTCGATCGCAAGGCCTGGCTCGACCAATCCCTCATGGTCCACTTCGGCCTCGCCTCCGCCGACGACGCTCCCGCGGAGTCGTAACGCAGCCACCTCGGCAGGGGCCCGCGCGGGCGCAGGTGTCGTGATAGGCTTGGTTTCCGGCCCATTGCGCTCCCGCACGCCCCACGCTCCGTCCCGAGGTCGCCCATGCCCCCAGCCGACGCGTCTTCCTCCACCGCCGTGCTCCAGAGCATCTGCCGCGCGGCCAGCACGGCTGGCGCCTCGGACATCCACTTCAAGGCGGGCAGCCCCCCCCTGCAGCGGGTGAACGGCCAGCTCGAGGTCATCCCGCGCACCGCCGCGCTGGACAAGGAGCACTGCGCCAAGATGGCCTGGGACATCATGTCCAAGGGCCAGCGCGAGCGCTTCAAGCGCTCGAACGACATCGACTTCTCCTGGGCCGTGCCCGGCCTGGGGCGCTTCCGCGTCAACGTCTTCCGGCAGCGTCAGCAGATCGGCATGGTGCTGCGGGCCATCCCCGGCAAGGTCAAGACCATCGAGGAGCTCGAGCTGCCCGCGATCCTCGAAAAGATCGCGGCTGAGCCCCGGGGGCTGGTGCTGGTCACCGGGACCACCGGCTCCGGCAAGTCCACCACCCTGGCGGCCATCGTCGAGCACATCAACCGCACCCAGGCGAGCCACATCCTCACCATCGAGGACCCCATCGAGTTCGCCTTCCGCGACAGCCAGAGCGTCATCAACCAGCGCGAGGTCGGGGTGGACACCCTCGACTTCCCCACCGCCCTGCGCGCCGCCCTGCGCCAGGACCCCGACACCATCCTGGTGGGCGAGCTGCGCGACCACGACTCCCTCGAGATCGCCCTGGCGGCGGCCGAGACCGGGCACCTGGTGCTCTCCACCATCCACTCCATGAACGCGCCGGAGACCATCAACCGCATCGTGGGCTTCTTCGAGCCCCACGCCCAGCCCCAGATCCGCCGGCAGCTGGGCGCCACCGTGCGGGCCATCATCTCCCAGCGCCTGGTGCCTCGCGCCGGCGGTGGTCGCATCGCGGCCCTCGAGATCATGCTCAACACCGGGTCGGTCTACGAGTGCATCATCGACCCCTCGCGCACCAAGGAGATCCCCGACCTGGTGGCCGAGGGCAAGGACCAGTACGGCAGCCAGACCTTCGATCAGGCCCTGTTCGACTTCATCGAGGCCCAGGTCATCTCGGTCCCCGACGCCATGCGCTACGCGTCCAGCCCCGACAACCTCAGCCTCAAGCTGTCCGGCATCGGCTGATCCCGTCACCGCGTTCCCCCGGAACCCTTGCTGCCAGGCGGCTCGGCGTTAGCTTGGGGCGCCTCGCGCAGGCCCCGAGCCCGCGCGCCCAACCCGACGTGGGAGGTCACCGTGAAGGTCGCCGAGATCCGCCAACGATTCCAGGACTACTTCGCCCAGCGTGAGCATCAGGTGGTGGCCTCGGCCTCCCTGGTCCCCGCCAACGACCCCACCCTGTTCTTCGTCAACGCCGGCATGGTCCAGTTCAAGGACACCTTCACCGGCGCCGAGCAGCGGGCCTACAGCCGCGCCGTCAGCGTGCAGAAGTGCCTGCGGGTCAGCGGCAAGCACAACGACCTCGAGAACGTGGGCCGCACCCCGCGCCACCACACGCTCTTCGAGATGCTCGGAAACTTCTCCTTCGGCGACTACTTCAAGCGCGAGGCCATCACCTGGGGCTGGGACTTCCTCACCCGGGAGCTGGGCATCCCCGCCGACAAGCTCTGGGTCACCGTCCACCACAGCGACGACGAGGCCTTCGCCATCTGGCGCGACGAGATCGGTGTGCCCGCGGCCCGCATCCAGAAGCTGGGCGACAAGGACAACTTCTGGTCCATGGGGCCCGTCGGCCCCTGCGGCCCCTGCTCCGAGATCCACTACGATCACGGCCCAGAGATCGATCCGAACCCCGGCGGCCCTGCCACCGAGAGCGACCGCTACGTGGAGATCTGGAACCTGGTCTTCATGCAGTCCGAGCGCCACGAGGACGGCACCATCACCCCGCTGCCCAAGCCCTCCATCGACACCGGCGCGGGCCTCGAGCGCATCGCCGCGGTGCTGCAGGGCGTCTACTGGAACTACGACACCGACGTCTTCACAGCGCTGATCGCCAAGGCCTCGGAGCTGTCCGGCGTCGCCATCGGTGACAGCGACGAAGGCGACGTGGCCCTGCGGGTCATCGCCGACCACGCGCGCGCCGCCGCGTTCCTGGTGGCCGACGGCGTGATGCCGTCCAACCTCGAGCGTGGCTACGTGCTGCGCCGCATCTTGCGCCGGGCCATCCGCTACGGCGTGAAGCTCGAGGTGAAGGAGCCCTTCATGTGGCAGGTGGCCGCCGAGGTCATCCGCCAGATGGGCCCCGCCTACCCCGAGCTGGTGCAGCGGGAAGACTTCGTGCTCGACGTGATCCGCACAGAGGAACGCCGCTTCGCCGAGACGCTGCAGCAGGGCCTCGCCCGCCTCAGCACCCACCTCGACGCCATCGCCGAGCAGGACAGCCCCGTGCTCGACGGCGCCCTGGCCTTCGAGCTGTACGACACCTTCGGCTTCCCCCTGGACCTCACCCAGCTCATCGCCGACGAGCGCGGCATGGGCGTGGACCAGGCTGGCTACGACACCGCGATGGAGCGTCAGAAGGCCTTGGGCCGCGCCGCCTGGAAGGGCAGCGGCGAGCAAGCCGTCGACGGCACCTACCAGCAGCTGGCCGCGGCCTGCCCCGTCGAGTTCACCGGCTACGACAGCCTCGAGACCCACAGCACCGTCTTCGCGCTGCTGCGCGACGGCGAGCAGGTCGACGCGCTGGCCCGCGGCGACGAGGGAGAGCTCATCGCGCCCGCCACCCCGTTCTACGGCGAGTCCGGTGGACAGGTCGGCGACAGCGGCGTGATCGCCGGCCCCGCCGGCGCGCGGCTGCGGGTCACCGACACCACCAAGCCCCACGGCGAGCTGGTCGTCCACAAGGTCACCGTGGAGGAAGGCGGCGTCGAAGCCGGCGACGCCATCACCCTGACCGTCCACGGCCCCGCCCGGGACCGCATCCGTCAGAACCACACCGCCACCCACCTGCTGCACGCCGCCCTCGAAGAGGTCCTCGGCTCCCACGTGCAGCAGAAGGGCTCGCTGGTGGGCCCCGAGCGCCTGCGCTTCGACTTCTCCCACCACAAGCCCATGACCCCCAAGCAGATCCGCGGGGTCGAGGACGCCGTGCTGTCCAGGATCATGGCCAACGATGGCGTGCAGACCGAGCTGATGGGCATCGACCAGGCCCGCGCCGCGGGCGCCAAGGCCCTGTTCGGCGAGAAGTACGGCGACGAGGTCCGCGTGGTCCAGGCCGCGGGCACCATCGAGCTGTGCGGTGGCACCCACGTGTCGCGCACCGGCGACATCGGCCCCTTCCGCATCCTCTCCGAGGGTGGCATCGCCGCGGGCGTGCGCCGCATCGAGGCCCAGACCGGCACCGGCGCCCTGCGCTGGGTCCGCGAACGCGAGGCCGAGCTCGACGCGGCGGCCAAGGCCCTGCGCACCAGCCCCGACAAGCTCGCCGAGCAGGTCGAGCGGTTGATGGCGGACAAGAAGGCCCTGCAGAAGGAGCTGGACAGCATCAAGCGCGAGGTCGCCCGCGAGGCCTCCGGCGACCTCATCGACCAGGCTCGCGAGGTCCACGACCTGATGGTCCTGGCGGCCCAGCTCGACGGCGACCCGGCCACCCTGCGCGAAGAAGCCGAGCGCCTGCGCGACAAGCTCGGCGAGCGCGCCGTCGTGGTGCTGGGCGCCGCCCCCTCCTCGGGTCGGGTCCAGCTGGTGGCCTGCGTCGCCAAGCCCATCGCGGGCAAGCGCGTGCACGCCGGCAACCTGGTCAAGCTGGTCGCCAAGCAGGTCGGCGGTGGCGGCGGCGGCCGTCCGGACATGGCCCAGGCGGGTGGGCGCAAGCCCGAGAAGCTCGCGGAGGCGCTGGCCTCTGTGTACGAGCTGGTGCTGCCTGCTTGATCGTCGCGCTGTGGCCGGGCCCACAGCCGACAGCCGACAGCTCATCGCTTGGTGGGAGCCCCTCGCCCGGCGACGGCCCCGACACAGGCGGGAGCCTCGACAGCCCCGCCCGAGGCGAGAGCCGGGTCGCTGTAGGCTGCTACGGGCTGCAGGCTGCAGGCCCCAGCACGAGACCGTCGTGCCCGGACAGCGTTGTCGCCAAGCCTATTGAGGCAGCAGCTTGCGCAGCTGGTTGACCTGCCGACCCTGGAGCCCTTCGTCGTCGAGCTTGCGGAGGGTGGCGCGGGCGGCCTCGATGTCGCCCAGGTGCACCTGGCACTGCCCGAGGTAGGCCAGGGCGAGCGTGCGATCGGCGGCGTCCGGGTACGCCCGCAGCATCCCCTCGAAGCGACCAGCGGCGGCCACCCACGCGTCGCGGCGCAGGTAGAACTTGCCGATGATGAACTCCTTGTGGGCCAGGCGGTCCCGGCCTTCGCCCAGGTGCTCCTGGACGTCGGGGAGCAGCTCGGACTCCGGGTAGCGGGCCGCGAAGCCCGACCAGGTGTTCACGGCCTGGCGGGTCCAGACCTGATCCCGCGCGGCCACCGAGGGCGCCTTGCGCCACAGGCACAGCCCCGTGCGGTAGACGACGTAGTCGTTCTGCTCGTGGTGGGGGTGCATGCGCTGGAAGTCCTCGTAGGCCAGGCGCGCCTGGTCCCACTCGGCCTTCTTGAAGTACAGATCGGCGATGGCCAGCTCGGCCAGGATCGCGTGGGGGTCGTCGCGGTGGTAGTTCCGCACGCGATTGAACTGTTCGAGGGCCCGGGTGTAGTAGCCCCGCTTCATGTACTTGAGGCCCAGCTCGTAGCGGTCGGCCGGGGTGAGGCGGGCACCCCGCGCGGCGTGGGCGGGGGTGGCGCCGATGGACAGGGCCATGAGCGCGGCGGCGAGGATGGTCAGGGGGGTCCTGGACACGGGGGCCTCCGGAGCGGATGCCCATAACACCGCAGCCCCGCCGCGCCTGCCCTGGGGGGACTTCGAGGTTTGACGTCGGCGCCGAGGTGGGTAGCTTTCCGGGCATCGTTGATGCAGGCACGACCCGAGGCGGAGACGAGATGGAGAGGCGACTCGAGCGCTGGCGGATCCCGCTGACAGCCCTGGCGGGCTTCGGCCTGGGTGTGCTGTTCACGGTGGGCGGCCACGAGCTGGGCCTGCCCGGCCCGGGCACCACCCCGGCTGGCGCGGCGGACGACGCGGGGCAGGACCCCCAGGACCCCATCCTGCCCGTGGCCACCGACCGACCCTCCACCGCCTCCCGCAGCAACCCGGTGGTCGAGGCCGTTGCCCGCACCTCCCCGGCGGTCGTGAGCATCAGCTGCGAGGTCCCCACCCAGAACCCCTTCGCGATCTTCTACAGCGGCCAGTCCACCGCGAGCTCCGCGGGCTCGGGGGCGGTCATCCGCGAGGACGGCGTGGTCCTCACCAACGCCCACGTGGTCAACGGCGCCACCGCCATCACCGCGACCCTGCCCGACGAGACCTCCTACGAGGCCTCGGTGGTCGGCCTCGACGGCGACCTGGACCTCGCGGTGTTGCAGCTCGAGGGCGCCTCGGGCCTGCCGACCATCCCCCTGGGCACCTCGAGCGACCTCATCCTCGGCGAGACCGTCATCGCCATCGGCAACCCCTTCGGCCTGGGTCACACCGTCACCACCGGCGTGGTCTCGAGCCGCTCCCGCACCCTCGAGGTCTCCGAGCGGGTCTTTCAGGACTACGTCCAGACCGACGCCGGCATCAACCCCGGCAACTCGGGCGGTCCCCTGCTCAACATCCACGGCGAGCTCATCGGCATCAACACCGCCATCCGGCGCGACGCCGAGAACATCGGCTTCGCCATCCCGGTGGACCGGGCCTCCAAGGTGGCCCGGGACCTGCTGCGCTACGGCTCGGTGCGGGCGCCCTGGCTCGGGGTGGCCGTCTCCGACGTCGGCGGCCCCCGCTACGCCGGCACCCCCATCGCCGACGGAGCCCTGCTGGTCGAGCAGCTGCACGACCGGGGCGGCGCCGACGACGCCGGCCTCCAGCAGGACGACATCATCCTCCAGGTCGACGGTCGCAGCATCCACTCGCGGGCGGATCTCAACCTGCGCCTGGCCTCGAGCAAGCCCGGCGACACCGTGCGGCTCTCCGGCCTGCGGGCTGGCCAGCCCTTCCAGGTCTCCATCACCACCGCCTCCTGTCCCGAGGACCTCGGCCGCGAGGTGCTCGTGGACGCCCTGGGCATCCAGGTCCAGACCGTCGGCTCGGTCGATGCCCAGACCGCCCGCAGCATCCGCCTGCGGGCCAAGTCCGGCCTGCTGGTGATCGACACCGCCTCGGCCGGCAGCTTCGCCGGCGCCGGCTTGCGCGTCGGCGACGTCATCCTCGCGGTCCACGGCCAGCGGGTGGACCGCATCGATCAGCTCGAGACCGCCCTGCTGCGTGCGGTGGCCGCCCACCGCGACGCGGTCCTGCTCACGGTCCAGCGTGGCGCCTACCGCGGCCACGTCGAAGTCTCCCTCTAGTCCGTTCTCGCCCTGCTCACTCCTCCGGAGTCCCCAATGTCCGAGTCCAAGTCCGACGCCTCCAAGGCTCCCCCCATCACCTTCCCCACCTTCGTGCTCAGCCTGGCCCAGGCTGTGATGGATCAGATGGGGCAGGCCGAGGCCAACCCGGCCAACGCGGAGCAGCACCTGCAGCTGGCGAAGCAGTCCATCGACCTGCTCGAGATGCTGGAGATCAAGACGGCCGGCAACCTCGACGACGAGGAGACCAAGCTGCTGGCCACGCTGCTCTACGAGGTCCGCATGGGCTTCCTGGCGGCCACGCGCAAGGGCTGAGACGCAACCCAACAGCCCGCCTGCCAACCCCCGGCAACAGCGTCGGTGTGGGTAAGATCGCCGTTTCTCCGGTTGACATCGGCGGGCCGCATAAGTATCTTTCGCTCGCATCACGTGTGACCGAGGCCACGCCGGCCTCGGCTGATGGAGGAAACATGGCTTCGAACCTGCACACCGGCCTCTTCGGCCTCATCGCTCTGTCCTTCGCGCTGACCGGCTGCCCGGCCAACGACGACACCGCCAAGGACGACACCTCCGGCCCCGACGGCTGTGAGAACGGCATCGATGAGACCGTGCCCGAGACCGGTGCCACCGACGCCTACTGGCGCGCCGACATCGAGTTCATCCTGGACGACCCCGACGAGTCCGGCCCCAGCATCGTCCTGACCCAGGGCGGCACGGAAGTGGCCGGCACCACCTGGACCTCCGAGGATCTCGAGGTCGTCTACTTCACCCCGGACGAGCCCCTGGCCCCCGCCACCTCCTACGAGGCCACCCTCAGCTACTGCGTCGGTGACGCCACCATCGACTTCACCACCAGCTCCCTGGGTGAAGACCTCGGCGCCGACATCCTCGACAAGACCTACGTGATCGACCTGGCCTCCGCTCGCTTCGTCGAGCCCGCTGGCGTCGGCGAGCTCATCGGTGAGTTCGTGACCATGAACGTGCTCGTCGGCGTGGCCGCCATCGACGGCTCCGACATCACCATGATGGGCGCCCTGTCCGTCGAGGGTGGCACCGACCAGGACTTCTGCACCCCGACCTTCGACCTGGCCGCCGACTTCGCCGAGACCCCGTACTTCGTCATCGCCGCCGACAGCATCGACCTGTCCGTGGCCGGCTACGTCATCCCGCTGCAGGACTTCGAGGTCTCCGGCACCTTCGCCGCCGACGGCTCCTACTTCGGTGGCGGCATCCTGGCCGGCTCCGTGGACGCCCGCGACATCGTCGAGATGATCGACGAGGTCGACACCTGGGAAGACGCCTGCAACCTCACCGCCTCCTTCGGCGCCCCCTGCATCGCCTGCTCCGACGGCGTCGAGGCCTGCCTCAGCCTGCGCGCTGACCAGATCCTCGCCGAGGAGAACGTCGGTCAGGTCCTCGAAGAGGTCACCGAGGAAGGCACGCACCCGAACTGCGTGGAGTAAGCGCGTTATCAACGCGCTTACGGGCACCGTCACACCCCGAGCGAAGCGAGTGGGTTTTCGGGCACGGTAAGCGCGTTATCAACGCGCTTACGGGCACCGTCACACCCCGAGCGAAGCGAGT
>CAYZVO010000074.1:0-9450 GCA_964481655.1 uncultured Enterobacterales bacterium | reverse complement strand
GGGTTGACGGGCACGTTAGGCGCTGAACGAAATGAAGCCCCTCCGACTGCGGTCGGGGGGGCTTCGTGCTTCAGGGGGTCGGGATCTCCAGGCCCGCGTCGTCGCAGAACGCCCGGAAGTCCTCCGGGGGCGCCGCGGTGACCAGCACCGGCTCACCCGTGATGGGGTGGGCGAAGCCCAGGCGCACGGCGTGCAGCAGCTGGTGGTCCAGCCGCGCCCGCCACTCCGACAGCCTGGCCGGGAGGTTCCGCCCCCCGGTGTAGAGGGAGTCCCCCACCACCGGGTGACCCTGCTCGCTCAGATGCACCCGGATCTGGTGGGTGCGCCCGGTCTCGAGGCGGCAGGACATCAGCGAGACGCCGTCGGCCACCGCCAGCCGTCGCCAGTGGGTGACCGCGTGCTTGCCACCGTCGTCCACCGAGCAGAAGCGCAGCCGGTCCTTGGGGTGCCGCGCCAGCCTGGACCGGATGCTGCCCTCGAGGAAGCGCGGCTCCCCGTGGACCACGGCCAGGTACTCCCGATCCACGTCGTGCACGGTGAAGGCCGCCTGCAGCCGCCGCAGGGCCAGCTCGTGCCGGGCGACCACGAGCACACCGCTGGTGCCCTTGTCCAGACGGTGCACGATGCCCGGGCGCTCACCGGCCTGGTGGCCTTCGAGCTCCGGAAGGGCGTGCAGCAGGGCGTGGACCATGGTGCCAGTGCGGTGGCTCTTGGCCGGATGCACCACCATGCCCGCGGGCTTGACCAGCACCACGAGGTCGGCGTCCCGGTAGCGGATGTCCAGGGGGATGTCCTCGGGCACCAGCTCGGAGGGCGTGGGCGGAGGCACGCGCACGGTGATCTGCTCGCCACCCACCAGCCTGAGGCCCGGCTTGACGGCCGCGCCGTCGACGGTGACATCACCGGCGCGGATCAGCGCCTGCAGCTTGGCCCGCGACAGCTCGTCCAGCTGTGAGGCGAGGTAGCGATCGAGGCGCCCCGCGCCGGCGGGGGCCACGAGCTCGATGGGCTCGACGGTGGGCACAGCGGGTGCCTCAGCGGCCCATGCGCGCCAGGTAGCCGCTGGAGAGCCGCTCGGGATCGACCTCGAGCAGCCTGGCGAGGGAGCGCAGGTAGCCGCGCACGAAGGTGGCGGCGGGCAGCCGGGAGAACTCGTCGGCCTCGATGGCCTCGAGGTAGCGCTTGGCGATGCGCGTGGACGACGCGACATCGTCCAGGGACAGGCCCTTGCGCTCACGGAGTCGCTTGATGAGGGCGCCGGAGAAGCCCAGCTCGAAGATCATGGTGGGCAGGTCGTCCGCCGGCGGGGGGGGCGCCGCCGCGGGCTTGGCTGCTGCGGCCGGTGCCGGGACCGCCGCTGCGGCGGGCTGACTGCCGTTGATGGGGATGCGCACGGGGCTGGCGCCGGGCGTCGGAGCGGCGGCGGGCTTGGGCGCGGGGGCCGCGGCGGGCTTGGCCGCGGCCTTGGGGGCCGGCGCGCGCTTGGGCGCTGGGGTCGCGGGCTTCACCACGGCGGGCCGGGCTGCAGGCGGCGGCGGCGCGGGGGCGGGGACCGGCACCCGGGGCCGGGCCTCTCCGCCCACGGGCAGGTGGGTCAGCAGGCGGACCAGATCGAGGGTGGCGTCGGCCGCGGGCTCGAGCAGCGCGGGGGCGACCCGGGCCCACAGCTCGTCGGCCTCCTGCGCCGGGCGCTCGTTGGACAGCTGCAGGAAGCGGTCGTAGCGGGCGCGACGCACGGGATCGGAGAGCACCCGCCAGGCCTCCTCGAGGGCGACCCGCTCGTCTTCGAGCTGCACGGTGTCCAGTCCCCGCTGCCGCGCGGCGCGCAGGCGCTTCGAGAGGGTGGACAAGGTCTGCTCGTAGGCGTGCTGCAGCAGCTGATCGTCGGCCTCGGCGGGCACGAGGAGGATCTCGTAGAAGCTGGTCTTCATGGGGCCTCCGGGGTCGGGGCCAGGGTGTGGAGGGCTGCGCGGAGCGCGTCGGCGAGGGCGAGGTCCTGGTCGGGGAGCAGGGTGCGGGGATCGAGCACCACGGCGTCGTCGAACTGCCGGCCGATGACCGCGGGGCTGCCGTCGCGCAGCCGCTGTGCGAGGGCGTGGGGGGCCACACCCCGGATGACCACCGCCACCGAGCGTAAGGGCAGCTCGGGCAGGGCGCCGGCACCGGCGCGGCCTTCGACCGGCTCGACCCGAAGATCGAGATCGGGCCGGGCCACGCGCTCGACGATGGCGTGACAGCGGGGCTCGAGCTCGGCAGGCTGCGCCCGCATCATGGTCACCGTGGTGAGCTCCGAGACGCGGTCCTGTTCGTAGAGCTGGAGGGTGGCGTCCAGGGCTGCGATCCCCAGCTTGTCCATGCGCAGGGCGCGGTACAGGGGATGCCGCCGCAGGCGGCGCACGAGCTGGGCGCGGCCGACGATGACCCCCGCCTGAGGGCCCCCCAGCAGCTTGTCGCCGCTGAAGGTCACCAGGTGGACCCCCGTGTCGAGGATCTGGGAGACCGTGGGCTCGTCGGTGATCTCCGGCAGCAGGTTGCCCGAGCCGAGGTCTTCGGCCAGCCACAGGCCGTGCTGCTCGGCGATGGCCGCCAGCTCGCCCCGGTCCGGGTCCTCGGTGAAGCCGACGATGCGGAAGTTCGAGCGATGCACCTTGAGCAGGCCCACCGGGGGTGGGTCGGAGCTGGTGACCGCCCGGGCGAAGTCCGCGGCGCGGGTGCGGTTGGTGGCGCCGACCTCGAGCAGGCTCGCGCCGCCGGCCTCGGCCACCTCGGGAATCCGGAACGATCCGCCGATCTCCACCAGCTCGCCGCGGCTGACCACCACCGAGCGGCCCCGGGCGAGGGCCGTGAGCAGCAGCAGCACCGCGGCGGCGTTGTTGTTGACCACCACGGCGTCTTCGGCCCCGGTGAGGCGCACGAGGCGCTCGCGCACCACGGCCAGCCGCTCGCCGCGGTGGCCGCTGTCCATGTCCATCTCGACGGTGGCGTAGCCACGGGCCGCGACGGCCACGGCGGCCTGGGCAGCGGGGGCCAGGGGGGCGCGCCCGAGGTTGGTGTGCAGGACCACGCCGGTTGCGTTGAGCACGCCGCGGACCGCGGGGGCACACTCACCGGCCACCTGGGCCTGGATGGCGGCCACGATGGCTTCGAGGGCGGGCACGTCGGCGCCATCCCGCAGCACGGCTCGCCGGATGAGATCGAGCTGCTCCCGCGCCGCGCGCAGCACCAGCGGGCGGGGCAACGCCGCGAGCTCCGGCAAGCGCAGGAGCCGATCCACCTTGGGGAGCGACGCGAGGGGAGACTTGGTGGCGGACATGGAGGGCCTCTATCCGATTCCGCCCACGCGAGGGGATCACGGGATAGCACCTGATCGATGAACACCATCATCTACGCCGCGGTCGCCGTCCTCTCCATCGCGCTGCCCGTGCGTGTGTGGTTGCAGGAGCGGGGCAGCCGGCTGAGGGCGGGCTTCGCGCTGCTGGGCCTCAACCTCGCCTGGATCTACGGCGCGTTCGCCCTGTACCTGGTCAGCGGTCTGTCCTGGTGGGACCTGGCCTACGGCGTCGGCGCCGCGTTCCTGCCGGCCAGCCTCTACAGCTTCCTGGCCATCATGCTGCGCCGCCCGGTGCCCACCGACGGCCGGCTGCGGGCGCGGCTCACCGCCGCCTGCGGTGGCGTCGCCCTGCTCTACGCCGTCGCGCAGCTCACCCTGTTCGCGGACCGGCCCCACGGCAGCATCGCCGCGATCCTGCTGGGGCTCTGGGTGTTCTCGGGGGTCGGCTTCGACCTGGTGCTGGTGGTGGAGCACTACCGCCGCACCACCCAGCGGGTGACCAAGGCCCGGCTGGCCTACCTGCTGGGTCTGATGGGAGCCGCGGGGCTGTTCAGCGCCATCGAGGTGCTCGCCCGGACCTTCCAGGGCTTCCCGGAGCCGGGCCGGCTCGACCTGCTGAGCGCGCCGGTGCTGCTGCAGGGTGCCATGCCGCCGGTCGGCGTGCTCTTCACCGGGGTCCTGGTCTACTTCATGCACCAGGTGTTGGTGATGTACCGGCTGCTCGATCTCCACGAGATCTTCAGCCGGACCCTGACCCTGGCCATCTGCGCCGCGCCCCTGGTGGGCCTGCAGTTCCTCACCGTCATCGGCAGCGACGCGGCGGGGCGCAACCCGCTGCACAGCACCTGGCTGATGCTGGTCTCCACGGTGATCTTCCTGGCGATCTACGACCCCCTGCGGCGGGCCGTCGAGCAGCGGCTTCGCGCCCGGCTCGATCAACGCGGGCAGCTGCTGGGCATGGCTCTCGAAGAGGTCGCCGAGGCGCTGCCCAAGGCCATCGGCATGGCCACCGCCTACGAGGCCATGCTCCAGCCGCTGGTGGCCAGCGGTCGGGTGCCCTACGCCGCGGTCTACCTGTGGGACCAGGACCGAGGCCACTTCGCCCGCGCCGCCGCCCGGGGGGCCCCCGGGACCCGGGAGCCCCTCGAGGTCGTCCCGCCCCTGGACCTGTCCGACCCCCACGGCCACATCCACCCCTGGCTCGTGCGCAGCGAGCTGGTCCGCATGGCCCGCCGCGGCCACGCCGACGCCGAGCAGGCGGGGCAGCGCGCGCGCCTGCTCAAGGCCCAGGGCCTCGACGTGCTCGTACCCCTGAGCAGCGGGGAGCTCTGTCTCGGCTGGCTCGGTCTCCAGGACGAGCAGGGCTCCCAGGGGTTCTCCCAGGACGAGCTGCTCCAGCTGCGCCACATCGCCGACCAGCTCACGGTCGTGCTCGAGAACGTGCACGGCTTCCACCAGCTCGAGGAGCAGCATCGGCTCGCCGCCCTGGGCACCATGGCCGCGGGCCTGGCCCACGAGATCCGCAACCCCCTGGCCGCCATCAAGGGCGCCGCCCAGTACCTCGAGCCCCCGCCGGGTGCCGCGCCCGCCGGCGAGGACAGCCCCGCCGAGTTCGTGGGGATCATCATCGACGAGGTGGACCGCCTCAACGAGGTGGTGGACCGCTTCCTGGCCTACGCCCGACCGCTCGTGCTCCAGCCGGAGCCGGTGGATGTCAACCGCCTGGCCGAGCGCGCGGTGGAGACCCTCCGCCGCCAGGGGGTGGCCGAGGGGATCGAGCTGGAGCTCGCCCTCGGCTCCAGCCTGCCACAGCCCCCTGGTGACGCCACCCTGCTGCACCAGGTGCTCGAGAACCTGCTCCGCAACGCGACTCAGGCCCTGGGGCAGCACAAGGACCCGGACGCCGAGCGCCGGGTGCGCCTGCACACCCGCCAGGGGCACGCCTTCGGCCACGGTCGCGGCCCCTCCACGGTGGACATCGTGGTCGAGGACACCGGGCCCGGCATCGCGCCGGAGGATCTGGACAAGCTCTTCATCCCCTTCTACACCCGGCGTTCGGGAGGCACCGGCCTGGGCCTGGCCCTCTGTCGCCGCATCGTGCACGCCCACGGCGGCGAGCTCGAGGCGGGCGCCCGGCCGGGCGGCGGGGCGCGCTTCACGGTGCTGCTCCCCATCGGGGGCGACGAGCGTTCAATCACGCCCCACAAGAGCTAGTCGGGCACGCTCGCGTGCCGCTCGAGGGGCTGTTCGGGCTGGGTGGTGACCGCGGACTCGGCCGCGAGATCGCCGGTGTCGGTGGGGCCGAGGGCCGCGCCGTCGAAGCTCGAGTCCGGGATCGCCAGCTCCTCGACGTGTCCGTCGCCCACCGCGAAGAAGACCAGCTCGCCGTTCTCGTCGTAGGCGCTGTAGGTCTCGGTGTGGACCCAGCCGCCGGCCACCCAGTCGTCACCGTCGAAGTAGCCGGGGCGCCACATCATGCCCTCGGGGTTCTCGCCCTCGGGCTCCCAGTAGCCGGCGATGTACTCGTCCCGGTCGTTGACGTGGGCGTCGACCCAGGCGTAGCCGACCCGGACCTGGGGCCGCCAGAAGCCGGAGACCCACACCCGGCCGTTCCAGTAGCCGGAGACGTAGACGTAGCCATCGCGCGGGGGGGCGCCCACGGTGGCGCAGTGGCCGGGGATCCAGACGCCGCCCTGGCCCGGGTGACCGGAGACCCACACCGACCCGGGGCCGGGGCAGGGCTGCGCAGCCAGGCGCACGACCGACCGCACCGCCACCCGCACCACGGGCCTGACCAGCACGCGGGCCGGCGGCGGCGGGGGCTTCCTGACGTGCCTGTGGTGGTGGTGGTGGCGGCGCTTGGCGTCCGCGTCCAGGGGGATGAGCAGCGCGAGGACACAGGCGGTGAGGGCGGGGAGGACAGGGCGCATGATCGGGTCCGGGATGGGGCGGCGGCAGCTCGCCCGAGGCGAGCGCTCCGACGTGGCTGTGGCCGCGCCTATTCAGAAAAACTTCGGATCCCTGGACACACCGCTCTGCGAGCTGCTTCCCGTGCCCGCGACCACACCGTCCAACACGGTGGCATGCTACGTTGCGCCGGTGCCTGATCCCGTCACCATCGCCGATCGCATCCGCCGCTGGCCCGACCAGGGCGTCCAGGGTCCGCTCACCCTCGAGCTCTACCCGACCCTGCGCTGCAACCTGGACTGCCGCTTCTGCGACACCACCGACCGGCACCGGCCTGGCCTGCCCGAGCTGAGCGCCGAGCGCCAGCTGGCTCTGCTCGACGAAGCCGCCGAGCTGGGGGTGAAGCGCCTGTTCCTGCTGGGTGGCGGTGAGCCCCTCGCGGCCCGCAGCCTCACCCCCGCCCTGATGGCGCGGGCCAAGGCCCTGGGCATGGAGGGCATCCTCACCACCAACGGCACGCTGCTCGGCCCGGCCCTTCGCGAGCAGATCGTCGACAGCGGCTGGGACGAGATCCACTTCTCCATCGACGGCCCCACCGCCGCGATCCACGACGAGCTGCGGGGTCAACCCGGCTGCTTCCGCCGGGTCGTGACCAACATCTGCCGGCTTCGTGCCCTGCGGGATCGCCGGGGTGTGGAGCGCCCCCGGATCGCCCTGCACTTCGTGCTCACCCGCGCCAACTACCAGTCCCTCTCCGACATGGTGCGCCTGGGTCACACCGTCGGGGCCTTCCGCATCGACTTCGACGCGCTCATCGCCTACCAGCCCGAGCAGCTCGCCCTGGCCCTCCGGCCCGAAGAACAGGCCCGGGTCCCCGCCATCGCCCGCGAGGCCATGGCCCTGGCCGACCAGCTCGGCATCGCCACCACCCTCGAGCACTTCCTGGACACCCGCAACCTGGAGCGCGGCAGCGACAGCGGCGCCATGACCACCGAGGCCACCGCGCCCGCCCCCCCCGCCGACGACGACATGCTCTCCCAGCTGCGCCGGGCCCCCTGCCTCAAGGCCTGGCACTACATCGTGGTCCAGGCCGATGGGCGCACCAGCCCCTGCTGCGTGCTCGCCGGTCAGGGCGAGTCGGTCGAGGATCGCAGCCTGGTCGAGGTCTGGCGCAGGGGCGACTTCCTCCAGGAGATCCGCGCCGCCATGCTCGCGGGCACCCCACCCGCCCGCTGCAGCGAGTGCTCCGCCAACATCCTGGCCCACGAGCGCGTGGTCCGGGAGCTCGTGTAGGATTCCCCCATGGCGGTCTACCTCAACCTCGAGCTCACCGACCACTGCAACATCTGTTGCCCCATGTGCAGCCAGTCCCTGCGCCAGCTGGCCCACGGCGAGGCGAAGAGCTTCATGCCCTGGGAGACCTGGCGGCGGGTCCTGCAGGGGCTCGAGTCCTCCCTCGAGGAGGTCCACCTCTGCCCCCACTGGCTGGGGGAGCCCACCGTGCACCCCGACTTCGACCGCATGGTCGAGTACGCCTTCGCCATGAACCGGGACAACCGCCTGTTCCGAACCTTCAAGCTGCACACCAACGGCGTGGCCCTGCGGCCGGAGCGCTCCCGGCGGCTCATCCGCCTCGCCGCGGCCCACAACCAGGCCCCCGACACCTTCACCACGGTCCACTGGAGCTTCGACGCCGACTCGGTGGAGACCTACCAGGCGGTCAAGGGCGCCGACCGCTTCCAGCGGGTTGCCGACAACATCGCGGCCTTCGTCCAGGCCCGTGAAGACGCCGGCGTGGTCTACCCGACCACCCACATCGCCTTCGTCGTCCAGCCCGACAACGCCCACGAGGCCGAGTCCTTCGTCGCCCGCTGGGGCGCCGTGCTGGACCGCACCGGCCGGCCCTGGGAGCTGACCGCAGACTGGCCCCGCCAGGATCGGGACGCCATCTACATCCGCCCCCTGAACCAGGCCGATCAGGCCGCCGCCGACGCGCTTCACGCCCGCACCTGCGTCGCCCTCGGCATCGCGGAAGAGGGCCAGGTCTTGCGCTCTGCGGAGTCCTTCTGATGCGCGCCGTCGCGCTGGCCCTGCTCGCCATCGGCTGCGCCCCCCACGGGGTGATCCGCACCGAGCGCGGCAGCGACCGGGTCCGCACCGCCTTCCACATCGACACCGAGCTGTACGGCGCAGAAGCCACGGCCGTGGTCCTGTCCAACAGCCACTTCCCCTGCGCCCTGCCCACCGTCCCCGACCCGGACGCCATCACCCAGGCCGAGCGCGAGTACTACATGGCCTGGAACCGCGAGGGCTCCGTGGTGCTGGCCTTCGTGCTGTTCGAGTGGGAGGGCGGGGACCAGACGGGCAGCTACCCGGTGAGCGAGGCCGCCTCGCCCTATGGCCTGGACGAGATCGACCCCCGGGTGGCCCTGGCCGCCTACCACGCCGTGTGGGAGGCCGAGGTCTCCGAGGAAGACGGTCTCTATCGCGAGTACGAGCCCGTCATCGAAGAGTACGCCATGCCGGTGGAGGCGCCCGGGAGTGTGGACCTCGAGGTCGACGACGACCGGCTGCTCGGCAGCTTCAACCTGGACAGCCTGGACGTCTCCGGTCGCTTCGTCACCGAGGCCTGCCCTGACGGCAGCGACGATCTGCTCGACTACTTCGACCTGTTCGACGCCCCGCCCCCCGACGACACCCGGGACTCCGGGCTCGAGACCCCCATCTCGGGAGGCACGCCATGAGCCGTGACCGCCGCCCCCCCTGCGCGGGCCTGTGGAACACCCCCATGGTCCACACCGATGGGCGCCTGACCACCTGCTGCCTCGACGAGCACATGGAGAACGTGTTGGGCAACCTGGCCGACAACGGGCTGGCCGCGCTGTGGTGGGGCCCCACCATCCACGCCTGGCGCGTCGCCCAGATCGAGGGCCGCTTCGAGGACTCGGGCCCCTTCTGCAGCAAGTGCAACTGGCGCAGCGCCGGCTCCTACCCCCCCGACAAGGCCCAGGAATACCTCGAGGCCCACGGCGACGGCACCCCCGCGCAATCGAAGGCTGACCCGGACACGGAAAACGAATAGGATCCGCCCCCCGGCCCCTTCCAACGCCCAGGACCCCAAGCCCCCAGATCCCACCCCCGCAGCGCCGGATCAGGCCATCGAGACCCCTGGTCAGCAGAAGATATACTACTCGGGCTTATGGCGGCGCCCC
>CAYZVO010000073.1:0-36690 GCA_964481655.1 uncultured Enterobacterales bacterium | reverse complement strand
CCTTTTCGGCTAGGCGGGATGGGTAACTTTCCCCCGGCGTGAATACGACGGGCTCGACCCTCCACAGCGTCCCCGAGACATGGTGAGCGAAGATGTTGCGCTCGATGGTGACGTCGGGAAAGACGTCCTCGTCGCTACAGCCCACCTCGTCCTCGAAGTGCACGCTGATGGTCATCGACGCCCCTCCGACGAAGGTGTTGTCGACGATGTCGACAGCCTGACTCGTCGTGGGCGCGTCTACGGTGATGCCCCCGCTGCCGACCACCAGGTTCTGGGTGATCGAGACATCGTCGGCCTCCACAGCGGCCACCCCGCTGTGGAGGAAGATGTTGTTCTCGAGCAGGATACTGCCGGCACCGTCGTGCGCGAACACCGCATGGTAGACACCGTCGAACCATGAGTCTCGCACGACCACCGATGCGCTGTCCTCGAGGTCGATGGCGTATAGGAAGGAGTCACCGGTCGTAAACAGCACCCGCTCCACATCGATGGTCGCGCGGTTGCTACCGCGGATGCCGCGGTACGTCGTGTCCGTAGTGATGGTGAGGTTCGACAGGGTCAGGGATGCCCCGTAGCCGGTGACCTGGAGCACTTGGAAGCTGCCGCCGTTCAACACGACCTCGGAGGGGTGCTCCGCCGCACCACGGATGGTCACCTCGACCCCCTCGATGGTGTTGGCCTCCGCGTAGGTCCCCGCGCACAGGTCCATGGTCTCCGCGCCACCATCCAGCGCCGCCCCGATGGTCTCGAAGTCGCCGCTGCCGTCGGCGCAGACCACGACCTCGTCCACATCGCCGTCGCAGTCGTTGTCGACGGAGTCGCCGAAAACCTCATCGGCAGCGGGGTGAATCTCTGGATCGCCGTCGTCGCAGTCCTCCCCCTCGTCCATGCGGTCGTAGCCGTCCCCGTCCTGATCGTAGTCCGAGCCCCCGTCGCAGGCCTGGTCCACCCCGTCGTACCAGACCTCGTCAGCGCCCGGGTAGCTGTCGGCGTCCTCGTCGTCGCAGTCGTCCCAGCGATCCACGCCGTCGCCGTCGCAGTCGTCGGTCTGGGGCTCCCCGTCGCAGTCTCGATCGATGCCCTCGTACTTGTCCTCGCAGGACTCCCGAGCGTTGGGCCGGATGTCGGCGTCCTCGTCGTCGCAGTCGGCCCCGCCAACCTGCTCGGCGTCGTAGCCGTCGCCATCGACGTCCCTCAGGTCCTCCTCATCGCAATCCTGGTCCACCCCGTCGTAGGGGACCTCGTCCGCGCCGGGGAAGGCCGCCGGATCATCATCGTCGCAGTCCCTTCCCCCCGAAAAGATCGCCGCCCAGCCATCGCTGTCGGCATCGACCCCATCCATCCCGTCGCAGTTCTGGTCTACCCCATCCCCCCGCTGATCCGTCGCCAGCGGGTTGATGGCCCCGTTGCTATCGTCGCAGTCCTCGCCCCCGTCGCCTAGCGAGAGGAACCCGTCCCCGTCAGCATCGAGTTGGCCCCCACAGCTTGCCGCTGCGGCAAACACCAGGCCAATCGCCACGAACAAACGAACGAACGAACGAACGAACGAACGAACGAACGAACACCCATCTCACGAAGGCCATACATAGCTCGAGCCATCGTTACCTCCAGAGCCAGCATAGCACCCACCACCGCTCCCCCTCGTCGCCCATCTCCATCCACATAACCCCTCCATGCGGCAGCCCGTACGGTCCACCGCCTTCGGCGGCGGCTTTCGCCCCATCGCGTCGCGATGTCTGCGCTCTCCGCGTCCTCCGCGGTGAACCCAGACGCCACACCCCGGCGCCAACACCCATCGACAGCCACCCCGAAGGTGGCGTCACTGTCAGTCCCGACGCCGCCTCAGCAGCACCGCACCGGCCAGGCCGATGAACAGCAGCACGCGCCAGGGCGCCAGCCGGGGGTAGCGCACCACACCGCAGCCGCTATCACCACAACCGCCGGACTCGTCGCAGCCGGAGCCGTCGTCGCCCGAGCAGCCGCCGCAGCCGCCGTCTTCGTCGCAGCCCAGTTCGCCCAGGTCGATGCCGGTCATGCCGGTGTCGCCCTCGCCGCAGCCGAGGCTACCGCCGGAGCAGCCGCCCAGCTCGAGGGGCTCGACCTCGCTCGAGTCCACCAGCATGTAGACCCCGTGCCACTGGTCGTCGGGGGTGGGGATCCAGAACATGCCGCCCACGCCGATGCCCATGGTGTCGGGCAGGCCGATGGGGGAGATCAGATCGTCGGGCAGGAACATGCCCAGGACCATCTCGATGAGGCCCTGGAAGCCATCCGAAAAGCCCTCGTCCAGCAGGTCGTTGTAGCTCTCGTCGTAGACCCAGTCGGCCGGGTCCAGGTAGAGCACCGGGGTCACCGCCTCGCTGTCGATCTCCACGTCCACGCCGATCTCGGCGTCGATGCCCACCCGGAAGATGCGGGTCTCCCGCTGATCGAGATCCGCCAGCAGGTTCAGGCCGAGATCCTCGATGTCCACCGCCAGCGGAGGATCGTCATCGGAGAAGATGGCGAGGGGCTGGCCTTCGGGCCGCACGGAGACCACCGCGGGGGTCGCCTCGGGGAACAGCTCCACGAAGCTGTCGCCGAAGAAGGACTCGAGCAGGTTGGTCTGCAGGTCGGCGCCCGCCAGATCCTCGAGGTCGATGCACAGGGTGCCCGACGCCCACAGGGCCCAGAGCAGGTGGTCCATGAAGTCGCGGCTGAGCACCAGGCCCATGTCGTACTCGAGGCTGCTGCCCGGCGCGGTGCTGCCCAGCTCGGGCCAGTCCGAGTCCATGAAGGGGGAGCCCTCGGTGGCGTCCACGCAGTCGTGGGTGCCCTCGGCGTCGATGCGCGCGCCGAAGCCCAGGATGATGCCGGCGTCGCCCAGCTCGACCCGGCTGGGGTACAGCGCGATGTCCATGGGGATGCCCCCCATGCCCAGGTCGACGTTGGTGTCGAAGGACAGCCCGTTCAGCGCGTCCTCGACAGCTTCCTCCATGTCCACATCCAGCCCCTCGAGCTCGGGCTCGATGAAGGACAGGATGAGGTTCGAGATCGCGGCCTCGTCCTGGCCCAGCAGGGTGCCGATGACCGAGGCCAGGGTGCAGTCGCCCAGGGGGTTGTTGATGGGCGAGATCTCGATGGAGATGTCATCCACCTCGACATCGAACACGCCCTTCCACTCGGTGATGCTCATGCCCACGTGGGCCGACAGCGCGGTGGTGGGCAGCTCCAGCAGGCAGGCCTCGTCCAGATCGGTGAGCACCGAGCAGTCGCCCTGGACGTAGAAGGTCGAGGCCGATGAGCCCAGGGTGCCGTACAGGGTGATGTCGAGGCGGCCCTCGCTGGCGACCAGCTGCACGTCGTCGGCCGAGATCTGCACGTCCAGGCTGTCGAGCAGGTAGACTAGGGGCTGGGCGTCGTCGTCGGAGCAGTAGACCTCGCCGGAGATGTCAGAGATCGGGAAGCTGGTGGGCACCAGGCCCTCGATGGCGTCGCCGATGTGGTCCAGGCCGGCCTGGCTGATGTGCAGCGCGGCGGCGCGGTCCACGGGCTCACCGAACTGGAGCGCGTGGGCCGGGGCGGCCGCGATGGTGGTGGCGAGGGCGAGACCGGCGATGCGATGGAGGCAGCTCATGGCCGTGAGATTAGCACCCTGCACCGGGGTTTGTCTCGCCCCGGTTCAGGGCCCGGACACCCGGTACAGCCGGGCCCAGCTCTCACCTTCGATCTCCCCCACCAGCACGGCATCCACGCCGGCCAGCCTGGCGGCCTCGAGCAGCTCGTCGTGGTCCGGCGCGAGGTCGTAGATGCGGACCGCGGCGGGCCGCACGAGCAGCAGGTGGGAGCCTCGGGCCGCCCGCAGCAGGTCCACCAGCAGGGCGTCGCGATCCCGGCTCGCGCTGACCGCGCCCCAGGCATGGGACAGCTCGAGGCTGGGCCGACGCTGCTCGAAGACCCCGTACAGGTCGTAGTCGGCGGTCCACAGCCGCTGCACCTCGCAGCGGTCGATCAGCCCCTCGAGGGACCGCTGGCCGTGCTCTGTGAGGGCCGGCGCTGGCACGGTCCGGATCACAGCGTGGGTCCGGAGCGCCGAGGCGCCCCCCGCCATCACCAGGGGAAGACAGAGAACCAGCGCCAGCAGGGCCCGCTTGGGGGTGCGCTGCTCGCTGTAGCGGCAGGCGATCCGCTCGCAGGCCAGCCCCACCAGCAGCGCCACCGTGGGTGCCGCCTGAGCCAGATGGTGCAGATCGCGGTTGGCCAGCCAGAGCAGCAGGATCTGCAGCGGCGCCGCGAGGGAGAGGAAGCGCAGCAGGGACGCCTGGGGATCGCGGGTGACGTCCCGCCATGGCTTGCCGGCCCAACCCAGCGCCACGCCCCAGGCCGCGACCAGCCAACCCAGCAGCCGCAGGGGCGCCCAGCCCCAACTCACGGACTCCGCGCCCAGCGCCGGGGCGAACCAGCGCAGGGGCTCGAGGAAAAAATAGCCGAGACTGGCGGGCATCTCCCGGGCTGCGCCACCGCCGCCCTCGAGCAGCCCCTGCAGCCCGTGCCCCAGCCGGGACAGCTGCAAGCCCAGCCCGTCATGGCTGACCACCCTCGGGCTGTCGGGAAGCGCCAGAGCGTGCAGGGCGGCGACCCACAGGGGCGCGGTGAGCCCCAACACGATGGCCCCACCCAGCAGCCAACGGGGGCGCGCCCCGGAGGCATCCGCGGGCCGATCCCAGCGGGTCAGCAGGGCCGCGATGGCGAACGCGATCACGGTGGGAAGGAAGGTGATCTTGGCCAGCAAGCCCAGCCCGATGGCGGCGGCGATGGCCAGATCCCCACGTCCTCCGCCGGCGCGACGGCTCATCAAGCCCCAGAGCAACAGCAATCCCGCGGCCAGCAGCAACAGCTCGGTGCCCCCCAACACCCTGCGGAAGAACAGGAAGCACCAGTCGGTGGCCAGCAGCAGCATGGCCACGCCCGGGACATCGGCCCGGCCGAAGCGCCGCGTGAAGGCCCCCACCGCCACCAACAACCCGGCGCCCAGCAGCAGGTGCAGGGCGAGCACCGCGTGGCGTGATCCGGTGAGCCCGTGCACGACCCGGGCCGGCCAGTCCGGCGGCCCGCCGGTGTAGCTGTTCACGGCGAGGGGCAGCGCCACTGGCCCGAGCTGCAGCCGCTCGGTGGGCCGGGTCTGGCTGGCAACCAGCGGACCGAAGGCGTGGCCCGCGTGGGGCTCGAGGGTCGGATCGCTCCAGGTTGGAGCCCCGCCCGCCAGGTCCACCACCACCCGCGGCGGCGGCCCCCGGGTCCAGCTGGCGTCCACTTCACCCACCACCCCCATGCCGTGGACGCAGAGCACCAGCAGCAGGTACAGGGCCAGCGCCAACGGCAGAGCCGAGGGGCGCCGGAGCAGGGAGCGCAGGCTCACGCGCGCCCGCTAGCGACGGGAGGGGTCGGCGGCCACGCCCTCGAGGTAGCTGCGCGCGGCCTGGTAGCACCAGGGGGAGATGGCCAGGGTCTCCCGCGCGATCCTGCGGCTCAGGCCGAGCTCTTCACAGACCCGCTGGGCGAAGCGCAGGCGCCCGCCTTCCACGGGGAAGCGCAGGGTCAGGGTGACCCGCTGCTCGGGAGGCACCGAGTCCATCAGCAGCTGCACCGAGCCGTCGTCGACGGGGCCCTCCACCAGGATGGTGCGCAGCCCCGCTTGGACCCGCTGCTGGATCAGGGAGGCCACCATCCCGGCCACCGCCGGCCGGCTGGCGAGGAACACCGGCCCGTCGATGACGAGGCTGGGGTGCTCGAGCAGCGCCCGGGACCAGCGCTGCTTGCGGATGCGCCAGACCGAGGCCTGGTGCAGCCCCCGGTCGTCCACGATGCGGGCCTTGTCCCCCGCGATCTTGGCCGCCACGGAGGACTTGCCCACACAGCGCGGCCCACAGACCACCACCAGGGGCCGTTGGCGCAGGACCTTGGGCAGCGGCCGGCGCCCCAGGTATTCCCCCGAGGTGCCGGTCAGCAGCGCGCTGTCTTTGTTGGTGCGCCGGTGGCGCTTGCGTTGGCGGGGTTGTTTGCCCCGCCTGGATGCAGCACTGCGCCCTTCGGTGGCCCCCCCCTTCCGGCCACGGCCGGAAGCGGGTCTCGAAGGGGCAGAGCGTTTGGTCAACTCAGGACGCTCTTGGCGATCACCAGGCGCTGGATCTCGCTGGTGCCTTCGTACAGGGTGGTGATGCGGGCGTCGCGGTACAGGCGCTCGACCTCGTACTCCTTGCTGTAGCCGTAGCCACCGTGGATCTGCAGGGCTTCGTCCGCGCAGAAGTTGGCGGTCTCGGAGGCGTACAGCTTGGCCATCGCGCACTCCTTGCCGTGGGGCAGCCCTTCGTCACGGAGCATGGCGGCCCGCATGATGAGCAGCTGGGCGGCGTCGATGCGGGTGGACATGTCGGCGATCTTCCACTGGATGGCCTGCAGGGCAGCGATGGGCTTGCCGAAGGCCTGGCGCTCCTTGGCGTACTCGACCGCGAGGTCGCGGGCGCGCTTGGCGATGCCCAGGGACTGGGCCGCGATGCCGATGCGGCCGCCATCCAGGGTGGCCATGGCGATGTGGAAGCCCTTGTTCTCCTTGCCGAGCATGGCGCTGGCGGGGACGACCATGTCCTCGAAGATCAGCTCGGAGGTGCCGGAGCCGCAGATGCCGAGCTTCTCTTCGACCTTGCCCACGCCGTAGCCGGGCATGTCGCGCTCGAGGATGAAGGCGTTGATGGCGCGGTGGCGCTGGGCGGGATCGGCGCTGGCGTAGGCCACGGCCACGTCGGCCTGGGGGCCGTTGGTGATCCACATCTTGGTGCCGTCGATCTTCCAGTCACCGCTGTCGAGCTTGGTGCAGCGGCAGCGCAGGGCGGCCGCGTCGGAGCCGGCGCCGGGCTCGGTCAGGGCGTAGCAGCCCAGCTTGGTCGCGGAGGCGAGATCCGGCAGGTACTTCTGCTTCTGCTCTTCGGTGCCGTGGACCAGGATGGGGTAGCAGGCCAGCGAGTTGTTGACCGACATGATGACGCCCACCGACGCGTCGGCGTAGCAGATCTCGGACAGCGCCAGCACGTAGGTCAGCGTGTTGAGGCCAAAGCCGCCGTACTCTTCGGGGATCATCATGCCCATGAACCCCATCTCGCCCATCTGCTTGATGATGTCGGCGGGGTACTCGTGGGTCTTGTCGCGCTCGGCGGCGGTGGGATGAATCTCGTTCATCCCGAAGTCGCGGGCGAGGTCGACGATCTGCTGGACTTCTTCGGGGATCAGGAACATATGGGGGTCCTCGTGGGGGAGAGATGGGAGGGCGCTAGCAGCCCTGGAAGTCGGCCTTGCGCTTGTTGAGGAACGCGTCCATGCCTTCGGTCTGGTCGTCGGTGGACATGCACATGGCGAAGAGGGTGCGCTCGGCGGCCAGGGCCGTGGGCAGCGCGGAGTCGACGTTCTCGTTGATGGCGCGCTTGGCGAGTCGCACGGCCACGGGGCCGACGCGGCCGATCTTGCCGGCCAGATCGAGGGCGGCGTCGAGCACGTTCTCGTCTTCTGCGCAGGCGCGCAGGGCCAGGCCGATGCGGACGGCCTCGGGCGCCTTGATGTTGCGGCCGGTGAAGATGATCTCACGGGCGCGCATGGGGCCCACCAGGCGGGCGAGGCGCTGGGTGCCGCCGAAGCCGGGGATGACGCCCAGCTTGACCTCGGGCTGCCCGAACACGGCGTTGTGGGAGCAGAGGATGATGTCGCAGGCCATGGCCAGCTCGGTGCCGCCGCCCAGGGCGAAGCCGTTGACCGCCGCGATGACCGGGGCGGGGAAGTTCTCGATGCCGTTGAGGACTTCCTGCCCGTGCAGGGCGAAGTCTTCCGCGTCGAGGCTGGTCATGGAGGACATCTCGGAGATGTCGGCGCCCGCCACGAAGGCCTTGGCGCCCGAGCCGGTGATGATCAGGGCGCGCAGGTCTTCGTGCCCGGCGGCCTCCATCAGGGCCTCGGCGATGTCGTCCAGCGTGGCGCTGTTCAGGGCGTTCAGCGCCTTGGGGCGGTTGATGGTGAGGATCGCGGCGGGACCGCGCAGCTCGAGGAGGACGTTGTCGTAGTCGGACATGCTGGCTCCCTAGTAGGTGTAGAAGCCGCGGCCGGTCTTGCGGCCGAGCCAGCCCGCTTCGACGTACTTCACGAGCAGGGGGCAGGGGCGGTACTTGCTGTCGCCCATGCCGCTGTGCAGCACGTTCATGATGGCCAGGCAGGTGTCCAGGCCGATGAAGTCGGCCAGCTGCAGCGGGCCCATGGGCACGTTGGTGCCGAGCTTCATGGCGGCGTCGATGTCTTCCACCGAACCGATGGACTCGTACAGGGCGTAGGCAGCTTCGTTGATGTAGGGCATCAGCACGCGGTTGACGATGAAGCCGGGCATGTCGCGGCCGTCGACGGTGGTCTTGCCCATGGCCTTCGAGACGGCGACGGTGGCGTCGTAGGTCTCCTGGCTGGTGGCCAGGCCGCGGATGATCTCCACCAGCTTCATGATGGGGACCGGGTTCATGAAGTGCATCCCGATGACCTTGTCCGGGCGATCGGTGTGGGCCGCGATGGCGGTGATGCTGATGCTGGAGGTGTTGGAGGCGAGGATGCCGCCAGCGGGGACGATCTTGCTCAGGTTCTCGAAGATCTGGAACTTGAGGTCCACGCGCTCGGTCGCGGCCTCGACCACCAGCTCGCAGGCCTCGAGGGGGGCGGTGCTGTTCTCGAAGCGGATGCGGCCGAAGATGGTCTCGGCGTCGGCGGCGGTGATCCGCTCCTTCTTGACCTGGCGGCCGAGGTTCTTCTGGATGGTGGCCGCGGCCTTGTCGAGGGCGGCGGGGAAGACGTCGCTGCAGATGACGTCGTAGCCGGACTGGGCGGCCACGTGGGCGATGCCGTTGCCCATCTGTCCTGCGCCGACGACGCCGATGGTGCGGATCTCGTTCATGCTCGCTCCCTGGGGGCCGCTCGGGGGGACGGCCCTGCGCTCGTGTTTTGGGAAGAAACCACCGCCCAGGATCTGCTCTCGGACCCCGCGCGAAGGTGTGTTCGATAACCTCAGCCCCCCTCCCCCACAAGACGCCCAGGGGGGTGTCCCAGGTCATAGGAAGCGGCGTTGTGCACGAAGTTCGCAGCTCCTCGGCGATGTCGGGGGGAGCTTGCTTTTCGGGGGGTGCCGCCTCCGCCGGACGGGTGGGCGACAGCCCATCCTGATACCCTCCCTCCATGCGCACCTACGCCCAGCCGTCGTGGCTCCCCGTCTCCCCCGATCCACCGGGTCGGACCGCGGTCGTGGAGCACACCTGCGCCCTGCTGTCGGCGCCCCAGGCCATGGTCTCCCTGGTGGGCGCGCCCGGCACCGGGGCCACCACCGTGGCGGGGGCCGTGGCCGCGCGCATGTCCCGGCGGCTGCCGGTGTGCACCACCCGGCTGGCGGGGCTCGACTCCCTGCCCCAGCTCTTCCACGCCATCGGCCACGCCCTGGACGCCCCCTTCCCGCGGGACCAGGCGGCCGTCTGCGAGGCCCTGCGCGAGGCGGGCCCCACCCTGCTGGTGCTCGACGACGCCGATCGCCCGGACACCGACGTGCTCATCGAGCGCCTGGCGGCGGTGGCCCTCGAGGCCCGCTTCCTGGCGGTGGGACGCAGCCCCGTGTTCCGGGACCGCGTGGTGCGGCTCTCCCCCCTGCTCGGCAGCGAAGGCTCCGCCCTCGATCCCTCCCAGACCGCGGACAGCGCCGCGGACGAGGCCGCCGGCAACCTGGTGCTGCGGCATCTGGTGGACCCCTCCCCCGGCGACGATCCATGGGCGTTCCTGGACGAGCTCCCCGACGGCGCCGGCCTGCTGGCCGCCTTCCCGGCCGGCATCCCCGGCGGGCGGCCCAAGGGCGTGCCCGCCGCCCTGCTGCTCCCCTCCCCTCCGGGGCGCACCGTGCTGCGCCGCTGCGTGGCCGAGGTCCTGGAGCAGCGGCGAGAGACCAGCACCCACGACCTGGCCCTGGCCCTGTTGCCCCGCTGCGGCCAGCTGCTGCGCGTGGCGGAGCAGCCCTCGCTCACCACCCCGCCCCACCCCGCCGACCTGGCGGTGGTGGAGTTCCTGGCCAAGCATCACCCCGACCCCGGCGAGGCCGCCCGAGCCTCGGCGGCCTGGTCGCGCTTCGTGGTGGCCGCGGGCCAGGCCTCGAGCGCCCGGGTCTGGCAACAAGCCGACGAGCGCATCCCCCGGGGTGGCCGCTTCGAGGCGCTGCTGGCCTGGGCCGAAGGCGACGCCTTGCTGGCTGACGGCGAGCTGGACGAGGCCGGCGTGGCGTTCGAGCTGGCCGCGACCCAGCTGCGCCGCGAAGGAGACGCCCGGCAGCTGGCCGGGATGCACCTGCGCTGCGCCGACCAGCTGCAGGTGCGCGCGAGCTTCACGGCGGCCCTCGAGCACGCCGCCGCCGCCCAGGAGCTGTACGAGAGCCTGGACGACGGCGCCGGGATGGCCCTGGCGCTGCGCTGCCAGGCGGGGGTCCACATCGCGCGGGGAGAGCCCGAAGAGGCCGCCCCCCTGCTCGAGGGCGCGGAGCAGGTCCTGGGTGCCAAGGCCGCCGAGGCCATCCTGCCCTGCTCCCTGCACCTGACCCACGCCGCCGCCGCCCTGGCCAGCGGTGAGCTCGAGCGCGCCGAGGATCACGCGCGCCAGGCTCGCGCCGCCGTGGGCAACCAGGCTCTGCACCGCGGCATCCTCGAGCGCCTGCTCGGGGAGCTCGCCCTGCGCCGCGGAGAGATCGAAGACGCCGAGCGCCACCTCGAGCAGGCCCTGGCGTGGCTGGGCCGTGCGGGCGGGCGGGCGGCGGTGGGCGTCACCCTGCGCCTGCTCGGCGACGTCGCCGCCTGCGCCGGTTCGCCCCGTCGCGCCGACGAGCTGTACCAGCGCGCCACCCGTGAACAGGTGCGGGCGGGGGAGCTCGCGGGCCTGCTGCGCACCCTCGACCACCGGGCGGCCCTCGAGGGCGAGCTTGGCAGCAGCGAGGTCGCCGCACGCCTGGGTGAGCTAAGGGACGAGCTCAGCTCGCTGCTCGAGCCTGGATGAATCAGGCCCGTGCAGATACCATGGGCGCTCAGTCCGCCAACGGGAAGGCAACCATGACCCGCGCCAGCATCCTGGGCCTCACGGCCATGCTCATCGTCGGCTGCAAGGGCCAAGTCACGATCAACTACCTGAAGCCCGCCAGGGTCACCATCGACCCGAGCGTCGACGTCCTGGCGCCCATCGATCGCGCCGGTCAGCACCTGAGCGGCGAGGCCATGTCAGAGCTCATCGATCAGCTCGGCTACTCCGGCCGCTTCCAGGTGGTCGAGCCCGCCGCCGCCATGGCCTCCTTCGCCAAGCACCCCGCCATCGTGGGGATGCCCCTGACCCAGGAGATCGCCCGAGGCATCTGCGAGGACACCAGCGCCACCGGCATCGTCACCCTCGAGAAGGTCGTGCCCGAGCCCAGCTGGACCGACGCCGTCAAGGAGGTCGAGAACATCCGGACCGAGGAGTACACCGAAGGTGGTGAGACCAAGGTCCGCGAGGTGCGCGAGGAGTACGAGCTCGCCGTGGCCACCCTCACCCTGCGCTACAGCTCCTTCTGGTCCACCTACGACTGCAACGGCAAGGTGCTCGACGCCTTCGAGGTCGTGGTGACCCACGACGCCGTCGGTGAAGGCGAGACCCCGGCCCTGGCCCGGGCCGCCATCGCCGACCAGAACGCCCTGCACTTCACCGCCGCCCACGACATCGCCCAGCGCTACGCCCGGCGCATCGCCCCCACCGGCAACTCGGTGGACCGCGTCTTCTACAAGAGCGGCAGCCCCGGCATCCGCTCGGGCTCCCAGGCCGCCGCGAACGGCAACTGGGACAAGGCCCGCGAGCGCTGGGCCGCCGCGGTCGAAGACAGCGAAGGCAAGGCCAAGGGCAAGGCCCTGTTCTCCCTGGCCGTGGCCTACGAGGAGGCCGGCCAACTCACCGAGGCCCTCGAACACGCCCAGCGCGCCGATCACCTGCTCAACAACGGCACGACCGCCAAGTATGTGAAGCAGCTGAACAAGCGCATCCAGCAGGAGAAGAAGCTGGGTCGGCAGATCGGCGAGTAACGCGGAGCCGTCAGCCGATGAGCTGCGGCGCGTCGCGCCGTCAGATCGACCGGTGAGGCAGAGGGCGGCCTAGGGCCCGCCTTCTGCTAGTTCCAGACGATCTCGACTTCCGCGCTGCTCAACCGCACGCGGCCGACGTAGTCCGAGTTCGTGATGGGCCACAGCACGAAGGGACGGCGGTCCAGCTCGTCCCAGCCCCCGCCGGTGGCGCCGGCGTCGTACCAGAAGGCGCAGGGGCGACCCGGCATCTCGAAGTAGTGCTCGTCGTCGCCGTAGCGGTCGAGGTCGCCGCTGGCGCGGAGCACGCCGTCGGAGATGGTGATGTAGTAGCGGTCGCCGTCGGTGGCCGGGGCCAGCCCGGACATGATGGTGAAGCTGATGGCGCCTTCGTCGCTGACGTAGCGGAGGTCGTTCCAGGCCTGGGACTCCTGGGCGCCGGACTCGCCACCCTCGACCCACCAGGACTGCTCGACCTCGTCGAAGACCACCTGCCACTCCTCGCTCTTGGCGATGCCGGCGCAGTCGTTGACCGCGATGTGGCGCTCGGTCGCTTCGTCCTGCCAGATGCTCGAGTCGCTGGCCGCGCCGAGGTCTTCGTAGGCGAAGGAGTTGCTGTCGCCTTCCTGGCTGCGGGGGCCTTCCTCGTCCTGTGCCAGGCAGCCCGAGTTGGCCTCGAGCTGGACCATCTGGCCGTTGAAGAGGGACACCGCGACCGTGGGCTCCACGACCCGCGCGCCGTGCTCGGTGGTCTCGGGCAGCCGCACCGGGAAGGGGGCGGAGGCCAGGCCGGTCACCGGCGAGCCGAGGTCGAGGCCCCAGGGGTCGCCGGTGTAGCTGTTGACCACCACGAAGCTCTCGGTCTCGAGGTCGTACAGATCGACGCGGTTCAGGCCGACGGGCGCGACCGCGAGGCGTTCGCCGTGATCGCTCTCCACGAAGGCGACATCCGCGATGGGGGCGTGCATCGGGATCCGGCGGATGGGGTCCTTGCCCGCGTACTGGTGCTCCCACACCACCGGCAGGCTCGCGTCGGCGATGTAGAGCCGGTCTCCGTCGGGGGTCCAGTCCATGCGATAGGGCTGGGCACCGTCGCCCAGGGTCTCGCTGCCGATCATGCTGCCGGACTCCACGCTCCACAACACGAGGCGACCTTCGCCGGTGTCGCGGTCGTAGACGGACATCGTGAGCTTGTCGCCCCCAGGCTTCATGGCCATGGCCTGGATGAGGCCGCCCACGTCGTGCTCGATCACGCCGGTGTCGGTGGACAGCTCGATGCGGTCGCCGGCGGTGGCGGTGCCGGTCAGCTCGAACTCGAGCTCACGCCAGCCCGTGTGCCAGGGTTCGCCCATCGGGGCCTGCTCGCCCTGGCGACCGGAGCGGGTCCCGGTGACGGTCCAGGCCTCGCCGTCGTACTCGAGCACCCAGTCTTCGGTGGTGGTGTAGCCGCGGCGCAGCTGCAGGTCGTTCATGGTGACCGAATCGCCAGAGCCATCGGCGTCGATGAAGACCGGCTCGCTGGCGGTCGGCTGGATGACCTCGGGGAAGGTGTCCATGCCCACGATGTAGGGCGCCTCGAGCAGCACGCCGTAGCGCAGATCGGCAACGAACAGCGTGACCTCATCGTCGCTCGGCGCGGACACCGCGATCTCACCCAGGATCCGATCCCGGCCGGTGGCCACATAGGGAGCCCGCAGGAAGGACGAGCCCGGGCTGTCCGACAGGATGCGACCGTGCTTGAGGTCCAGGGCGGTGATGCGTCCCGAGCGGCTGTTGGACACGAAGCCCACCGGCTCGTCGAAGGGGCCACCCTGCTCGGGGTGCAGCACCGTGGCCGCCACCGGCCCGTCGAAGTGCGGATCGGTGTCGTCGTCGGGCGTGCAGCCCACGGCCACCAGCAGCCCGATGGGCGCGAGCAGTGCGATGAGGCGCGGGTTCACTTGTTGACGATCCATGTGATGACCTCGAGCCAGGTGTCGCTGGTGGCGTCCACGTCGATGACCGCCAGCGTGCTGTTCACGTTGGTCTCATCCACGTCTCCCTCGTAGCAGGCCACGACGGCGTAGCGGCCGTCGGGGCTGACCCGCACGGTGTGGGGATTCTCGCCAAGGAAGGTGACCTCGCCCACGAGCTGCCCGTAGGCGCCCATGCGGAGGTCGTAGACACTCAGGCTGTTGTCGTTGAAGTTGGTGACCAGGAGGGTGTTGCCATCCGGCAGCAGGGCCAGGCCGGTGGGGCCAGCGCTGACCACCGAGGACGGGCCCTGATCGCGCTCGCCGCCTCGGGGGGTGGGCAGGAAGCCGATCTGGGCCTCGTAGATCGCGTCACCCCAGGCGTCGTCCGGGACCTGCGCCAGGTCGAAGACGTAGACACCTTCGGGGCTGTCGTTCAGGGCGTAGAGGCGGGTGCCGTCGGCGCTGGTGACCATGCCGCGGAAGCCCGCTCCCCCCGACGCGGTGTCGGTGGTGAGGAAGGCCTCGATGTCCAGGTAGTTGGCGTCGTCGAAGGTGCCGACGGAGTCGTCGCGCACGTCGATGACCTGGATGTAGGAGGTCAGCTTGCTGGCCACGAAGAGCATGCCGAGCTGCTCGTCGAGGTGCACCGCGGCCAGCCCGATGCCGGTGTGGCTGTAGCCGTCGGTCTCGCCGTCGAGGTCGATGGGGTTGACGCCGGACTCCCCGCGCGCGGTGACGAAGGACAGCCAGTCGCCGGAGGTGGGCGAGCGCGGGGTCTTGTAGAGCACGGTGGGATCGGGGCCGCGGGCCAGGCCCGGCCGGAACACGCCGGCGTCCAAGCCCTGGTAGAACAGCGCCCAGCCGTCGTCGTCCTGGAAGGCCACCGGCCGCTCGACGCCGCCGTAGTCGAAGCTGCCCACCTGACCGGAGAGCAGCGGGACCGTGGACTCGTCGTCGTAGGGATCGGTGTCGCGCTCGAACTCCAGGGTGTCGGCGTCGGCCCGGGCGTGGCCGATACGGGTGCTCTCGCCGTCGTAGCCGACGTACCAGAGGTGCAATGTGTCACCGGTGCTCACCACCTGGGGGTGGTAGACCGAGGTGTCGTCCCAGTCGCCAGGGCTGCCGGTGCCAAGCACCCAGCCGCCGTCGTCCACCGCCTGCACGAAGCTGGCGCCGTCGGTGGAGGTGGCGATGCCGATGCGCGAGCGCTCGCCGTTGGAGCCGGCGTACCACAGCCGCCACTCGCCGTTGTCCAGCTGTTCGACGCTGCCAGGGAGCGCGCCGAAGCTGTCCCAGTCGTCGCCGAGATCGAACACCGGGCCCTCGCCATCGCGCTCCCAGCTGAGGCCGTCGTCCGAGGTGGCCCGGCCGATGCGGACCACGCCCTCACCGTAGCCGGCGTAGAGCATCACCCAGGTGCCGCTGCCGTCCTGGAAGACCACGGGGGAGGACACGCCGCCTTCGTCGAAGGCCTGCTCTCCGGCCTCGAGGATCGCGTCGGGCTCAGGATCGAGCCGCTCGCCATCCCAGCTGGCCACGCCGATGGAGGGGTTGCCAGCGGCATCCACCAGGTCGAGGTAGGCCAGCCCGAGCTCGGGCACGTAGGACGAGACCCCGACGCCGTTCGCGCCAGCGCTGCCCAGATCCGCGGTGTCGAGCAGCTGACCCGCGGCGACGCGCAGGGCGAAGCCGTACTGACCGGACTCGACGTTGTTGCCGGCCCGGGCGTGCAGCAGGGTCGGGCCGGTCTGCTCACCCTCGATGCGGAAGGCGCCGTAGGGATCGTCACCCACCGCCAGCCCAGGGGGCTCGTCGGGCCGCCAGCCGTAGCGGTCGGGGTAGTCGCGGACCGACCCGAGGTCGATCCAGGAGATGCCGTCGATGGACTCGGCGTAGCCGACCGTCCAGGGGCCCACCGGCTCCCGCCGGCTGTACCACATCCGGAAGCCGGCGCTGCCCTGCACGACCCGCGGCACGGCGCAGTCGCCGGGCAGATCGAGCACGGGGGCGTCCGCGGGGACCCAGGGGCCTCCGAGCTCGGAGGCCGTGGCGTGGCCGACGGTCCAGCGGCCGCCGTCGAAGGCGCTGTAGTACATGCGCCAGGAACCGAGGCTGTCGTCGTAGATCACCACCGGGTCGGACTGGCTCACCGCGTCGTGGTCACCGCCGATGTCGAGGATCGGGTCGTCCGAGCTGCGGCCGAAGTCGTCGTAGCCGGACAGGGACGACGCCAGCCCGATCGCGGAGACGCCGTCGGCCGTGCCGGTGTAGAACAGCCAGGTCAGGCCGTCCTCGCGCCCGGCGAAGGGGCGGCTCACCTGCTCGTCCCAGGCGCCCTCGACACCCTCGAGCAGGGGCTCGGCGTCGAAGAACCAGTCGGCGAGGAAGTCGGCGGGGGAGGCGCCGCGCACGGTGCCGTCGCTGGTGAAGAGCATGCGCGGGCCGAGGATCGGCGACTCGTAGAAGTACGGGGTCTCGACCTGGGCGACCACACCGTCGCTGCCGTCGGGGTGGAGCTCCACGCCGTAGTGGCCCTGGGTCCAGTCGTCGCCACCGCCGGTGACCCAGCGCTGCAGGCCGGCGCCGTCGGGCAGCCACAGCCGGGTGCTGCCCTCGACGTAGGTGAGGGTCCAGTCGTCGTCCACCAGGGTGTCGCGATCGACGATCTCGAGGGCCGAGAAGGCGGCGGTGGAGCCGGAGCCGTCGGCGTCGAAGAAGCGGCCACCGCCGATGTCGGCGTTCCCGCTGGCGTCGACCTCGCTGATGGGGTCGGCCAACATGTCCAGGACCGAGACGGTGTGGCTGGTGCGGTTGCCGACGTACAGGTACCCGGAGCCCGCGTCGTAGGCGACGGGGAAGGGATCGGACTGCACCTGGATGCTGCTCTCCCCACCAGCGGCGACGGTGGCGAGCTCTGCGGCCATGGGGTCGGACAGATCGATGAGGTGGACGTAGTCGAAGTTCTCGCGGGTGTTCTGGCCCTCGGAGTAGCGCACCGGCACCGCCAGCAGATCCCGGGAGGGGATCTCGGCCATCGTGCCGGGGAAGTGGGGCAGCTGCACCGCGTGGGCGTCGAGATCACCCATGAGGTTGTGCTGCTGGTCCAGGTCCAGGGACGACCAGTCGACGAAGGTCACCGCACCGCTGTCGAAGTCACGGAACGCGTTTGCGTTGCTGACGACCAGGTACAGGCCCCCGTCGCGCTCCACGAAGCCGAGATCGGAGGGCGTGGCCAAGCAGGTGCCGATGCCGATCTGGCCGTACTCGTAGACGCCTTCGGGGTAGTCCGCGCAGCTGCCGACGAAGGGCGAGGGCTGCTCGATGAGGCAGCCCGCGATGGGCAGCATGAGAGCGACGATGACGGCGTGACGATGCACGTCTCCTCCTGGACCCCGGGCGAGGGGCGCAGCCCCTATCACCGCACCCGGCACGGTTCAACGCGCCAAAGGGCACGAAGATTCCCAGCTGGAGCGGCTTAGGTCCCCAAGCGCAGGGCCCCTGCCCCCCCGACGGTCCGGAAGCGCCAGGAACGCAGCTGGTGGGGGGTGCGTCGGCCGTACTCCCGGGCCAGGTCCTCGACCAGTTCTCGATGGGCGTCGATCCGCACCAGCGCGAGCACACAGCCACCGAAGCCACCACCGACCATGCGGGCACCAGCACAGCCCGGGTGGGCGCTGCAGCCCTCGGCGAGCAGGTCGAGCTCCACACAGCTCACGGCGTAGTCATCGCGCAGGCTGGCATGGGAGGCGTCCAAGACGCGACCGGCCTCTGCGGCGTCGCCGGCTGACAGGGCGAGCTCCATGGCCACCACGCGCCGGTTCTCGGACAGCAGGTGTCCGAGCCGCAGGGCTGGCAGGGCGTGACCAGCCTCACGCAGCCCCTCGAGGTGCCCCGCGCCCAGACCCCGGAAGCCTTCCAGAGCCCCGTCGAGGGCTCGCGCCGCGCGCAAGCCACGGGCGCACTCGGCCACGCGCTCCCGATAGGCCGAGCCCGCCAGCTCCCGACGCACGCCGCTGTCCACCACCAGCCAGGTCCAGCCGGGCAGGGCGGCCTGTCGATAGCGCACGGCCATGGTGTCGAAGTCCACCACCATCAGCTCGCCCGGTCTGGACAGCTGCGACGCCAGCTGGTCCAGCAGGCCGGAGGCCAGCCCCAGGTGCCGGTGCTCCACCTGCTGGCCCACCCGGGCCAGCTCGAGCCCCGACAGCCCGCCTTCGCAGGCCAGGTCGAGGGCGTTGAGCCAGGCCATCTCCAGCGCCGCAGAGGACGACAAACCGGCCCCCAGGGGCACGTCACCCGCGACCGCCGCGCGCCAGCCGCCCACGCCGGCCGTGCGGGCCGCGTACTCGACCACACAGCCCCGGGCGAAGCGCTGCCAGGACGGCGCGCGCTCCGACAGCGGGGCGCCATCGTCGAGGACCATGCGCTCGTCGAAGTCTTCGCTGTGGACCTCGAGACCACCACCGGCGCGACGATCCAGGGCCACCACCACCCAGCGGTCGATGGCCGCGGGCATGGCCAGCCCGGCGTTGTAGTCGGTGTGCTCGCCGATGATGTTCACCCGCCCTGGGCCCCACCCGACCCAGCGCGGGGCGCAACCGAAGGCCCGCTCGTAGGATCCGACCGCCCGCTCGATGCGCGCGCGCAGCGCCGGCCCGGGATCAGCCACCGCGCTGCCGGAGCCAGCCCTCGGCCATGGCGACGTCGTCCAGGGTGTTGAGCCCGGTGAGCTCCGCTGCGTCGCTGACGGGCACCGCCTCCATGCTCAGGCCGTGGCGGGCGAAGCTGCGGGTGATGTCGGTGAGGTAGCGCTCACCGGTGACGGGGTGCACCGGCACGGACTCGAGGTGCTCCCACAGGGCGCTGCCCCGGAAGACGTAGTGGGAGGTGAGCAGCTCGCGCACCTGGGCCTGCTCCGGAGTGCAGTCCCGCTCCTCGACGCAGTACACCACGCGCCCGTCGGCGTCTCGGATGACCCGCGCGTAGGGCGGCGGTGGTTCGTAGGTCGCGGTGAAGAAGGTGCAGGCTGCGCCGGTGTCGAGGTGCCTCGCCACCAACCCGCGGATGGTCTCGGGTTGCAGCAGGGGGCTGTCCCCCACGGTGACCAGCACGTGATCCGCCTGGCCCTCCAGGGTCTCCCGGGCCATCTCCACCGCGTGGGCCATGCCCTGCTGCTGCTCCTGCAGCACGTAGTCGTAGCCGTCGCCGAGGGCGTCCTGGACCTCGTCGGCGCGGTGGCCGACCACGAAGCACAGGCGGGACACACCCGCGGCCTGCAGGGTGTCCGCGAGCCGCTGGGCGATGGCGCGCCCGGCCACGGGCACGAGCACCTTGGGCAGCGGGCTCTTCATGCGGGTGCCGCGACCAGCGGCGAGGATCAGGGCGGCGATGTCGGCCATGGGGGCTCCGGCTGTGGGTCTAGTAGGGGGCGTCCGAGCACTCCCGGATGATGCGCGTGTAGGCCTTGGCGCCCTCGCGCAGGGTGCGCTTCTGGGTCTCGAAGTCCACGTGGGCCAGCCCGAAGCGCTGGTCGTAGCCCTCGGCCCACTCGAAGTTGTCCATCAGGGTCCAGTAGTAGTAGCCGCGCAGATCGATGCCCTCGACCCGGGCTCGATGCAGGGCGTAGAGGTAGCGGCGAATCCATGTGTCGCGGATGCCGTCGGTGGCGTCGGGGGCGCCGTTCTCGGTGACGTAGATGGGCTTACCCAGGGCCGCGGCCGTGCGCAGCGCCCGCACCAGGCCCTCGGGGTACAGGGCGAAGTGGAAGTCGGTGGCGATCTCGTCGCTGCGGTGGGTGAGCTTCACCGGCTCGGCCCGGTCCCGCTGCAGGCGGATGTGGGCGTGGGAGTAGTAGTTGAGCCCGAAGAAGTCCCCCGCTCCCCTGACCTCGGGATCGTAGGTGGTGATCCAGGCCAAGCCCGGCACGCGGTAGCGGAAGTGCCCGGTCTCGAGGTAGCGCATGATGGCGCCGTTGTGCGCCCACTCGGCCGCCCGGGCGGCGATCCATTCCGGCAGCATCCAGCGCCGGGCGGGCTCGAGCTGGAAGATGTTCTTGGCCAGGCCGATCTGGGCCGTGCCACCCCCGGGCATGTGCTTGAGGCGGTGGTAGACCTGGGCGTGGGCGAGCACCAGGTTGCGCTGCACCCAGGCGGCGGTGCGCAGATCCTTGCGCCCCGGCGGGAACATGCCCATCAGGTAGCCGATCAGGGAGACCACCTCGGGCTCGTTGACCGTGCACCACAGCTTGCAGCGCGGGCGGAACTCCGTGAACATGCGCTCCGAGAAGCGCAGGAAGTAGCGGATGTTCTCGGCCTTCTCGAAGGCCCCGAGCCGCTCGAACCACAGGGGCCAGCTGAAGTGCAGCAGGGTGATCATCGGCTTGATGCCGGCCTGCTCGAGGGCCTCGAGCACCGTGTGGTAGTGGGCGATGGCGTCCTGGTCGAACTCCCCGGGGCTCGGCTCGATCTTGCTCCACTCGAGGGAGAAGCGATACGACGACACACCGACTTGTTTCATCAGCAGGATGTCTTCGCCGAAGCGGTTCCAGTGATCGCAGGCGTCGCCCGCGACCTGCCCTCCGGCGATGCGGGGCAGACCCGCCTCGTCGCGCTGGGTCTCCCACCAGGACCAGTTGCTGTTGTCGCAGCCCCCCTCGACCTGGTGGGCCGCCGTGGCCACGCCCCAGGTGAACTCCGGGGGAAAGCGCACGGCATCGACGTCGATGCCATCCCAGTCCCAGTGGGGCTCGGGGTGACGCAGGTGCAGCCAGACACAGGCCGCGACCCACGCGGTGGCGCCCGCCACGAGACACCAGAAGATCACCTGGATCACCAGGATCAGGAAGCTCATGATCACACCTGCGCCGAGGGGTTGGGGGACCGTGTGGTCCATAACGCGAGGGTCCCGGTGACGGGCCCCTCGAGGCCCAGCACAGGCCGTCGGGGGTGTGCGTCGAGCAGGGTGATCCCCGGGGGCAAGCGGGTGGGATCGAGCTCCCACTCGTCGGGCAGCGCCAGGTGGAGCTGTCCCCGCTCCCGGGCCACGCTCTCGAAGGACAGATCGAGCCGCCCCGTGGCCCCGTCGAAGCGCACGCGGAACCGTCCGTCCACCGCAGCCAGCAGGTGCAGGGTGTCCCCCACCAGCCGCGGCGCTCCCCGGTCGGGCTCGAAGCGCAGCGCGCGCACGCCGCGGGGGGCGAGCTCGACGCTGCCCTGCTCCAGCACCGCGCCGGCCCAGAGGTCGAACCAGCTCCCGTCCTCCGACGCGTGGGGCAGAGGCCGACACATGGGTGTATCGGTCCAGTTCACCAAGACCGCGAGCCGCCGTCCATCGACGCCGTCCACGACGAAGTCTGCGGGGAATGAATCGGCCATGGTGTCGCTCGGCCGACCCACCAGGTGGCTCGGGGGCAGCACCGCGGCGGCCAGATCGAGCCGGGGCTCGCTCACCCGCGGCAGATCGTCACTGAGGAACAACATCCCGCCGGTCGCGCCCAGCAGCGACACCAAGGTCTCGGTCTCGGTGGGCCCCAGCTTGGTGTCATGTTCCCGCACCAGCAGGCAGTCCGGGTCGTTGGCCCACAGCCGGCGATGCATGAACCAGCGGGTCATGTTGGTGCGCAGCGCCCCCCGCGCCGCCGGGTAACCGCAGCCGCGGCCCACCAAGCCGGCCAGCCAGGAGTCCCACTGCTCCTTGACGTCCTGGGACACCCGCATGCCGTCCACGGCCCCCACCGACGGTCCGAGGGGTGCGCCACAGCCGAGCAGGAAGCGGTCCGGCCCGATGGCGTCGCGGATGGCGCCGAGGCCTGCGCGGTAGGCCTCCACCGGCGAGCGCCCGGGGTCGTGGCGGTCGCCGTGGCGCAGGCCGGCGAAGAGGAAGTCGATCTTGTGGTAGTCGAAGCCCTGGTCCACCAGGCCGCTGAACACCTCTCCCAGCCACGCGAGCACGGCTGGATGGGTGGGATCGAGCGCGAAGGTGCGGGCCCGCCACTCGGGGTTGAAGCCGGTGGCCACCGGGCGGCCGCCGCGATGCAGGAACCAGTCCCGGTGCTCGGAGAACAGCCGCGACCCGGCGGCCGCGAAGAAGGGCGCGGTCCAGATCCCAGCCTGGAAACCCCGCTGTCGGATGTGTCGTGTCAGGGGCTCGAGCCCCCCGGCGAAGCTGTCGTGCAGCTCGAGCCAGTCGCCCACGTGGGGCTGGTAGCCGTCGTCCAGCTGAACGAAGTCGACCCCGAGCCGAGGCCGCGTCGCCAGCAGGTCGGCGTTCGCCAGCAGGTGCTCAGGCCGGACCTTGGTGTAGTACTCGTACCAGGAGCACCAGCCCACAGGGCTGCGCTCGGGGACCCGGGCCCCCATCTCCGCGGCGAGGGCGTCCGCCCAGCCCGTCAGCAGGGCGTCCACGGGCCCGCGCTCCACCCGCAGCCCCTCGCCCTCGAGGCTCTCCCCGGGCAGCAGCCGCTTGCCCCCATAGTCCAGCCTGGCCACCAGGCTGGGGGTGCCTCGGTTGCAGTAGAACAGCTCGCCGAGCCCCGCCCGCTGGGAGGTGAAGCCCAGCAGCACACCATGGGGCTCGCCGGTCGCCTGCAGCACCGTGAGCAGAGAGCTGATGACGCCGTCCTTGCGACGCCACAGGGGTGAATCGACGAAGTGGTTCATCAGCGCGAAGGAGCGGATCAAGGGCTTGGCGCTGCGGCTGTCCCCGGCCACGGCCATGCTGGGGGTCCAGCTCTGGTAGCCGTGCTGGTACACCCGCAGCCGGGAGGGGTCCGCCAGCAGGGGCCAGGACCCGGCGGAGGCCTCCAGGGAGACCCCATCCAGCAGCACGGGGCCGTCACCGCGGTTGTGCAGGCGCCAGGCGAGCCGCAGGGCGTTCCCCACCCGCTCGTGTCGCAGCTCGGCCTCCAACGCCCCGGCCCCACCACCCCGCTGCTCGACGCGCAGCTCGAAGCGGACGGGCAGCTCGGACAGGCCGGTCAGGTGGAGCACACCGTCTCGCGCGCCCTCGAGGGTGATGGTGGTCACGGCTGCTCCCGCGGTGGTTCTCGGCAACATAGCGGGCTGCGCAGCTGATTCCACCCCGGGTTACCAAGCGGCTCGTCACGCCCCATCGGGAGGCCGCTGTGAGCACCGCCATCCAACCCACCACCCCACGCCCCGACCTGGCCTCGACCTTCTTCGAGCAGCCGCCCACCGCCACGCAGCGGCTCAAGGGCGCCGTCGCCGCCAAGCTGACCTTCGGCGGGCTGGTCAACGACCCGTCCCGGGCCATCCCCCTCGAGGCGCGGCCCTACCCCGAGGTCCCCGGCCTGAAGTCCTTCCGGGCCTCCGGCGGCGCCGACCTGCCCCATCGCACCGCGACCGATGACCTGCTCGTGGGCACCGTGCGCATGGGCTTCGGTCACCACCGCATCGCCTACTCGGTGTACACCTGGGCCCTCGCCCTGGGCCGCACGCCCTACCTCCACGATCTGCTGGACATCGACAGCCCAGAGGCCGACACCATCTCCGGCATCGACGCCTTCTACAGCCGCTGGTCCCGCCGCGCCGCGGACCTCGGCGGGCTCGTGGAGCTGGCCTGGGGCAAGGCGATGCAGCAGGGGGATCTCGACTCCCTGCGCTTCTCCTGCCGCCTGGCGGCGAAGGTCGCGCCCCTGATGCGTCACCTCCCCAAGGACATGCCGGTCATCTCCACCTACCCCCTCTGCGGGCAGATCGCGGTGGCCTGCGGCTTCGAGCGGGTGGTGAACCTGGTCGTCGACAACTACCCCCAGCACTTCCTGCTGGTGCCCGGAGCGCTCAACCTGGTGCAGAGCCCTGGCAACCACACACAGCTGCTGCAGCTGGGCATGCCCCCCGTGTCGGTGGCCTGGGCGGGATCCTGGGTCTCCCACGCCATCGCCACCAAGGCCGAGGCCGACAGCGCGGTGCGCATCCAGCGCCACCACGACAGCCAGCCCCTGCGCCTGCTGGTGCCCGTGGGCGGTGCCGGGGCCCAGAAGGTGTTCCTCAGCGGCCTGCTGACCGCGCTGGCGCCTCTGGTGCGTGACGGCCGCATCCAGCTGCTCATCAACGCCGGTGACCACGCCCACATGACCTCCGCGTTCCTGTCTCGCCTCACCGCGCTGGGCATCGAGCACGAGGAGGTCAGCAGCTACCAGGGCCTGCGCAACTTCTGCGACGCCTACCCCCTCGACGGCGCCTCACCGCCCAAGCCGGCCACCCTGTTCCACTTCGACCGTCACTTCGAGGCCTTCTCGGCCACCGACCTGCTGATCCGCGTCTGCGACGTGATGGCCACCAAGCCCTCGGAGCTGGCCTTCTTCCCGGTCCCCAAGCTCCACATCCGCCGTGTGGGCGATCACGAGGCCGCCTCGGCCCTGCGCGCCATGGAGCTGGGGGACGGCACCCCGGAGTGCCGCGAGGTCGAGGACGCCGTCCGCACCCTGCAGCTGATGCTCGACGACAGCGGCCTGCTCGAGCGCATGAACGAAGACATCGCCCTGCACAGCCGCTCCAAGCTCTACGACGGCAGCCGTGTCGCCATCGAGCGCGCCATGTCCGACGGGCCCCACTGGGCTCGGCTGGCCGAGCGCCTGGCGCCCACCCGCACCTGACCGTCCGCCTCCTCTGGAGACCCCATGTCCCCTCTCCGACTCCTCCCCATCACCGTGATCCTCGCAGCCCTCGCCGCGCCGGGCCTGGCCCTGGCGGCAGACGCCGATGGCGACGGCTACGACCACACCGTCGACTGCGACGACCGCGACCCCACCGTCTACCCGGGGGCCTACGAGGCCTGCGACGGGCTGGACAACGACTGCGACGGCATCATCGACGAGGCCTGCGGTCACACAGCGACCGAGACGGACTGCAGCGACGGTCTTGACGATGATGGCGACGGCCTGATCGACTGCCTCGACTCCGACTGCTTCGCGGACCCGGCGTGCACCGGCGCCTCCGACGCAGACGGCGACGGCTACGACAGCACCGTGGACTGCGACGATCGCGATCCGAGCGTGCACCCCGGCGCCCCCGAGACCTGCGACGGCGTGGACAACGACTGCGACGGCATGGTGGACGAGGGCTGCGGCAGCAGCACCGACGCCGACCGCGATGGCTTCGACGACACCGTGGACTGCGACGACGGCGACGCGTCCGTCAACCCCGGCGCCGACGAATACTGCGACGGGGTGGACAACGACTGCGACGGTGAGACCGACGAGGACGACGCCGTGGACGCCACCAGCTGGAACACCGACGGCGACGGCGACGGCTTCGGCGACTGGAAGAGCGATGACCTCGAGCTCGCCTGCGACCAGCCCAGCGGGTACGTCGATGACGCCAGTGACTGCGACGACACCGACGCCACCGTCAACCCCGACGCCGAGGAGCTCGACGACGGCATCGACAACGACTGCGACGGCGAGATCGACGAGGGCTTCACCACGGACACCGCCCCCCCGGACGACACCGACCAGCCCGTGGACACCGACACCCCCGACGACACCGACCAGCCTGTGGACACCGGAGAGCCCAAGGACGAACCCACCCCGACCGGCTGCACCAGCCGCGCCGGTGGTGCGTCCTCCGCCCTGCTGCTGCCCTTCGTCTTCCTAGGCGTGCGCCGCCGCTGGTAGCGCGATGGGCTAGCCCCAGCAGCCTCCGCCCCTCGGCGGGGGCTGCGTCGCTTCGGGGGTATGGCGCTGCAGGAGCACCTCGAGGCGACGCATACCCTCGTCCTGGCTCCAGCCCTCAGGCCCCTCCATCGCGACGGGATCGTCGGCGGCGTCACCGATGTACCCACGCGCCGAGTTGTCCGCGACGGCCCAGCCCCCGCCCTCGGCGGGCTCCGCCACAGCGTAGGCCGCGTACCAGAGGGGGAGCCCCTCGTAGGCACCCGCCTCCACCGCGATCCGCAGCGTGTCAGCGGACAGGTCCCAGGGGTCGGTGGGCTCGAAGCGCAGGAAATAGGTGAAGGACCCCTCGGCCGATTTGCCGTTTCGCGGATCGTCGAGCGCGACCCAGGCACCGGGCACGGGCTGACCGTCCACCGTCAGGCTGGCTCCCTGGCGCAGCTGGTCCAGCTTGGCCGCTCGGTAGGCGGCGTCCTCCGCGGCGCCCGGACGGACCACGTCGCGGTTCATGCGCCGGAACTCGGACAGGACCACCATGATGGGGACCTCGCCGACCAGGATGAGCTCGGGCCCCGAGGTCTTCATGCGCAGCTCGGTCCGCAGGGCGTAGTACCGCTGGCCGAAGGGGTGGGCCTTGGCGCGGGGCAGGCTGAGCACCCCCAGGACGGCCAGCCCCAGGGCCACGCTCACCCGGGTCCCGCGGAGCTTCACGGGGTCGACCGCCGACGCTGGCGCAGCACCGCGAGGGCGGGGAGCAGCAAGGCCAGCAGCCCCGCCCGAGGACCAGTCGCCTCGCAGCCGCAGCTGTCGCCACCGCCCTCGGGCTCGTCATCCGGGTCCGAGTCCCCGGCCGGGCCTGTATCACCCGACACATCTCCTGTGTCATCCTCCGGGCACTCGACCTCGTCGATCTCGCCGTCGCAGTCGTTGTCCACGCCGTCGTCGCAGATCTCATCTGCGCCCGGGTAGGCGCTGGCGTCGGCGTCGTCGCAGTCCCCCTCCCAGTCGTCGAGGCCGTCGCCGTCGCCGTCGAAGACGCAGTCGTAGCCATCCGACAGGGCGCCGATCTCTCCGTCGGACAGCGCGCGATCGAAGACGCAGATCTCGTCCAGCGCCCCGGCCAGCTCGTAGCCGTCGGATCCCGCCACATCGCGACCGAAGTAGGCCATGCCCCGGCCACCGCCGGTGGGCAGCCGCCCGAAGGAGACCGCGTCGCCCAGGGGCTGGCCGTCCACCAGGAAGCGCAGCTCCATCGCCCCGGCATGGCGCACGACGGCGTAGTGGTGCCAGGCGCTGGGGTCTGGCACGGACTCGGTGGACCGGACCACGACGTTGTCGCCGTCTTCGTGCTCCCAGTAGGCCATCAGCCGGTCGCCCGTGACGAGGCTGAGCCACCAGGAGTAGTTGGTCTCTTCGTCTTCGCTGTAGTAGTCGGCGGTGCCGTAGCTCAGCAGGACCTGGCCCCACTCCCCCGAGCCCGGCTGGTCCGACCGGGCGAACAGCGACAGCGTGAGATCCCCGTTGACGCTCAGGACGTAGTCACCGATGGCTCCGGCCTCGACGCCCCCGCCACGCTCGCCGCTCAGCTCGAGCACGCCGCCGCGCTCGGCGTCGTCCACCACGCGGGCGCCGCTGAGGGACAGCCCGTGCACGGCCTTGCCCAGGGGCTCGGGGGCGTCGTCCTCGAGGCCGCCCTCGTCGAAGCTCCAGCGGCCCACCAGGCCCCGCTCGGGCTCGCCGTCCCAGGCGATGACGTAGCTGTCGAGCACGTCGTCGTAGCGGCCGTCCTCGTCCCCGTCGCCGTAGAAGTGGGCGGTCACCAGGGCGTCGTCCACCTCGACGAGCAGGAAGCCCTTGACCTGCTGGTAGGCGCGCGAGGGATCGTACTCCGGGCCGCCGCCGGTGCCGATGATGGTCTCCCAGGTGTCCCCCCCGCCGCCGAGCTGGCTGGGCTGGTAGCGGTGCCAGTGACCGCAGAAGTAGCCGTCAGCGCCCGCCCCCAGCAGCGACTGCCAGAAGGCGTCGGAGCTGTTCCCGAGGGGCTCGACAGTGGAGAAGCTGACCGGGTGGTGTGAGAAGACGAAGACGTGGTCGGAGGCCTGGGTGTCCGGGTGGGCGAGCACCGCGTCCAGCCAGTCCTGGTTGGGCGAGACCTGGCCCCACTCCGAGTCGGTCAGCACCGAGATGAAGCGGCTGCCGCCGTAGTCCACGTGGTAGCTCATGCCCTCCTGGCCGGCGGGGCTGTTGTCGGTGGGGAGCCAGTCGAAGGTCTCGAGCCAGGCGTCGTAGACCGAGGCCCCCGGGAAGAAGTCGTGGTTCCCCGGCAGCGCGTAGATCTCCGCATTCAGCTGCCAGGCCTCGGCCACCCAGTCCTCCCACGAGGCCTGGTGGGGATCGATGGTGTAGTGGCCGTTGATGAGATCGCCGACGAAGAACACCATCGACGGCTCCAGCTCGTTCATGTCCTGGATGAGCTGGGGCATCACGTCGTAGTTCAGCCCCCCGCCGGAGCCCTGGGTGTCCCCCACCACGGCGAAGGAGTAGGCGTCGGCGTGGGCGGGGCCCAGCGCCAGCAGGGCGGCGATGATCACGGTGCTCAATCCAGCTCCCAGCTCGTCCTGTCGTCGAAGTTCTCCACCCCGGTGAACGCCAGATCCAGATAGCCCTTGCCCTCGGCCCCGCTCACCGGGACGCGGAGCTCGAGCTTGCGCGCAGGCCGCCGGATGTGCTCGCAGCGCAGCACCAGTCGCAGGGCCTCTTCTTCGTGCAGACGGAGGCGCAGGTGATCGGGGTTCTCATCGGGGGGCAGGTCGCAGGGGGTCCAGCGCAGCTCGTCCGAGCGCCACATCACCCGGCTCAGATCCACCAGCGGGCGCACTCCCTGGTGGGCGTGCAGGTGCAGGTCCAGCACCATGTCCCAGCCGCGGGTGGGCTCGTACTGCAGCTCGACGGTGGCGCGCACATCGAGCTTCTCGGTGCCCAGGTCGGAGTCGGCCAGGGCCTGCAGGCGCACCAGGCTCGACTGCTGCGGGCAGCCGATGAGCACGCAAGAACACACGATCCCTGCGATATGTATCGTTTGATGTGTCATGCCGGAACGACGAAGCCCGGGAGGCGGATGCCGCCTCCCGGGCTCAACGTAGCGTATTCGAGGACGCGTTGTCTGCGGCTCTAGCCCCGCGGGTGCGCGATCTGCGACTGCGCCGCCTTGAGGATCGAGCGGTACACCTTGCCCGGGGACATGGAGATGCCCGTGAGGCCGATGAGGTGCAGGCGCTCGATGGTGTAGACGTCACCGCCGTGCTCACCGCAGATGAAGATCTCGAACTCGGGATCGACGGCCCGGGCTTCGTCCACGAAGGTCTTGACCATGCGCTCGACCCGGGGGTCGATGGAGACGAAGGGGTGGAAGTCGAAGAACCCGTTCTCGACGTACAGCGGCAGGAACTTGTCCGCGTCATCGCGGGAGATGGCCAGGGTGGTCTGGGTGAGGTCGTTGGTGCCGAAGCTCGCGAAGCCGTGCACCGGGTGCGCCTCGGGGGCCACGCCGGGGAGCTGCTTGCGCAGGGCGTTGACCATCACCTCGCCCTGCAGGGCGGCGGCGGGGGTCTCGACCATGATGCCCAGGGCGTAGGGCACCCACACGCCGTACTTGGCGTGCAGCTCGGTGGCGATCTCGGTGGTGGCGGCCAGGATGGCGTCCACCTCGGTGGGGATGACCACCAGCGGGATCTCGATCTCGGGCTTGGGATCCAGGCCCTCGGCGCGCAGCTCGTAGGCGGCCTCGAGGACGGCGCGGATCTGGGTGCGCGGGATGGCGGGATGGGTGATGGCCATGCGGACCGAGCGGTGGCCCAGCATCGGGTTCTCCTCACGCTCCATGTCGGCGTCGTGGGAGAAGAACTCGTGCAGGGGCGCGTCGAGCAGGCGGATGGTCACACCGTGGCCGTCCATGACCTTCATCGAGTGCTTGAAGTCGCCCTTGGAGATCTCGAAGATCTTGTCGAGCGCGACAGCGGCCTTGGCCTCGTCGTTGCCGAAGAGGACCTCCTGGATGAAGGGCAGGCGGTCGCCGAGGAACATGTGCTCGGTGCGGAACAGGCCGATGCCCCGGGCGCCGTTGTTGTAGGCGGCCTGGGTCTCGCCGGCTTCCGCGTTGGCGCGCACGTCCAGGGCCTTGATCTCGGTGGCCCAGTCGAGGATCTGCTGAGCGCTTGGATCGAGGTCCTCGGGGATGATGGTGGGGACCTCACCGAGGTAGACACCGCCCTTGGTGCCGCACACGGTGATCACGTCGCCTTCCTTGATCGTGAAGCCGTTGGCGGTGAACTCACCCGCGGCCTTGTCGATGGTGATCTCGGAGGCGCCGACCACAGCGGGGATGCCCCACGCGGTGGCCATGATGGCGGCGTGGCTGACCTTGGTGCCGGTGCTGGTGAGGATGGCCTCGGAGGCCTTCATGCCCTTGACGTCTTCCTGGGAGGTCATGACGGTGACGAGGATGACGGGCTTGCCTTCGGCGGCCAGCTCGAGGGCCTTGTCCTGGCTGAAGACGACCATGCCGGCGGCGGCGCCCGGGGAGGCGGCGGAGCCACTGGTGATGGTGGTGGCGGCCTTGCGGGCGGCGGCGTCGATCTGCGGGAACAGCAGCTCCTCGAAGCGCTCCGGGTTGACCTGCATCACGGCCTGCTCACGGGTGATGATGCCCTCCTCGAAGAGGTGGGCGGCGATGACGCTCTCGGCCTTGGCGGAGCGCTTGCCGTCGCGGATCTGCAGCCAGAAGAGCACGGGCTCACCGTTCTGCTCCTCGATGGTGAACTCGGTGTCCTGCATGTTGCCCAGGAACTTCTCGAGGCGCGTGCCGGTCTCCTTCATCTCGTGGTAGATGGCGTGGAACGCGGGATCGGGGTGCTCGAGCAGGGCCTCCATGGGGAGGGAGTTGCGGATACCAGCGACGACGTCTTCGCCCTGGGCCTGGAAGAGCACGGTGCCGTCGAGCTTGTCGTCGGACTTGATGCCCGAGACCTTGTCGCGGGTGAAGTACACGCCGGTGGCGCTGCGCTCGGACTTGTTGCCGAAGACCATCTCCTGGATGTTCACGGCGGTGCCGAGGGAGTCGGGGATGCCCTCGAGGCGACGGGTGAAGATGGCGCGCTCGTTGCCCCAGGAGCGGAACACGGCCTCGGCGGAGCGGACGACCTGCTCGACCGGGTCCTGCGGGAACTCGGCGTCGTTGCGGGTGTAGACGGCCTTGTAGCGGCTGATGAGCTCACGGAGGTCGGTGGCGGTCAGGTCGAGGTCGGTGGCGGCGCCGCGCTCGGTCTTGAAGCTGTCGAGCACGTGCTCGAAGGGATCTTCGCCGTCCTCGTGGATCTGCGCGACGACGTCGCCGTACATCTGCAGCAGGCGGCGGTAGGAGTCGAGCCAGAAGCGCTCGAGCTCGCCGGTGGCCAGGTTCTCGACGATGGCGTCGGTGAGGCCGATGTTCAGCACGGTGTCCATCATGCCGGGCATCGAGAACTTGGCGCCGGAGCGCGCGGAGAGCAGCAGCGGGTTGGTGGGGTCACCCAGCTTCTTGCCGGTCACCTGCTCCATGTCGGTCAGGCCGGCCTCGACGTCCGCGACGATGTCCGCGGGGAGGCGGCCGTTGTCGTCCAGGCCGTGGGCGTGGAAGGTCGGGAGGTTGAGGACGACGGGGCAGGCCACGTCGAGGACGCAGTGCATCAGGTAGAGACCGTAGCCCTTGCCACCCAGCAGGGACTTCATCTCGTCCTTGGTCATGCCCTCGAAGGAGGGGAACTCACGGCCTTTCGCGAAGAGGTAGGTGTTCTGGACGTTCGACATGTTTCGATCTTCTCTCGTTGTCGGTCCCCGGCACGGTGCGCCCGGCGGGGAGGTTGGGAGTGGGGATGGTGTCTGTCTTTAAGGGAGGGAACGGTGGGGACTAGCCCTCGGCGCTGAGCCTGGTGAAGTCCGCCACACTGCGGAAGAGGTCGGCCACGGAGCGCACGAGGCCGAGGCGGCTGGCGCGCAGCTGCGGGTCCTCGCACATGACCATGACGTCGTCGAACAGGGTGTCGACCGGAGGCCCGAGCTCGGCCATGGCGCGGAGGGCGCCCGCGAAGTCGTCGTCGGCCATGAGGCCCTTCGCCCGGCCCGCCACGTCGTTCAGGGACGCGATGAGGGCCTGCTCGGCCGGCTGCACGAGCAGCGCGGCGTCGTAGCTGGGATCGGCGTGACCCTTGAGCACGCCGCGGACGCGCTTGAAGGTCGCCCGCAGGTCGGCGAAGCTCGGGGTCGCCGCCAGGTCGGACAGCGCCTGGGCCCGCAGGGGCAGGCGCACGGCGCAGTCGCCACCGGCCTCGAGCACGGCGTCGACAACTTCTGTCGCGAACTCGTCCATCAGCTGGGCGCGCAGCCGGGCCCGGAACCAGACCAGCAGCTCGTCGCGCAGCTCGGCCACGCTCACGCTGGCCTTGTCCATGAACGGAGCCAGGGCCAGCTCGGCCAGCCAGCCCAGGTCCACCGACACACCCATGTCGCGCAGGATGACGAGCACGCCGTTGGCGGCGCGGCGCAGACCCTGGGGATCGGCGCTGCCCTTGGGCACCATGCCGATGGCGAAGCAGCCGGCGAGGGTGTCGAGGCGATCGGCCAGGGCCAGGGCGCGGCCCACCGGCGTGGCCGGCAGCGTATCGCCCGCGAAGCGCGGGAAGTAGTGCTCTTCGATGGCCTGGGCCACGGCCGGGGCCTCGCCGTCCTTGCGGGCGTAGAGCATGCCCACGTGACCCTGCAGCTTGGGGAACTCCCCAACCATGTGGGTGCAGAGATCGGCCTTGCACAGGCTGCCCGCGCGGGCCACATCCGACGCATCGGCGCCGGTGACCTCGGCCAGGCGGACACCCAGGGCGGCCACCCGCGCGGCCTTGTCGGCCACGGTGCCGAGCCGGCGAATCCAGCGCATGCGCTGGAGGTCTTCACCGATCTCCTCGAGGCTCTGCTTGCGGTCCTCGTCGTAGAAGAAGCGCGCGTCCTCGAAGCGGGCGGTGAGCACCCGGGTGTTGCCCTCGGAGATGATCCCGGCGTCGCCGTCGGGGTTGTTGCTCACCGTGATGAACACGGGGGACAGCTCGCCGTCGAGGGTGCGGGTGTCGAAGATGCGCTGGTGGACGCGCATGCTCTCCACCAGCAGCTTCGGCGGCAGGTGCATCAGGTGCTCGGGCAGGCTGCCGGCCACGGCGACGGGCCACTCCACCAGGTCGCAGACCTCGTCGAGCAGGTCGGGATCAGGCACGATGACCACGCCGCGCTCGGCGGCGGCAGCCTGCAGGCCGGCCTCGATGGTGGCCTTGCGCTCGGCGGCGTCGGCCAGCACGTAGTGGGCGCGCAGGCCCTCGAGCCAGCCAGCGGCGTCGCGAACCGTGATGGGATCCCGGTAGCGGCGATGGCCGATGACGTAGTCGCGGGTCTCGAGCCCGCCCACGGTGGCGACGATGCGCTCGCCGCCCAGGACGGCGCAGACGCCGTGGATGGGCCGAGCCCAGCGCTCGGGACGGGAGCCCCAGCGCAGGGTCTTCTTGAACGGGATCGACAGGATGGCCTGCTCGAGCCCGGCGGCCACGGTGTCGGCGGTGGCCTCGCCACCCTGGGTGACCTTCAAGGCGACCACGGCGCCGCGGGGGCCCTGGTGCTCGTAGAGATCATCGACGCTGGCCTTGCGCCCGCGGGCGAAGCCCTGGGCGGCCTTGGTCCAGGCGCCGTCGCGGAAGGCCACGGCCCAGGGGGGGCCGGTGACGACCTGCTCGACCTTCGGCTTGGCCAGCAGGACGTCGTCCACAGCGATGGCCAGGCGGCGGGTGGAGTGCCAGGTGCGCACGGCTCCGCAGGGGATGCCCTTGAGCAGCTTGGTGATGTTCTTGGCGAAGGCGCGCTGGGCGGGGGCGCCCCAGCCAGCCGGCAGCTCTTCGCAGTGGACCTCGATGAACAGCTGTGCGGTGGTCATCACTTCACCTCCTCGTCACCAACACCCAGCCAGGCGGCGGCACACTTGCAGGCCAGCTCCCGGATGCGGCGGATGTACTCGGCCCGCTCGGCCACCGAGATGGCGCCGCGGGCGTCGAGCAGGTTGAAGAGGTGGCTGCACTGGATGCACTGGTCGTAGGCGGGCAGCGCCAGGCCGGCCGCCGCCAGCTTGGTGCACTCGCCGAAGGCGGCGTCGAACATCTGCAGCAGCACCGCGGTGTCGGCGAGCTCGAAGTTGTACTTGCTCTGCTCGACCTCGTTGCGGTGGAACACGTCACCGTAGGACACGCCCTTCACCCACTCGAGGTCGTAGACGTTGTCGATGCCCTGCAGGTACATGGCCAGGCGCTCGAGCCCGTAGGTGAGCTCGACGGTGATGGGGTCGAGATCGAAGCCACCACACTGCTGGAAGTAGGTGAACTGGGTGATCTCCATGCCGTCGAGCCAGACCTCCCAGCCGACCCCCCAGGCGCCCAGGGTCGGGCTCTCCCAGTCGTCCTCGACGAAGCGCACGTCGTGCTTCTTCAGGTCGATGCCGATGGCCTCGAGGCTGCCCAGGTACTGGTCCTGCACATCCAGCGGCGAGGGCTTGAGGATGGTCTGGAACTGGTAGTAGTGGCCCAGGCGGTTGGGGTTCTCACCGTAGCGGGCGTCGCCGGGGCGGCGGCTGGGCTGCACGTAGGCGCAGTTCCAGGTCTCCGGCCCCAGGGAGCGCAGGAAGGTGGCCGGGTGGAAGGTGCCGGCACCCACGGCGAGATCGAGGGGCTGCAAGAGCACGCAGCCGCGGTCTCCCCAGTACTTGGAGAGCGCCATGATCAGGTCTTGGAAGTTGAGGGTCGCGGCCATGAACGTACCTCGCTGCGGTCGACGGGAGTCCTCGAGACACTCTTGCAAGAGCGCGGGGGTATGCCAGCCTTCGGGGCCTGTCAACCGCTGGCGGGGCCATGGGTGAGGCCCCGACGTAACTCACAACAGAGTCGCGTCAAGCAGCGACGTGGTGAACGGGCTTTCCGTCAGATTCCCCCTGGCGAATCCAGGGCCGAATGCGGATCAGATGAACTCGACCCAGGCGGGGTGGAAGGGCGCCACCGAGTCCTCGGCCATGTTGGCCTTGTAGTACCAGTAGAGGGCCTCGAGCTCGGAGTCCTCGGTGTCCTCTGGGGTGCCCCCCGGCCGATAGGCCACCTCGAGCACATAGGCGCCCGCGGGCAGGCCGAAGATGGCGAAGCGCCCGGTGGCGTTGGTGAGGGCTTGGTCTTCGGGGGCCGGGTTGCCGTCGGCGTCCAGGTAGCAGGGGTAGTACGGGTCGTTGTCGTCGCCGTAGGCCACCACCCAGGCGTTGCCGACCAGGGACTCGTCGCTGACCTGGTCACCGGCCAGGAAGACCCGGACCTCGCCCTCGATGATGGCGCCGCCGCCATCGCCGGCGCAGTCGCCGAACTCGGCCACCAGCTCGTCGGGCCGGGTGTCGGGCACGGTGTACAGCTCGCCGTCGGACAAGGCCAGGTCGAAGATGCCGGACTCCCCCGCGAACATGGTGGGCGCGATGCCGTCGCCCCGCAGCTCGAGGAACATGTCCTGGGCGGCGGCCACGGGGATCTCCACCAGGCCGTCTGCGTCGCTGGTGGCGGTGCTGTAGACCTCGAACATGGCGTCCAGCGCGGTGACCTCGACCCCGGAGACGGGCTCGCCCTCGAAGTAGGGCTCGTCGAGCACCACACCGGAGACGATCACCTCGGTGACCTCGAGGTTGCAGGCGCTGATCAGGGGAAGCAGGAGGGCGATGGAGCTGCGGCTCATGATTCCGTCTCCGTGGGGAGGGCGAGGTACCAGGCCGAGACCACCTCACCCGGCCACGCGGGCCAGGTCTCGCTGAACGCGCGGCCGTCGGCGGCCTGGACGTTCACGGTGATGTCGCCCGGGGCGAGGTTGAAGGCCAGGATGTAGGTGACGGCGTCGGCGCCGCCGGCGGGCGCGAGCAGGCCATCGTCGGTGATGGCGTAGGCCAGCACGGTGGCGGGCTCTCCGGAGCCGTCGACGATCTCGATCTCGGCCCCGGCCCAGGCCTCGGGCTCCAGGGGAGCGCCCCACAGCCAGCAGATCTCGTCGCCGAGGGGCTCGATGGTGACGCCGCCCTGGCCGTCGAACTGCTCGAAGAAGGGGGTCCACAGCTCGTCGTCGTAGGCGAACAGGGCGCCGGTGTACCAGTAGCCCAGCGCCCCCGGCGTGCTGCCCCGCCAGACGGTGGGGAGCATCCCCTCGGCCGCCAGGTGCAGGGCGATGGGGGTCTGGGGTGGGACCTTCAGCTTCCAGTAGCCGGGGTTGTCGGGATCGGGCTCGGTGCCCTCGGCCAGCAGCTCCTGCTCGAGGTCATAGGCCAGCAGCTCACCGCCGCTGAACACGCCGTTGTCGCCGGTGTAGGGACCGTCGAGGATGGTGCCGTACCAGGCGACGTCTCCGCCCTCGGTGCCCTCCTCGATGATCCACGCGCCACAGGCGCACAGGGCGAGCACAGGGAGGACGGCGAGGAGGCGTCTCATGGGGCGGAGTGTAACACCGGGCCCGGCGGCTGCCGCGAACTGTCCGCTCCGCTACATGCAGGGGAACGGCGCCGGAGACGGCGCCCTGGCTCGGATAGATGTTCGTCTATGGAGGTGCCCCTGTGACCCGACCCATCTCGCTCCTGCTGCTGGTGCCCGTGCTGATGGCCGCGAAGACCGAAGGGCCCATGTGGCCCGGCGATCTCGAGCGCACACCGTCCCTGACCACCACCATGACCTTCGCCGTCTCGGCGGGCAACGCCGATCCGGTGGTCGAGGACCTGCCACGCTCCCTCATCCAGGACAGCGCGGAGATCACCAGTTGGAGCCCCGAGCGGGCGTGCTTCCGGGTGAGCATGCAGACCGCCGCCAGGGCGTCGAGGATCTCGGCCATCATCGGCCCGTCCAGCACGTTGGGC
>CAYZVO010000072.1:22146-36770 GCA_964481655.1 uncultured Enterobacterales bacterium | reverse complement strand
CCCCGCGCCCCGCCCCCCCCCCCCCCCCCCGGCCCCCCCCCCCCCCCCCGCCCGCCGCGCCGCCGCCGGGCGGGGGGGCGCGGCCGGCGGCGGCCTTGACGATGTCCTCGACGTCTTCGACCAGCAGGCCGATCAGCTCGCCGTCGGCCTGCACGACGACGGTCTTGCAGGCGGTCGCCTCGCGGGTTCGCGGCACCCCCAGCCGCGCGGCCAGATCGATGATGGTGACGATCTCGCCGCGCAGGTTGATGACGCCGCGCACATCGGGCGGGGAGGTGAAGACCCGCGTGATGGGCATGTTGCGGTCGATCTCCTGCACCCGTCGGATGTCGAGTCCGCAGCGCAGCTCGCCCACCAGGAAGACCACGTACTCCTCGGCGCGCTGGGATGCGGTGGGGGTTCCGAAGCTCATGGCTCTCCTAGCGCTGCCAGCGGCTGGAGGTGGGGCGTCCGTGCTCGAGCAGGTGGCGCACGCGCTCGAGGACCTGCTCGCGGTCGAGCTTGATGGTGTACTCGTCGATGCCGGCGGCCTCGCCGCGTCGGCGCGCCTCGGCGCCCATCAGCGAGGTCACAGCGATGATGGGCAGGTGCGCGAGGGCGGGCTGCGCCCGGATCCGCTCGACCATCTCGAAGCCGTCCATCACGGGCATCTCGATGTCGGTGAGCACCAGCTCGAAGCGCTCCGGGTTGCGGCTGAGGATCTCCAGCCCCACCGCGCCGTTCTCGGCCTTGGCGACCTCGTAGCCGTCCTCCTCGAGCATGGCGGCGATGTGGTTCAGGAAGAAGGGTGAGTCCTCGACCACCAGCAGTCGGGTGCGCGCGCCGCCGGGGGTGACCTGGCTGAGTGCGGGCTCCCAGTCCGGCACCGCCGTGAAGACGATCTCCTTGAGATCGAGCAGGAGCACGACCCAGTCTTCGTGGACCACCGAGCCGGCGATGCCGGGCTGACGGTGGGTGAGTTGATCGAAGGCGGCCGAGGCGGTGACGATGTCGAGCACGTCGTTGACCAGCAGGCCCATGGCCCGTCCACCGATGCGGAACAACACCGCGTAGAGCGGACCGTCGAGGGCCAGGGGGGTGGTGTCGGCCACCTGGTCCACGGTGAAGACGGGGATGCTCTCGCCGCCGATGCGCAGCACCCGGCGGCCGCCCACTGTGGACACGGCGCTGGGCCGGAGCTTCTCGATGCGCTCCACCACGTCGGGCATCAGGCCGAAGACCTCGCCGCCGCCGGCCAGCAGCAGCAGGTCCACGGTCTCCTCCTGCTCGCTCTGCTCGCTGACCTGAGGCAGAGCGCGGGCGGCCATCTCCGCCATCTCCGCGATCTTCGCCTGGCGGGCGAGGCCGGCCACGTCGAGGATCAGGGATGCGCGGCCGTCGCCCAGCACGGTGGCGCCGGCGTAGGCCTGGCAGGTGCGCAGGTGCCGGCCCAGAGGCTTGACCACGATCTCCACCGAGTCCAACAGGTCATCCACGATCAGGCCGTAGGCGTCCTCACCGGCGGAGACCACGGCGATGTGGACCGCGGAGAGGGGGGACTGTCGGCGATCTCGGCCGCTGCGGCGCTCGAGGATCTCGGCCGGGACGTCCTCGTCGGGTCCGCGGCGGTCGGCGATGTTGCGCCGGGCGTCGGGGAGGCGGTCGCCGCTGCCGGGGTCCTGCCAGGTCGCGTCCATCTCCAGCAGCTCCCGCAGGCGCACCAGGGGCAGCAGCTCGTCCCGTTGCCGGAGCACGTCCACGCCCGCGATGCGCTGGATTCGCTGGCGGGCTTCCGATGCGCGGATCCGGATGAGCTCGACCAGGTTCACCTGAGGGATCGCGAAGCGCTCGGCGCCCACCTCCACCAGGAGGCTGGGCAGGATGGCCAGGGTCAGGGGCAGCTTCACCCGGAAGGTGGCGCCCTGGCCCGGGAGGCTCTCGAGCTGCACCGTGCCCCCGATGGCGGACAGGTCGGTGTGGACCACGTCCAGCCCGACGCCGCGTCCGGACAGCTGGGTGACGGTCTCGGCGGTGGAGAAGCCGGGCCGGAAGACCAGATCGCGGATGGCCCGGGGCGAGAGGCTCGCGGCCTCTTCGGGGCGCACCAGGCCCTGGGAGACGGCCTTGCTCAGGACCCGCTCGACGTCGATGCCGCGGCCGTCATCGGCCACCTCGACGAAGACCTGGCCGGCGCGATGGCTGGCCCGGATGCGCAGCAGGCCCTCCGGGGGCTTGCCGGCGGCCTGGCGGTCCTTGGGAAGCTCGATGCCGTGGTCCACCGCGTTGCGGACCAGGTGAGCCAGGGGGTCACCGATGGCCTCGATGACGGTCTTGTCGAGCTCGACGTCCTCATCCTCGATGATCAGCCGCACCCGCTTGCCCCCGGCGCGGGCCAGGTCGCGGACGGTGCGCTTGAACTTCTCGAGCACCACGCGGATGGGCTGCATGCGCGTGGCCATCACCGCGTCCTGCAGCTCGGCGGTGAGCAGGTCGACCCGCTGGGTGGCGCGCTCGATGGCGGTGGCGTCCTCGTGCTGCGTGCCCTGCAGCAGCTGGTTGCGGGTGAGCACCATCTCGCCGGCCAGCGCCATCAGGCGGTCCAGCACCTGGACGTTCACCCGGACGCTGTCGACCTTGTGTTGGTGGTCTCGGGTGGGGGCCGGCGGCAGCGCCGGCTCGGGCTGGGGACTGGGAGCGGGCTGGACCGGCGGCGGGATGACCGGCAGCTGGGGCGGCGGCGCCGCCTCCGGCGCCGTGGGCTCCGGCACCACCGCGGGGGGGGGGGTGGGCCGCGGCTCGGGGGCCGGAGTGGGGGGGGCACTGGCCCTGTCGCTCAGGGGCTCGATGCGGATGGACTGGCCCCCCGGCACGAAGGCCAGCAGGTCCTCGATGGCGCTGCGGCTGTGGGGGGTCCGCAGCCGCAGTGTCCAGGCCAGGTACAGGCGTTGGGGGTCCAGCTCCGCGAGGCCCGGCAGCGCGCTGTCGTCCAGCTCGATGTCTTCGATGGCGCCGATCTGGCCGAGCTCCTCGATGAGGAGCATCGGATCGTGGCCGGCCTGCAGCAGATCCGGCGCGAAGCGCAGCTCCAGCTGGAAGCGGTTGCCGACCGCGCCGGGCTCATCGGAGGCCGGGGCGGTGGTCTGGCGGGGCGGCGGGTCCCTCTCGGTGTCGCGCGGCAGCCCGCAGTCCTGCAGCGCGGACAGGGCCTGCTCGTGCCCGGCCACCTCCGCACCCGCGGGGTCGCCGGGGAGCTGCTCGATCAGCAGGCGGACCACGTCCACCGACGCGAGCAGGGCGCTCACCAGCTCGCCGCTCACAGAGACACGACCGCTTCGGACGCCGTCCAGCACGGTCTCCATCGCGTGGGTGAAGCCGGCCAGGGTGGTGAGGCCGACGATGCCAGCGTTGCCCTTGATGGTGTGGGCGGCCCGGAAGATGCGGTTGACGATCTCGCGATCGTTCGGGTCCTCCTCGAGCTGGATCAGGGCTTGCTCGAGGTCCCGGACCGTGTCCACGGCGTCCTGGGCGAAGAGGTCGAGGAGTTCTTCCTGGGCCATGCTCGAGATCGTTCCTTGGCTGCGTTCGCGGGAGCGGTGTGTCAGGTGAGGGCGTGGAAGCCGGCCTGGTTCAGGCGCGCGGCGAGGGTGGGGGGCCAGCCGGTGAGCTTCACACCGCCGGGGCGCTGCTTGGCGAACGCGAGCAGCACCTGCAGGGAGGCGGTGTCGAGATCTTCGAGCCCGCTGGTGTCGATGACGATCACGCCGGGGGCCGGCAGCAGCTCCCGCAGCGCCTCGACCAGCACCTCGATACCGTGGAGGCTGCTGTGCCCGACCAGGGCGATGCGCCCGGGGCCCTCAGCGCGGATGTCCAGCATGTTCAGGCGTCCTCTTCAGGGGTCGGGGCGCAGACCACGCGGTTGCGCCCGCCGTTCTTGGCTTGGTACAGCAGGCTGTCGGCGTGGTTCAGCAGCGCCTCGAGCTCGGCGGCCGGGCCGCAGCTCACGCCGCAGCTGACGGTGACCGGGATGGTGGCCTCGCCGACCTGGACGCGGAGCGCCTGCACGCCGCCGCGCACCTCATCGAAGATGCCCTCGGCGGCCTCCTGCTCCATGTTGGTGGTCAGCACGGCGAACTCCTCACCCCCCAGGCGCGCGACCACGTCGGAGCGGCGGAAGCGACCGCCGATGGTCCGGGCCACCTCGGCCAGCACCACGTCGCCAGCGTCGTGGCCGTAGGTGTCGTTGATGCGCTTGAAGTGGTCGATGTCGAGCATCGCCACGGCCACATCCAGGTTGCGCCGCAGGGCGTTGTCGCACAGCTTTCGGCCGGTGTCGAAGAAGTAGCGACGGTTGTGGAGGCCGGTGAGGAAGTCACGGGTCGCCATGTCCTCGAGGCGCCGCAGGTGCTCCAGCGAGCGGATGTTCTCGACCACCCGACAGTAGAACTCCTCGGTGACGAAGGGCTTGTAGAGGAAGTCGTTGGCGCCGCTCTTGAGGAAGCGGGCGCTGAGGTGGCCGCTGCCGTGGGTGGAGACGCCGATGATCGCCAGGTCCTCGCGGCGGTGGGTCTTGCGGATCTGCTTGATGAACTCGGCGCCGTTCATGCCGGGCATGTGGTAGTCCACCAGGGTCAGCTTCACGTCGGGATGCTGCTCGAGCTGCTCCAGCCCCCGGCCGGCATCCTGGGCCTCGAGCACATGGTAGTGGTGGACCTCGAGCAGCAGCCGCAGCTGGGCGCGCGCGATCACCGAGTCGTCCACCACCAGCACCTTGATGCCCGGGTTGGACGCCAGCCGGCGCGCGGTGTCGACCACGCTGTCGATGGCGTGGGGGCCCTCCTTGAGCACGTAGTCCACCACCCTCTTCGACCAGATCACGTCGCGGGTGGTGTCGCTCATGGAGGCGGTGAGCACGACCGGCGGGATGCCGCGGTCGAGCAGATCGTCCACGATCTCACCGTCGGGCGCGTCGGGCAGGTTCAGGTCCAGCACCGCCATGAAGAACGGTTCCTGTCGGTTCGACAGCAGCTCGAGGGCCTCCCCCCGGGACCGCGCCCAGCTGACCTGGGCGCCGATCTCGCTGACGAGTCGGTCACGGACGATGGTGCCGAAGAAGCGGCTGTCCTCCACGAGGAGGATCGCTGGTGGCTGGTGCTTGGTGGGTTCGGACATGCTCGGGACGAGCCGTCGGTGGACGGGCCCGTGGGTTCGCTGGGGCTGGCGCTCGCTGCGCTAGGACCTTGTCGGAACTCCATGCGGCAGCTTGAGCAAAAACCCAGTGTTTTCGATCATACCGAAAATTCTGAAAATTCCGTGCGGTCTGTGCCCGTGGGTCAGGTGAACGCGGACAGCCCCGTGACGTGGCGCCCCAGCACCAGGTTGTGGATGTCGTGGGTGCCCTCGTAGGTGTAGACCGACTCGAGGTTCGCCATGTGCCGCATGACGCAGTACTCGTCCATGATGCCGTTGGCGCCGTGGATGTCGCGGGCCATGCGGGCGATGTCGCGGGCGATGTCCACGTTGTTCATCTTCGCCAGGCTGACCTGCTCGTGGCGCATGGTGCCCCGGTCCTTCAGGCGACCGAGCTGCAGGGACAGCAGCTGCCCCTTGGTGATCTCCCGGAGCATCCAGGCCAGCTTGTCCTGCACCAACTGGAAGCTGCCGATGGGCACGCCGAACTGGGTGCGCTCCTTCGCGTAGTCGGTGGCGCTGTGGAAGCAGGCCATCGCGGCGCCCAGGGCACCCCAGCTGATGCCGTAGCGGGCGGAGGTCAGGCAGGAGAGGGGACCCTTCAGGCCTGTCACCCCGGGCAGGATGCGGTCCGTGGGGATCCGGCAGTCGTCGAAGACCAGCTCCGAGGTGATCGAGGCCCGCAGGGAGTGCTTGCCCTTCATCAGGGGGGCGGAGAAGCCGGGATCCCCCTTCTCGACCAGGAAGCCGCGCACGACACCGTCGAGCTTGGCCCAGACCACGGCGACGTCGGCGATGCTGCCGTTGGTGATCCACATCTTCGCGCCGTTGAGCAGGTAGTGGTCGCCCTCGTGCACGGCCCGCGTGATCATCCCGCCCGGGTCGGAGCCGTGGTCGGGCTCGGTCAAGCCGAAGCAGCCGATGGCCTCGGCCCGGGCCAGGGCCGGGAGCCAGCGCTGCTTCTGATCCTCGGAGCCGTACTGGCGGATGGGGAACATCACCAGGGAGCTCTGCACGCTCATGAACGAGCGCAGGCCCGAGTCCCCGCGCTCGAGCTCCTGGGCCACCAGCCCGTAGGCCACCGAGGACATGCCCGGGCAGTCGTAGCCCTGGATGTTCACGCCCAGCAGGCCGAGCTGCGCCATGCCCTGGACCAGCTCCATGGGCATTCGCTCCTCGCGCCAGGCCTGCTCGATGACGGGGAGGACCTCGGCGTCCACCCAGCGGCGCACGGTGTCGCGCACCAGGCGCTCATCGTCGCTCAGCAGGCTGTCCACGTCGTAGAAGTCGGTCCCGGTGAAGGTGCTCATGGTGGCTCCGAGGCGGCGGGAGCACCGTAGCTATGGGGCGGGACCGCCCCCATCAAGGGGGGGAGCGTCCGGTACGCCCAGCAGCGACTCATGGGGGATGGGTCGCCCTGCGTCGAGCTCGGCGAGGGCGTAGGTGAAGCCCGGATCCGCGGGGAAGTGCGAGAGCCCCCGCTCGAGGATCGCCCTCGCCTGGTCCGGGCGGCCCTGGTGCTGATGGATCTGGGCCAGGGCCACGTACTTGCTGCGCTCGGTGTGGGGGCTCTCCTCCACGGCGGCGCGGAGGGAGCCTTCGGCGTGTCCATGACGTCCCTGGCGGAGGTACTCGAGCCCCAAACCCTCGAGGGGGCAGGTGTGGTCGGGCGCCGAGGCCAGGGGCGCGTGGCTGGCCCCGAGCGGCAGCTCGTCCACCGCGCGGGCCCATCCCCAGCAGGAGCCCCGGCCTTCGAGATCGATGGCGCAGTTGTGGTAGAAGCCGGTGTGTACCGAGCGCTGCGCTTGGGGGGGCTCGGTGTCCTGGCCCACGGTGTCATGACCCCAGCACTCCACCTCGCCGCTGTCTCGCCGGGCGCAGGTGTGGTGATAGCCCGCGGACAGCTGCACCCAGCCGTCTTCAGGTGGGGCACGGTGGCGCTGCGGGGCTCCCGCTGTGTGGCCGGTGTCGTGACCCCAGCAGTGCAGCCTGCCGCCGGTGCTCAGGGCGCAGGCGTGCTCGTCGGCGACCCCCACCTGTACCCACGTGCCGTCGGGGGGCGCGAGAGGACCCAGCACCCGGCAGCGCCCCCAGCAGTCGATACTGCCGTCGGTCCGCACCGCGCAGCTGTGATCCCAGCCCACGTCTACGGACGTGAAGAGACCCTCTGGGGGTGCGGAGCCGTGCCCCTCGAGCCAGCCCCAGCAGGCCAGCGATCCGTTCTGCCGGATCCCACAGGTGAGGGCATTGCCGGCCGAGATGAACTCGAAGGGCCCCGCCGGTGGCGTGGTGGCGCCGCCGAAGTCGTCCCCCCAGCACCGGACCTCGCCGGCCAGGTCCAGACCACAGGCGTGGCTGTTGCCGACGCTGATGGTGGTGAATGGACCCTGAGGGATGTCTTGACCCTCGACCCCATCCAGGCCCCAGCACACCGGGCGCCCCTCGGGGAGCAGGCCGCAGGTCAGGATGCCTCCCGCCTGGAGCTCCGCCCATCGGGTCTCGGGCGTCACCTGCACCGGAGCCGGGTTGGTCAGTGGTTGGCAACTGCAAAGCAGGAGAATGGCGGCGACGAATCGCATCGGTGCCCCGTATCGGCCTGGCCGCCGTCGTCAAGGAAATGTCAGCCTGCGCGGAACCCCGACGCGGCGGCGCTGTCCATGCCCGGCGAGCCGTCGCCCGCTGGGCTCTACCGTCGGACCCGATGACCTTCCGGCCCGATGCGGGCGCGGCCCTCTCCACCCGTCGCCACCGGAGCTTCCATGTCGCGCCGCCCGTCCGCCCGCCGTTCGCTGTCCCACCTGTTGCTCATCAGCCTGGGCCTGGGCCTGGCCGGCCCCCTCGAGGCGGCGGATGACGACGGCCTCAGGGAGCTGCGGGACACCCGCCGGGTGCTGCGTGAGCACGCCGAGCGCGAGGACATCAGCGACGCAGCCCGGGTGCTGGCCCGGGAGCGACGTCACCAGGCCATGGAGATGCTGAAGCCCATGATCAAGGAGGCCAGCGGGGAGCCGCGGGCCCAGATGATCCTGCGCTACGCCGAGTTCCACGCCGCCGAGGCGGACGATCTGCGCAGCCAGGCCTGGGAGCTGTGGGAGGCCTGCCTCGCCGGCGGGCTTCAGGACTGCGGGATCGGGCCCATGGAGCTGCCCGAGGCCCGGGCCCTGCTCGAGGACTCCCTGAGCTGGCGCGCCCGCGCCGAGCGCCTCTACGACCAGATCATCCGCGGCTACCCACAGCTCGAGGGTGTGGACCAGGCCGCCTGGGGGCGGGCCATGGCGCTGCACGAGCTGGAGCGCCCCGACGAGGCCCTCCGGGTCCTGATCTGGCTGGTCAAGAACCAGCCCGCCAGCGGGCACGTGCCCACGGCCTACGCCCTGATCGGCGACCACCACTTCGACCGCAACCGGGCCCTGCCCGCCCTGAACGCCTACCGCAAGGGCGCGGCCTTCCAGGAGGCGGCGATCCGGCCCTACACCCTCTACAAGCTGGCCTGGTGCTACTACAACCTGGGCGAGTTCGAGCAAGCCCTGGACGTGATGAGGGTGGTGGCGCTGCAGGGTGAGTCCGGGATCGTCACCCTGCAGGAGGAGGCCCAGCGGGACATGGCCCGCTTCTACGCCGACGCCGGTGACTGGCACGGTGCTCTGCGCTTCTTCGAGGGCCTGGGGCGTCCGGATCTGATGAAGCGCTCCATGATCTCGGTGGCGGATCACGCGCGAGAGCAGGGCAAGACCGAGCTGGCGGTGAAGGTGCTCGAGTTGCTCACCACCAAGCTCCCCCGCGAGCCCGAGGCCCCGGGGTGGCAGGCGTCGGTGGTGGAGGTCCTCCACGCCGACGGCCGGCACGAGGCGGCCATGGAGGCCCTCGAGCGCCTGCTCCGTGACTACGGGCCCAGCTCGGCCTGGGCCAGGGCCAACGCCGCGGACGCCGACGTCCTCGCCGAGGCCGAGCGCGAGGTCGAGGCCCGCCTGAGGGCGGTCGCCGTGGACTGGCACCGGCAGGCGCGCAAGCTGCGTCGAGGGCCTGCCGCCGAGGCCGCCGCTGGGCGAGCGCTGGCGGGCTACCAGGCCTGGCTGGGCCGCTTCGAGGATCGCCCCGAGGCCCACGAGCTGCGCTACGCCTTCGCCGAGCTGCTCTACGACGTGGGACAGCACGAGCAGGCCTGGGTCCAGTACCGCGAGGTGGTCACCCGGAGCCCCGACGGCCCCCGCAGCCTCTTCTGCGCCGAGAGCGCGGTGTACGTGGCCGACGAGGTGGTGGGCACCGCCAGCCGCAGCGCCGACGGACCCAGCGGCCTGGAGCCCCTGCCCCTGTCCACCTGGGATCAGCGCCTCGTCACGTCGGTGGACGCCTACCTGGCGCTGCAGCCGGAGGGAGAGCGCAGCCTGGCCTTCGCCAACAAGGCGGCCTGGATGCTGTACCACCGCAACCACTTTGCGGACGCCGCGGATCGTTTCATGGCCGTGATCGCCTTGGACCCGGGCTCCGAGGAGGCCGAGATCGCGGCGAACCTGATCCTCGACTCCCTGAACCTGGTGGGGGACTACGCCAAGCTCGTGGAGACCGCCGAGGCCTTCCTCGCCCACGAGGGCCTGGGCCGGCGCGCCTTCCGCCAGGAGTTGGCGGGCATTCACGAGCGCGCCAGCTTCCAGGTGGTGGAGCGGGCCCTCGAGCTGGACGGGGATCGCGGGGCGGCGGCCCTGGCCTTCGAGGCCTTCGCCCACCGCTTCCCTCAGAGCGAGGTGGCGGCGCTGGCCCTGCACAACGCCGCGGTCCACCACCGGGCCGCCGGCGAGCGCTTCGGCGCCATCCGCGCCGCGACCTCGCTGGTGGAGGGCTACCCGGCCAGCGAGCACCGTGACGACGCCATCGCGGGCCTGGGCTTCGACCACGAGAGCATCGCCGACTTCGAGGCGGCGGCCCTGTGGTACGAGCGCTTGGCCCAGGAGGCCCCCGACCACGAGGGGGCCGCCGATGCCCTGTGGTCGGCCGCCCTGTTCCGGGTGGCCCTGGGCCAGGACGCCGCGGCGCTGCGGGCCTTCGCCCGCCACGCGGACCGCTGGCCCGATCACCCCCGCCAGGGAGAGCTGCTGGCCTCGGTGGCGGAGCTGCACGAGGCCGCCGGCCGTTCCTCCGAGGCCGCCCAGGCCTGGGGGCTCATCCCGGCGCTCGACGAGGCCCAGGTCTCCGAGCCCTTGCGGGCCCACGCCCTGGTGCGTCAGGGCTCGGCCCTGCTCGCCGCGGGCCGCGACGACGAGGCCCGCCGCGCCTGGGAGCGGGCGGCCGAGGGCTGGGGTGACGCGGCGGCTGCACCCGACAGCGACCCGGCCCTGCGTGAGAGCGTCGCCGAGGCCCGCTTCCGCATGGGAGTGGCCAGCATCGTGGAGTACGAGGCCATCGACCTCGGTGGGCACGCGGCCCCCAGCGGTCGCGCCGCGGCCCAGGCCTGGGCCCGGCGTCAGGTGGCCGCCAAGGTGGACGCCCTGCTCGCGGTGGAGCAGGCCCACGCCGAGGTCCTGGACGCGGGGGCCGGGGGCTGGGGTTTGAGCGCCCTGGTGCGCCTCGGCGGCGCGTACGAGCACATGGCCGACTGCCTCCGCGGCGCCTGGGTGCCCCCCTGGCTCACGCCGGAGCAGGCCGAGCTGTACCGCCTCGAGCTCGAGGACGAGGCCTGGCGCCAGGACGAGAAGGCGGCGGAGGCCTACCGCCAGGCCGTGCGCCGCTCCCGCGAGCTGGCGGTCTACGGCCAGGCCGTGGCTGACGCCAGCCAGCGCCTGAGCAGCCTGCGCCCCGACGAGAGCACGGCCCCCGAAGAGGATCTGCTGGCCCCCGGCTACCTCGGCTCGAGGGGAGCGTTGCCGGCGTTCGAGCGGGAGCCGTAGGTCGCGCCCCTCCTCAGTCCATCATGCTGTAGGGACAGGCTCCATCATCTTCGGTCATCGTCCCATCCTCTGCGAGCCACAGGTGCTCGGGCAGGGGGAACTTGCCGGCCTGAGGCACGTTCGGCGCGTCGGCGTCGGGGGTCAGGCGCAGCTGCTTGCGGTCCAGGCTCCACTCGCCCTCGCGGTCGATGATGCCGGACCAGACGCAGGCGACATCGGGCGGGCAGGGGGAGACCAGATCCTTGGCCGCGAAGCGGTTGCCCTCGAACTGGATCTGGCGCTCGTACGCGCGGCCCTCGCACGCGGGGCTGGTCCAGTGGGAGGGGGTGGGGAAGCGGCCGGGCTCGGCCTGGACCGGCGGCTGCTCGGCCTCGTCGGGCCGGGGGACATCCGGGATCACCTCGGGGGTCACGCCGTCACCGTTGGGCTCCACCGAGGGCTGCGGCGCGGGCTCGGGCGTGGGCTCCGGGGCCTCGTCGTGAGTAGCGGTGCAGGCCATCAGCAGCGGGAGGAACAGCAGGGTGCGGGTCATGGAGGCTCCGGATGTCGTGTGTGCCGGGGAGGGGAACGAGGCACGGAGTATAGCCCCTACGGCTGACCGGGACCTGGGTTCTGCGGGGCGTCATGTTTCCGTCACCCCGGCTGGCGAAGGGGGTTCTCCCTCTGTACGTGTCTGGCCTCCTCCGGCGTGGCCGCCCCTGCCTCCTGCCGCCGAACCCCCAGCGACGAGGTGACCTGTGCCCCACACCCTCGGCATCCGACTCGAAGACAAGAACGTCTGGGAACGCCGGGTCCCCCTGACCCCCACCGCCGTCGGCGAGCTGACCGCTCAGCCCGACCTGCAGGTCCGGGTCCAGGCCTCTCCCACCCGCATCTTCCCCGACGACGCCTACGCGGACGCGGGCGCCGAGATCGTGGCCGATCCCTTCGACAGCGACGTCGTCGTGGCCGTCAAGGAGATCCCCACGCCCCTGCTGCGCCAGGGTGGCACCTACGTCTACTTCTCGCACACCATCAAGGGCCAGCCCTACAACATGGACATGCTGCGCCGGCTGATGGAGCTGCGCTGCAACCTCATCGACTACGAGCGCGTGGTCGACGACAAGGGCCGCCGCCTGATCTTCTTCTCCTGGTTCGCTGGCGCGGCCGGGGCCATCGACACCCTGCAGGCCGCCGGGGAACGCTACGCCCTCCGCGGCATCCCCAACCCGTTCGAGCAGGTCGGCATGACCTACAGCTACGGCGGGCTCGAGGGCGCCGAGGCCGGCATCCGCGCCGTCGGCGAGCGCATCCGCAGCGAAGGCCTGCCCGAGGCCCTGCGCCCCTTCGTCATCGGCATCACCGGGTACGGCAACGTGAGCCAGGGCGCACAGCACGTGCTGGACTGGCTGCCCATCGAGGAGATCACCCCCGAGCAGCTGCCGGCGCTGCAGGCCATGGACACCCCGCCGGGCGACCGCATCTACAAGGTGGTCTTCCACGAGAAGCACATGGTCGAGCCCGTCGAGCCGGGCGCCCCCTTCGAGCTGATGGAGTACTTCCAGCACCCCGAGCGCTATCGCTCCACCTTCGCCCAGTGGGTGCCGCAGCTCGACCTGATGATCAACGCCATCTACTGGACCGAGGCCTCCCCGCGGCTCATCACCAACGAGCAGCTGAAGGGCTGGTTCGAGGCCGCCGGCGAGATCCGGCTGCAGGTGGTGGGCGACGTCAGCTGCGACATCGAGGGGTCCGTGGAGTGCCTGGTCAAGGCCACCGAGCCCGACAACCCCCACTTCGTCTACGATCCCATCACCGGCGCCGTCACTGACGGCACCGCGGGCCGTGGCCTGTGCATGATGGCGGTCGACAACCTGCCCTGCGAGCTGCCCGCCGAGGCCTCCCAGGCGTTCAGCGACGCCCTGGCGCCCTTCGTGGCCCCCCTGATGCGCGCCGACTTCTCTCTGCCGCTGTCTGAGATCGAGCTGCCCGCGCCCATCCGCGCCGCGCTCATCCTCCACAACGGCGAGCTCACCCCCGACTACCGCTACATGGCCGACTTCCTCCGCTAACCAAACCTCTTTCGGCTGGGAGTGAATCCCGCCGCTACCCCTGGAGCCCTCACCATGTCCAAGAAGGTCCTCGTCCTCGGCGCCGGCCTCGTGTCCCGCCCGCTGGTCCGCTACCTGCTCGACCACGGCTTCCACCTCACCTGTGCCAGCCGCACCGTCTCCAAGGCCGTCGCGCTGATCGGCGGGCATCCCAACGGCGTGGCCCTGCCCTTCAACGTCAAGGATCTGGACGAGCTGGATCGTCTGGTGGCCGACTGCGACATCGCCATCAGCCTGCTGCCCGCGCCGATGCACCCGGAAGTGGCCAAGGCCTGCCTGAAGCACGGCAAGCACATGGGCACCACCTCCTACATCTCGCCGGCCATGAAGGCCCTGCACGAAGAAGTGGCCGCGGCCGACCTGATGTTCATCAACGAGTGCGGCGTGGACCCGGGCATCGACCACATGTCCGCCATGGCCATCTTCGACGATGTCTGGGCCCGCGACGGCAAGATCGAGGTCTTCAAGTCCTACTGCGGCGGCCTGCCCGCCCCCGCCGACAACAACCAGCTCGGCTACAAGTTCTCCTGGGCCCCCCGTGGCGTGCTCACCGCCGCCAGCAACGACGGCCTGTACCGCTGGGACGGCGAGATCGTGAAGACCCCGGGTTCCGGTCTGCTGGCCGACAACCACATCATCGAGATCGAGGGTGTGGGCAAGCTCGAGGCCTACCCCAACCGCGACTCCATCGCCTACGAAGACGTCTACGGCCTCGAGGGCCTGAAGACCCTCTTCCGCGGCACCCTGCGCTACCCGAACCACTGCGCCCGCTGGACCGCCTGGATCGGCCTGGGCCTGTTCTCGCAGGAGCCCCTCGAGCACGCTCCGCACACCCGCGCGGGCATGATGCGCGCCGTGCTGGGCGTGGACGCCGACGCCGATCTGGCCGCCGCTGTGGCCGCCAAGCTCGACGTGCCCGTGGACCACGACCACGTCGTGAACCTCGGCTGGCTGGGCATGTTCGACGAGATCGCCCTGTCCGACTGGATCGAGGCCCCGCTGGACGCCATCGCCGAAGCCATGATGGAGAAGATGCCCTACGAGCCGGGTGAGCGCGACATGATCGCCATGCACCACGACGTCATCTCGGTCTTCCCCGATGGCACCCGTGAGCACACCATCATGGACCTGGTGGACTTCGGCATCCCCAACGGCGACAGCTCCATGGCCCGCACCGTCTCTCTGCCGCTGGCCATCGCCGTCCGCATGCTGCTCGAGGGTCAGATCTCCGAGCGCGGCGTCTGGGCTCCGGTCACCAAGGGCATGTACGAGCCCATCCTGAAGGAGCTCGAGGGCATGGACATCGTCTGCAAGGAGACGACAACGAAGCTGTAGCTTCGCCGTCGCCTCCAGCTGTCAGCCTTCAGCTCTCAGCTTTCAGCTCGAGCCCGGCCCGGGTGAGGGTAGCCGCCAACCCCCCCCCGGGGAAAATGGCCCCCCCCCCCGCCCCCCCCCCACCCCGCGCGCGCCCCCCCCCCCCCGCCCA
>CAYZVO010000072.1:0-22136 GCA_964481655.1 uncultured Enterobacterales bacterium | reverse complement strand
GTTGCAGGTACGCTGCAACCCGGCGCGTTCTCAATGGGGCCGCGCCGCTGGCCCACCACCATCGGGGCTCCCCTGCGCGACGAAGCTGACAGCTGACAGCTGATGGCTACTCGCTCGTGTCCTCACCCGTGTCCACGACGTCCTCGTCGGGATCGTAGCCGGGCATGGGGAAGGCGGCCCACTCGCCGTTGGTGAGCTCGCCGTCGGCGTTGCCCATGGTGTCCAGCACCGAGGTGCCGCGGCCTTCGTTCAGGTGCCACAGGGCCAGCACGGTCTCGCTCTCCTCGTACTGCTCCCAGGTCGGCGCGAAGTCGCTGTCGTAGTGCTGGGTGTTCTGGATGCGGACCTCGCCGATCACGCCGCTGAAGGTCGCCTCGTTCTGGCCGGGCCAGCAGCCCAGGTAGAGGGCGGTGCCGGGCTCCTCGGCCAGGGCGATGGGGGCGCTGACGAGGCGGTCACCGTCGAGGTAGAGGGCGGCTTCACCGTCGGCGCTGTAGGTGGCCGCGATGTGGTGGTAGCCGCCGTCCATGATGTTGGTGGGAGAGGACGCGCCGGCGGTGGCGCTGGTGTCGGTGGAGGGGCCGAAGATCAGGTACTGGTATTCGTCCTGGTACAGCGCGAAGGCGCCCGGCCACGCGATCAGCGGGTAGATGTCGAAGCCCGGGTCGCTGCCGGTCTTGACGAACATGTCCACCGTGAACGGGGCCTCGATGGCCAGGGCGCTGGCGTCGATCTCGATGCAGTCGGGCTTGATGTCGAACGCCACGCCGAAGTCGCCGGCGGTCGTGGACAGGTTGCCCGGGGGGCAGCCGACGAGGGAGACGGAGGTGGCGAGGACGAGCGACAGGCGGAGCAGGGTCATCGTGGGCCTTCTTGTGGAGCGTCCCGCTGAGGATACCACCCGTCGCGTCGCAGGTGGGAGCCATCCAGGGGCCGAGGGGGCGGTCCGTCGCCAATCTACGACCTTTTGACTCCGCCTTGGCTCACCGTTGACGCAAGACGGGCGCGCCCAGAACGGACGCGCCCGTCGAAGCGCTCCCGGCGGACCGGGGCGCGCTGCTGCAGCTACTGGAGATCCTTGTTCAGGGACTCCTTGAGGCCCTTGCCGGCGCGGAACACGGGGATGCGGCGGGCGGGGACGCGGATCTGGCTGCGGGTCTTGGGGTTGTGGCCGGTGAACTCACGACGCTGGGACACGGTGAAGGTGCCGAAGTCGGAGATGGTGACCTTCTGCTCGCCATTCACCAGCGCGTCGCTGATGATGTCGACCAGGGTGTTGATGTACAGAGCGGCGCGGACCTTGGGGATGTTGCACTGCTCGGCGAGCTTCTCGGTGAGCTGGGCCTTGTTCATGATGACTCCGTGATTGCTGTGGTTGGGGGGTTGCGTGGCTCGATGAGCCGTTTTGTGGGGAAACTCAAAATTACCAAAGTTGCTAAAGAGTACGTCAGGGTGGGCATCGTGGGCGATAATCGCGAGGTGGTGCGCCGCTCTGGCGTTTTCAAAGGGTATATATCACCGGCCCCGCTTGGTGAAAACAGAGAATTTCGAACATTGTGGTTTCCGATGAACCTGCCATTTGCGAGATAGGATAATCACGGGCGCTATAAGAATTATAGAAAAAGAGCCACGATCGCGGTCTCGACGCTCAGTGTCGAGTCACCAGTGGTTACACCCCACCGGGTCCAGCGCGCACGGACTGCCCCAAACTGCGCGGTTTGCGTGGTTGCCCGCAGGCTACGCCAAGAAATCGTGAGATCGATCACACAGCGGTGAGAGGGCTCTTCCTCCAGCCTCCGCGGACCTGGAGCGCGGCGGGGATCACCCGCGCCTTCAGGGGCAGCCGGCCGGGCTGCTCACCGTCGGAGTCCACCAGCAGCGTGCCGCCGCTGGGGGCGGTGCAGCGGGCCTCGAGGCTGGTCACGGCCGCCCGGAACGCGCCGGGGGCGTTGTGGGCGCTGCCCCGGTACAGCCGCGGGAGGTTGGCGGCGGACGAGGCCAGCCCCATGGGAGGCAGGACCGTGAGCTCGAAGACCCCGTCGAACATGGAGCCGCCACGGCCCACGAGCATCCCGCCACCGCAGTAGTGGCCGTTGGCCATGAAGGCGTTCATCAGATCGCCCTCCCACTGCCCCGGGCCATCGGGGCCGTCCCAGCGGAGGTGACAGCGCTGGGGCTCGAAGCTCAACAGCCCCCCCACCGTGGCCCCGAGGAACGAGGCGAAGCCGCCGAGGCGCTTGCTGGAGCGGTTGACCCGGGAGACCACCTCGCCCCCCATGCCGAAGCTGATCTCGTTGATGAACCAGCGCTCGCTGGTGGCGCCCTCGTCGGAGGTGGTCTCGACCCAGCCCACGTCCGAGCGCAGGGTGATGCCGGTGCTGGCGAGCCACAGGGCCCGGGCGGTGTCCTTGGGGATCTCGAGGGACTTGATCAGGTCGCTGCCCGTGCCGAATGGCACCACCGTGAAGACGGGCCGGCTCTCGGCGTCGCCCTTCTGGCTCATCAGGCCATTGACCACCTCGTGGCAGGTCCCGTCCCCGCCCACGGCGGCCACGATGTCGAAGCCGTCCTTCATGGCCTGCTGGGCCAGCTCGATGCCGTGGCCGGGGCCCTGGGTGGGGCGGATGGCCCAGGTCTCGAAGCTGCGCTTGACCAGCCCCTCGAGGCGGCCCAGCTCGCGCCCGGCCTTGCCGGCGCCCGCCCGCGGGTTGACCACGAGGCAGATGCTGTCGGTGCGGTTGCGGGCGCCGCCGTCGGTGCGCTGATCGTGGGTCGGGTCGTGGGCGTCGGTCATGTGCGCTCCGGGTCGGGCTGGAGGCCGAGGATGAGGTCGATGGGGTCGCGCACGTCGGCGCCGGCCCGCCGCAGGGCGGTGCGGCAGGTGCTGTCGCCGGTGGCGACGGTCTCGTCGGGCAGCAGGCGCGCGGCGTCGCGGGCCACGTCGGCCGCCAGCTCCGGGTGATGGACGGGCAGCGGGCCGTGGGCGCCGCAGCAGGTGGGGGCGTGCTCGAGGGGAGTCCCGGTCCCCAGGCCGTCCTCGCGGCAGGCGTGGACGGGCCCTCGCCACTCGAGGGGCAGCAGGGTCTCGATGCGCAGCCAGCTGACCTTGGCGGCCTCGAGCACCGCGGCGCAGCGCGAGCAGGTGGTCACCACCCGCCGCCCTCGGCAGGCGGCCTGCAGCCTGGCGAGGTGCGGTGCGGCGTCGGCGGGGTGATCCAGCAGGGCGCGACCCAGGTGATCCGAGGTGCTCAACACTGCCACGGGCGCCGCGAGGGCCTCGGCCAGGCTCGGACCCCAGCTGCGCTCGTCGCAGTGCAGGGCCACCAGCTCCCCGTCACCCTCGATCTCCGCGAGGGCGGCCGCGGTGACGGGCAGCGGGTAGCGCTGCCGCGCCTGGGCCAGCAGGGCCGGGACCGGGACGCTGTACTTGCAGTGCCGCTCGCAGGCACCGCAGTCGGTGCAGAGGGTGGCCGCCACCGCCGCGTCGTCCGGGGGGATGCGTCCGCGGTCGGCCAGCATGAGCGCGGCCATGATCTTGGGGGGCGTGGCCGCCTCGCGCCCGGTGGCGACGGCCACGGGGCAGAGGTGGCGGCACAGCTGGGGGCAGAAGCCACAGCTCTGGATGGTGCCAGACATCAGCGGGCCTCCTGGCTGCGGTGGTCGGGGGCCCGGGGCTCCTTGGGGCCGAGGTCCCGGGTGACCGGGAGCTCCACCAGCTCGGCGCGGGCATCCCGCAGCAGGCCCCAGCGCAGATCGGGTCCTGCCGCGGAGCGGGGGGAGACGCCCAGGCGGGCCGCGCGACCGTCGGAGAAGCGGGCCTGGATGCCGAAGAAGGGGACCTCGTGGCGCTCGAACGCCTCGACGCGCCAGGCCTCGAGCCACGGTGCCAGCGGACGATCGGGGAGGATGCGCAGGGACAGCTGCCGATCGGCCAGGGCGCGCTGGATGGCCGCGGGATCGGCCCAGGGGTCGACCTCGGCGAGCAGGTCGGCCTCGTGGACCTGGTACAGCGGCCCCGGGCCGCGGGGCGCCGGGGGCCCCTTGGTGGTGGGGGGCGGGCTGGAGAACAGGCGGCCCGGGTTCATCACGTCGCCGGGGTCCAGCATGGCCTTGCGGCGGTGGTACACCCTCAGCGCGTTGCCCAGCTCCCGCGCGGCGGCCTTGGCCTTGAGCTTGCCCACGCCGTGGTGGTGGGTGACCGTCCCGCCCGCGCGGCGGGCGGCCTCGAGGGCGTCCGACCAGGTGGCGTCGTAGCGATCGAGCTCGCCGCTGCCGGCGAAGGAGAAGTAGATGGAGCAGCCTTCGGGGTAGGCGTGGCTGAAGTGGGCCATGACCACGGTGTGTCGACCCAGGGCCTCGCGCACGGCGCGGTAGAGCCCGGGCAGTCGACTCCACGTGGTGGCGACCTCCATGGTGTCCGCGAAGCCCCCCCGCTCGAAGATCGGGGCGAGCTTGTAGGAGACGTTGTGGCGGTTCGCGTACCAGTGTTCGCCCGCCTCGGCTCCCAGATCCCGGCCTTCGGAGAGCATGGGCAGGGCCGCCTGCACCTGGGCCTCGACCAGCTCGCGGTCTCCCTCCCAGCCGATGATGAGCATCACGTCCTGGCCCAGGCTGTCGGCCACCGCGTTGAGCAGCCGCGGCGCCACCAGCGCGGTGGAGAGCTCCCGCTGGCGGATGGCCTGGATGCCCTCGAGGGCGCTGAACGCCCGGCTCCCCAGGTGCTTGACCAGCCGCGAGGCCAGGCCCGGGCCCCGATCGCTGTCGCCGCCGAGCTTGCCGCCGATGTGGGTGTCCACCGGGCAGTACAGGCGCATCACCGCCGGGAGCTGGTCGGCCTGCATGATGGCCTTCATGGCCGCCCAGGCTGGCTCGAGCCCTCGGAAGGCGTAGCCGCGGAGCCATCGGTGCTCCGCGTGGGGCACCACCCGGACGTCGAGCTCGGTGATGATCCCCAGCGTGCCCTCGCTCCCCATGAACAGCGGCCCGAGGTCTTCCTCGCCGCGGGGCGTGTGCCGTCCGGTCAGGTGGGTGCCCGCGGGGGTCGCGACCCGCATGCCCAGCACCATGTCCTCGAACTTGCCGTACTGGCTCGAGAACTGGCCGGCGGAGCGGGCGGCGGCCCAGCCGCCGACGGATGAACACCAGATCGACGAGGGGCTGTGGCGGGTGGCGAGGCCGTGACGGGCCAGGTGGTCCTCGAGGTGCTGCCCCAGCAGCCCTGGCTCCGCGGTGACGATCCCGGCCTCCGGGTCCAACCCGGTGATGCCCCGCATCCGCTTCAGGTCCACCACCACCGTGTCGGGGCGGCCTGTGGCGCCACCGCAGACGCCGGAGCCTGCCCCGTAGGGCACCAAGGCCACGCCGGCCTCGCCGGCCCAGCTCAGCAGGGCCTGGACCTGGTCGTGGTGCTCGGGCCAGCAGACCAGCTCGGGGCTGGCGGGCGTCTCGCCCAGGGCCAGCGCAAGGGTGTCGCGGGGCCACAGGTCCCGGCCTGCGGCCAGGCGATCCACGGGATCGACCGAGGCGAGGGGCACGTGACGGCGGACGGCATCCTGCAGAGTGCTCATTCCTATGTTCTACCCCGTCGGATCGAAAACGCCCGGCTCGTCTCCGAGCCGGGCGTCCCTGCAGGGTCGCGGGGAAAACCTCCGCCGATTCCCTGGCATCCTCTTGCGTCTATCTCCGCCCCCAGTAGCAGCAGGAAGCGTGCCAGGATTTTCCGCCGCCGTAAGTGGCTGGAATCCTGGGAATCATACCTGAGATGGGCTGTGCGGGTGTGCTCTTGACGTTGCAAATCACGACATTCATGTCAGGGTGGATCCATGGTCGATCGCTCCAACAGGTGATCGCGCGATCGAATAATGGACCTCGAAGCAGGAAAACGGGAGGTTTTCAGCGGGGATTTCAGGGTGTGACATCCATGCCCTGGTCCAGCGGCCCGCGCCGGTAGAGAGGCTATGAAAACACAGGGGGAACACGGGGAATTGACGGACAGGCGCCGCGTGCGCCGCGGGTGTGATCCCGGTGTCAGGCCCTCTCGGGCAAGCTCCAGGCCCCCAGATCCAGGCTCAGGGAGGCCACCAGCTCCCGCTCCCCAGCCAGGCCCAGCAGGCGCGCGTTGGCGGCGCGGAGCTGGGCGTTCATGCCCCGCAGGCAGGCGCGGGTGAGCTGGAGGGCCAGGGAGCAGGCCACGGGCTCGGCTCCAGGGCGGAGCAGAGCAGCGGGGATGGCCAGGCAGGTGCTGGGCTCGAGGGCCATGGCCGTGGTGGGGTAGGGGAAGCCGCCCACGGCGGCGGCGATGCCCAGCAGGGCCACGGGCTCGACCATGGCGATGCGCTCCTGCCGCTTGTCGGGTCGCAGCTTGGACAGCCGCAGCCGACCCTCGACCAGCAGCAGGAGGTCCCTGGGCGCCAGCCCCTCGTGGAACACGGCGAAGCCTGGCGGATAGCGGCGATCCACCAGGTGGCGGGACAGCAGCTCGGCCTCGGCGGGGCCCATGGGCCCCAGCAGCTCGCGCACCAGCCGCTCGTGCTCGGGGGTCACGCGCGCCTCCTGAGGCTGTCGAGCCATCCCAGCAGCCCCCTGGAGCGCTGGGCCCCTGGCTTCGGGAGCTCGGCCAGGGCCACCGGATCCACGGCGGCCTCGGCGATCCGCTCGGTCACCGCGCCGATTCGCTCCGCCATGCCCCGGGCGGCGTGGTTCAACAGCCAGACCAGGACGGGGTCCGCGGCGGCCTCGAGCGCGGCGTAGCGCTCGCGGCTGAGGACCAGCAGCACCGCCGCGCGCTCCGCGTGCACCGTCGCCGAGCGGGGGACGCCGTCGATCACCCCCATCTCCCCGATCACGGCCCCGGGCTCGGCCCTCCCCAGCGGGATGGGCTCCCCATCGCAGGACGCGGCGGTGACCAGCAGGGTGCCGGACAGCAGCAGGGCCAGCTGCTCCGGGGCGGAGCCCTGCTCGTACAGGACCGCTCCTGCGGGCAGCTCCACCGGGTCGAGCAGCTCCAGCAGGCGACGCCGCTCGTGGCGGGACAGCTCCCGTGCGCTGGGCAGTCGTTCGAGCAGGATCCGGGGACGGGGCGCCATGCGGTGAGCATACCGGCCCCGGCCAGCTCACACCACCAGCACGCAGCACGACCCTTGCGGGTTGCCAGCCCGCCGCGTAGAACACACCTTTGGACGGCACCGGAGGTCCCGTGGCGCTCACCATCGAGGAATACGGCCTGCTCGAGGACTTCTCGGTCCTCTTCTCGGGTGGCCTGGACAGCACCGCTGTGCCGCTGATGATCGGCCCGTACACCCGCGGCGACATCCACCTGCTGACCTACAAGCACAAGTTCGGCTCGCTCTTCAACGAGTGGTCACGGCACCAGATCGAGCCCCTCCGCAAGGCGCTGGGGCCGCGGGTCTACCACCAGCTGATCGATCACACGCCCACCTGGAAGGCCATCTCGGCGTCCCGGATGCTGCTGGACGCGGTGAAGTTCCGCGGCCACTTCGTCTGCTGCCTGGGCTGCCAGAGCGCGATGATGACCGAGACCATCGCCTACAGCATCGAGCGCAACATCACCAACACCTTCATCTGCTCGAGCGTCGGCGGTGAGTACGCGGTGATGTCCATGCCCATCACGCGCATCCGCAAGGCCGAGTTCTACGCCCGCTTCGGCATCCGCTACAACGCCCCGTTGCTGGATCTCGGCGTGCGCAAGGTCGAAGAGCGTGTGGTCGCCAAGGACGCCGATCTGCTGCCGGGCTGGGGCCGTCGCCGCAGCCACAACGGCCACCAGCCCATCTGCCTGCTCGGCTTCCAGCACGCCTTCGACGTGGTCGCCGACGTGCACACCACCTACAACCCGGCCCACGTCTCCGACTTCCTGCAGGCCAAGTTCCCGGTGATGGAGCGGCTGGTGCGGGAGCGGCTGGCCGAGCGCGGCTTCGATCCCGACGAGCTCATCGAGCGCAACCTGGCCAAGCACGCGCGCGAGCAGGCCCGCATCGACGCCCTGCGTGCCGAGCGGGGCATGGCGCTGCCCGCCTCGTGAACCGCTACTCGTCGGCGAGGTAGCCCAGCGAGCGCAGCTGCTCCATGGCCTCGGGGGTCAGGGGTGCGGTGCGGTCGGGGGTCGCCCGGATGTTCAGATCGCCCCGGAGCTGGGCCATGCGCTCCAGCAGCGGCGGGGCGAGCTGCTGTGCGGTGGCGTCGTCTTCGACGCGGCGGTCGCCTTGAGCGCCAGCGTCCAGCGAGAAGACGTTGGCCACCCGGCTGTCGAGGTTGACGATCAGGCGCTGGTCGCTCAGGGTCAGGGCCACCCGCGGCGGGCCGTAGAGGCAGTCCTCGCTCAGCACCGCGCGCTCGTCCTCGGGCAGGGCCCGCAGGTCGTGCCCGTGGGCCTCGGCGGGGGGCGTGGCGCCGGCGAGGGTGACGAGGGTCTGGAACAGATCAGCGTGCTGCACCGTCCGCGATTCACGCGCCCCCTGGCCTCCCGGGACCCGCAGCAGCAGCGGCACCCGGATCAGCTCGCCGTACAGTGCGTGGCCGTGCTCGAAGGCTCCGTGGTCCCACAGCTCCTCGCCGTGGTCCGCGGTCACCGCGATGACCGAGCGGTCCCAGCGGTCCTGGGCGCGCAGCCCAGCCACCAGCTCCCCGATGGCCTCGTCGGTGGCCAGGACCTCCTCGTCGTACAGCTTGCCGATCCACGCTCGCTGCTCGGGCTCGAAGCGCTTCACCCAGCGGGCGTTGGTCGCAAGCTCCGTGGCGGAGAAGAACAGCGGCTCCACAGGGGGCTCCCCCGGCCCGGTGAAGCGCCGGCGCAGGTGCTCCGGCGGGAGGTAGGGGTAGTGGGGCTCCATGATGTGGATGAAGGCGAAGGCGGGCTGGTCGTCGTCGGCGAGCCAGTCGAGGGCCGCCTGGACGGTGGTGACGGCGTCGCGTCCCCCCCAGCCACCGGTGCCCTCGTAGTCGTAGACCCCGAAGCCCTTGTCCAGGGCGAACTCCGGGGCCATGTAGGTGTTGTTCACCCAGGCGGCGGTGCGGTACCCACGCTCCGACAGCAGGCTGGCGATGGTGGGGAGCTGGGCGTCGAGGCGGTTGAAGCGCAGCACGTCCTGGGGGTCCCGGGTGGCCTGGTGTTCGCTGGGCATCCGCCCGGTGAGGATCGAGGCCATGGACGGCAGGGTCCAGCCGGCGTGGGCGATGGCGCGCTCGTAGACCGTGGCCTCGGCGGCCAGGGCGTCGAGGGTCGGTGAGGTGGCCCGCCCGTGGCCGTAGACCGACAGGTGGTCTGCGCGCAGGGTGTCCACCACGACCAGCACGATGTCGGGGGGCGGCGGTGGCGTCGGTTCGCTGCCTGCGCAGGCGAGCAACATCAGGGGGATGGCGAGCATGGGCGCAGCGTAACAGCGCCCGCCCAGTCCCGCGGCGCTGCGATCAGGCGCCGGGGTCGGTCGCGGGTGGGACGCTGCTCATGTGCAGGCCTTCGGGATCGTCCAGGGGCTTGGAGGGTGTGGTGAAGAAGAAGCCGTTGTCCCGGAACAGGGCGGCGCAGGCATCGGCGACCTCGGCATCGAAGCGGCTGCCCGCGCCCGCGTGCAGGCGCGCCAGCACCCGGTCCAGGCTGTTGCCGTCTCCGTACTCCAGCCGGGTGACTCGGGTCTCCACATAGTCCGCGACCCGGATGATCATCGCCTCCTGGCGGATGCTCGGGGACCGCAGCCCCAGGGGGTAGCCACGCCCGTCGGGCCGCTCGTGGTGCTGTCCCACGATCTCAGCCACGGGCCAGGGCAGGTCCAGGGGGGCGAGGACCTGCTGACCGAGCCGCACGTGGGCCCGGAAGCGGCGTCGGGCCGTGCGGTCCTCCGGCTCGCCCTCGGCCACGACCCAGAACGGGAGGCTCAGCTTGCCCACGTCGTGCAGCAGGGCCGCGAGCCATGTGGCCTGCTGGATGTCCCGATCCAGGCCCAGGAGCTGGGCGATGGCCAGCGCGAGCTCGGCCACCCGCTGCTGGTGGTTGGCCAGGCGCTGGTCCCTGGACTCCATGATTGTCAGCAGCGCGCCCACCGTGCCCTCGAGGGCCCGCTCGAGCTTGGCGGCGTTGTCCTGGGCCCGTCGCTGAGCCCGCTCCACCCGGCGTCGGTAGCGGCCGGCGCGGATGGCGGAGCCCAGGGCGTGGGCGGCGGTCTGGATGGTGTCGATCTCCATCCGGGTCCACTCCCGCTCGCGGGCGCAGTCGTCGAAGCCCAGGAAGCCCCACCAGCGGCCCTGGTCGGTGATGGGGACGACCAGGACGGACTTGATGTCCTGCTCCGCCAGCAGCTCCTGCTCGGTGCGGGGGAACTCCCGCACCAGGCCCACCACCCGCTCACCGTGGGAGAGCAGCCGGACCCAGCGGCTGAAGCCCGCCTGGATCAGCGGGAGGTCCTGCAGCTCGGGGTTGTCCAGCTGTGGTTCGATGCCCTGCGCCACCCACTCGAAGCGCTGGCTGCACAGCAGCGTCGCGCTCTTGTCGCGGAAGGCCTCGAAGACGTAGGCCCGGGACGCCTCGGAGACCGTGCCCAGTCGCTCGAGGACCTCGTCCACCGCGCTCTCCCAGGTGTCGTCCCTCATCAGGCGATCGGTCACCTGGGCGAGGGCGGAGAGGATGGCGTTGCGGTGCCGAAGCTCGGACTCCTTGCACAGGCGCTCCCAGGCCACGCCCACCAGCTTGGCGACGAAGGCCGAGATCGCGACGTCGAGCTCGTCGAATGCGCCCACGCGCCGGGAGGACAGGGCGATCAGGCCCACCACGTCGCCCTCCACCAGGGCCGGCTGGAGGATCAACGAGCGGGCGCCACCCAGCCCGGCGGCCTCCAGGGCCTCGGGGTCCGCGTGGTCCGGGGGGATCACCACCGTGGAGCCCTCCTCGAGCACCGGGGCCAACACCCCGTCGCCCGCGGCGGCCTCGATGGCGGCCCAGCGTCGCGGCTCGAGGCCCCGGGCGCTGATGATGCGGTGGCCTTCTCCCCTGGGCTTGCGCAGCATCAGGTAGCAGATCTCGTAGGAGATGAGGGGCTCGAGCGCCCGGGAGACCGAGCGGCCCAGGCTCTCGGCGTCCCTGGCGCCGACCAGCCCGCGGGCGATGGCCTCCAGGTCCAGCACCATGTCTCGAGTGCGGCTCATGGCTCCCTCCAGGCGCAGACGCGTTCCTATCTATACTATCGGACCCGATAATACCCGATTACAGCGCAAGGCTGCCCTTCCGTGCCTCTGGCTCCACTCTGGAGACCGGGGCGCGGGCGGGTGGCTCGGGTTGTACAGGTCCTATCGGATCATTCCACACGGGCGATGAGGGCGTCTCGCGACGTGGTAGGCTTCGACCCGGAGTGTGAGCATGACCACGAAGCCCCCGGGCGAGCCGACATCGACCCCCGCCCACACCAGCGAAGAGCGGGAGCTGGCGGAGCTCTACACGCTCATCGACAGCCTCCCCGGTGAGCGCAGCGCGGCGCGCGGTCGCAAGCTGCTCGAGCACCTCGAGCGCCGGGAGGCCAGGCTCCGTGCGGTGGTCCACGACCAGGCCGAGCTGGTCTTCCGCTTCCACGCCGGCGGTCGGGTCACCTTCGTGAACCCCGCCTGCTGCCGCTACTGGCGGCGGGAGCGCGTGGAGCTGCTCGGTCGCCCGGTGCAGAGCCTGCTGCCCAGGGATGGTTGGAAGCGCCTGCTCCGGACGGCGCGCAAGCTGAGCCCGGGCCAGCCTGTGACCCAGGTCGAGCCCCGGGTGCTCGGGCCGGACGGCCAGCCGCGCTACCACGAGTGGACCCTGCGGCTCATCCGCGGCCGGGATCAGGAGCCCGGAGGCAATGTGGTCGTCGGCGGCGCCGAGTACCAGGTGGTCGCCCGGGACGTCACCGAGCGCCAGCAACAGCAGCAGCTGCTCGCCCAGCACATCGCCGCGCGGCGTCAGGCGGAGTCCGAGCTCCGCGCGGACCTGCGCGAGGCCCAGCAGCAGCTCGATCGCGCCGAGGTGGAGCTCGCGCGGACGCGGGCCCTGCTCGAGGGTGCCCACGCCGAGCTGGCCGCCCTGAGGCCCGGCCCCGGTGCGCCCTCCGAAGGGTCATGAGCACCGAGCCGTCCGGACCCCTGCCGCGGCTCTGCCTCGAGCTGGCCGCGCTGTCCCATGGCTGCCACGAGCCTCGGGAGCTCGCCCGGCGCTGGTGTGGCCGCCTCGCGGGCGAACGGGGCGTGAACAGGGTCGGGGTCTACCTGCCGGATCTGGCCACCGCGAGCTTGAGGCTGGTGGCCTCCCGGGGCTTCACCCGCGAGGGGCGTGGGCAGGGGCTGAGGGGCGAGGTCGGGCGCGAGCTCGAGCAGCTGTTCTTCGGGCAGCGGCTGGAGCCCCACCTCGCGCCGGTGGCGCGGGACGGTGCCCGGCGGCCACCTCGGCAGCGCTGGCTGGTGCCGTTGGTCCACCAGGGGGAGACCGTGGGTGCCCTCGAGCTCGGGCTGTCCCGCCCAGACACCCTGGGCCACGGGGTCGAGCCCTGGCTCGTCCACCTCGGCCAGCTCATGGGGCTGTCGCTGCGGCACCTGCTCGATCTGCGGGAGCTGCGCCGCCTCGAGATCGAGCTGCACTCCATCACCTGCTCCGCCACCGACGCCATCATCCTGGCCGACGGTCGCGGCCGGGTGACCTTCTGGAACTGGGCGGCGGAGAACCTGTTCGGCTGGCTCCAGGGCGAGGTGCTCGGGCGGGACCTGCACCGGCTGCTCATGCCCGACGATTACCTGGAGTCCTTCGTCGAGGGGATGCGCCACTTCCGCGCGACCGGCGAGGGGCTCAAGATCGGGACCGTGGTGGAGATGATCGCCCGCCGCAAGGATGGCGTCGAGATCCCCGTGGAGATCTCGGTGACCGCGGTGGACGGCGAGGCGGGACAGCTGATGGTCGGCATCGTGCGCGACATCAGCGAGCGCTGGCACACCGAGCAGGAGCTGCGGGCCAGCGAGCGCCGCTACCGCGCGATCGTCGAGGATCAGACCGAGCTGATCTGCCGCTACAAGCCCGACGGGACCCTCACCTTCGTCAACGACGCCTACTGCCGCTACTTCGGCATGGAGCGCGAGGAGCTGCTCGACTGGCCCTTCTCGCCGGAGATCCCCGAAGAGGATCGCGGCACCATGGAGGCTCAGCTCGCCTCCCTCGGCGCCGACCAGCCGGTGGCGCGGGTGGAGCACCGGGTGCTGCTCCCCGACGGGCAGGTGCGCTGGCAGCAGTGGACGGACCGGGCCGTGTTCGACGAGGCGGGCGCGGTGGTCGAGTACCAGGCCGTGGGCCGCGACATCACCGAGCAACGCCTCGCCGAGCAGGGCCTACGGCGCGCCCGACAGGAGCTCGAAGAGCGCGTCGTGGAGCGGACGGCCGAGCTGTCCCGGGCCAACGACCAGCTGGTGCGTGAGGTGGCCGAGCGCGCCCGCGCGGAGCGAGCGCTCATCCGGCACCAGGCCCAGCTGCGCTCCATGTCCTCGCAGCTGTCCTTGGCCGAGGAGCGGGAGCGCCGCCGCATCGCCACCGCCGTGCACGACGACATCGGCCAGTGCCTGGCCCTGTGCCGCATGAAGCTGGCGGCCCTCAACGCCCGCGCCCCCCAGCATGCGGGCTTGCTGGGCGAGATCGCCGAGCTGCTCGACAGCTCCATCCACAACACCCGCACCCTGACCTTCGAGCTGTCCACGCCCATCCTCTACGACCTCGGCTTCGTGGCCGCGGTGGAGTGGGCCTGCGAGCTGGTGGAGCAGCAGCACGGCATCCGCTTCGTGCTCGACGCGCCCGCCAAGCCGCTGGATCTCGACACCGACATGCGCGTGCTGCTGTTCCGGGCCGTCCGCGAGCTGCTGCACAACATGGTCAAGCACGCCCGGGCCAGCACCGTCTGGATCGCCATCCGCCGGGCGGGGGGGAGGCTGCGCATCACCGTCGAGGACGACGGGGTGGGCTTCCCCGATCCCATGCCCGACGTGAGCTCCGGCGCGGGCTTCGGCCTGTTCGCCATTCGCGAGCGCGTTACGGCACAAGGAGGCACGTTCCGCATCGATCGACGCCCCGGCGGTGGAGCACGGATTCGGCAGTCCGTCCCCCTGCAGCGCGTCGGGCCCGGCCCAGGAGACACCCCATGACCTACCGCATCGTGCTCGCCGACGATCACCGCCTCATGCGCGAGGGCCTCAAGACCCTCATCCCGGGTGAGTCGGATCTCGAGGTCGTCGGGGAGGCCGAGGACGGCCGCCAGGCGGTCAGCCTGACCCTCGAGCTGGTGCCGGACATCGTCATCATGGACGTCGCGATGCCGCGCCTCAACGGCATCGAGGCCACCCGTCAGATCCTCAAGCAGGCTCCGTCGGTGCGGATCATCGCCCTGTCCATGCACAGCGACCGGCGCTTCGTGGGCGAGATGCTCAAGGTGGGCGCCAGCGGGTACCTGCTCAAGGACGGCGCCTTCGACGAGCTCGTCCGGGCCATCCGCGCGGTCCTCGCCGACCAGATCTACCTGAACCCGCGCATCGCCAGCATCGTCATCGAGCACCATGTGCGTCGGCCCCAGGCCGAGAACTCATCGGTCTGGTCGGTGCTGACCTCCCGGGAGCGCGAGGTGCTCCAGCTGCTGTCCGAGGGCAAGACCTCCAAGCAGATCGCGGCCCAGCTGCACATCAGCGCCAAGACCGTCGAGAGCCACCGCCGGCAGATCACCGACAAGCTGGGGCTGCGCAGCGTCGCCGAGCTGACCAAGTACGCGATCCGCGAGGGCCTGACCTCCCTCGAGGGCTGAGCCGGCCGCGGAACCCGCCCGGGCGCTCGAAATGGGGGTTTTTCCGGAGGGAACTCCGGAGAAAGCCGGATACCGGCCGCTGGCCGTGGGATCTATGATCAGGGTGTACCCCCAGGGGGGTTCGGAGCATCCATGGAGCACACCCCGACCACCACCACGACCAGCCCCGGCGACGGCTTCGTCCTGCTCGGCGAAGCTGTGACCGAGGCGGCCGCCCAGCCCCCGGGTGCCCAGCCCGCCGATCCCGAGGAGATCTCGGGCGTCGTCCTCGAGGACGACGTGCAGCTCCCGGAGCACCTGCTGGCCCTCGACGCCCTGTTCGTCGAGCTCGAGCCCGTGCGGCCCGAGCAGATCGTGCTCACCCTCTCTGGATCCGCAGCCGCGCGCCTGGCGAGCCGAGCGGCCTTCCTCGGGCTGCTGCCCCCGGCCGAGGCTGCTGAGCTCGCCTACGAGCGCGACTGGCAGGCGCTGCTGCGCACGGGGCTGACCGTGGCCCAGCTGGCGCTGCTCGTGCGGGCCGAACCCTGGCTCCCGCCGGTCCACCACGGGCTGCCGTTCTGCCGCTGGCTCGTCTCCCAGGCGGTGCTGAGCGAGGACCAGCTCGAGCGCCTGCACGCGACGAGCCTCGAGCGAGGCTGGCCCATCTTCCAGGTCGCCCTCGAAGAAGGCTTGCTGGAGGAAGAGCGCTACGTTCAGCAGCTCGCCCGCTTCGCCGACCTCGAGGTGGCGCAGCCCACGCGGGGCATCGGCCGCACCGTGCTGGTGGGCTTCCCGGTGGGTTGGGTCGAGCACTTCGATCTCGTCCCCCTCGAGCAGACGGGCACCCGCTTCGTCGTGGCCCTGTCCCGGCCCCTGCCCCCGGTGCTGCTCGATCGGCTGGCGGCCGACGCGGGCGCGCCGGTGGAGTGCAGGTTGACGACCCCGGCCCTGGTCTCCCAGTGGCGCCGCCGCTGGCTGCGGGCCTGGTGGCGCATCCACCACCCCGGTCGCGTCGCCCTGTCGGACATCTGATCGGCGTCACCGGCCCGACTGGGCCGTGGTAGGTTCCATGGGTCCCCCGTCCAGGAGCGCGCCCATGTTCGCCCCCCTGTTCATCGTCCTGGCCGCCAGCGCGGCCCACGCCGGCTTCGACAAGGGTCCGTACCTGCAGCACCCCACCCAGAGCTCCATCGTGGTCTCGTGGCAGAGCTCCGGCAGCTCCAGCGGAGAGGTCGCCTACGGCACCAGCTCCTCCCTCGGCAGCGCGGCCTCGAGCGGCGCGGCCTCCACCTTCCACGAGGTGGAGCTGACCGGCCTCGAGCCCGGCACCGTCTACCAGTACCAGGTCACCGCGGACGGTGAGACCTCCCGCCTGGCCAGCTTCGTCACCGCGCCCCAGGACGAGCAGCCGTTCACCTTCCTGGTCGTCGGCGACACCCGCACCGACGGCGACGAGCACCAGGCGGTCATCGACCGCGTGCGCAGCGTCGTGGGGGCGCCGGACATCTACATCAACACCGGCGACCTGGTCGAGGACGGTGGCGACTACGCCCAGTGGGGCGAGTTCTTCGAGATCGAGGAGCACCTGCTCGCCGAGACCCCGCTGTTCCCCGTGGCGGGTAACCACGACGACGTGGAGAACGACTCCTACTACGTCGAGTACTTCAACCTGCCCCAGTCCAGCTCGGCCACCGAGAACTGGTACGCCTTCTCCTACGGCAACACCCGCTTCATCGTGGTGGACACCAACGAGGACTTCGTCACCGGCTCTGAGCAGTACACCTGGCTCGAAGGTGAGCTGGGCGCCGCCGACGCCGACCCCGCGCTGCTGCACATCGTCGTGGCCTTCCACGACCCGCCCTACACCTCCGGCGCCCACGGTGTCTTCGACGCCGAGGACTGGGAGCCGCCGCGCACCTACCTCTGCCCGCTCTTCGAGCGCTACGGCGTGGACGTGGTCTTCAACGGCCACGACCACCACTACGAGCGCACCGACCCCAGCCAGACCGGCGGCGTGCTCTACGTCGTGGCCGGGGGCGGCGGCGCGCCGGGATCCCCCGAGGACTTCGTGGATGGGCTCGGGGACATCGTCGGGTACCTCGGGATGGGCGAGACCGAGACCGTCGGTCAGTGGCTCGAGGACAACGAGTGGCTCATCGAGGTCATCTCCTGGTTCCGCGACGGCGTCGAGGACTACGAGCTGGGCTGGTGGCGTGCCGAGGCCGCGGTCATCAAGCACTTCGTCGAGGTGCGGGTGGCCGGCAGCTACATGGAGGGCAACGTCTACACCAAGGACGGCGAGCTCTTCGACACCTGGACCATCGGCACCTACAACGCCGATCTGGTGGATGAAGACGGCGACGGCTTCACCCCCGCCGAGAACGACTGCGACGACGGCGACGCCAGCATCAACCCCGACGCCATCGACGACGACTGCGACGGTGTGGACGAGAACTGCGACGGCATCGACGGCGGCTGCGAGCCCGACGACACCGGCGACGGCCCCGACGACCCGGACGACACCGGCGATCCCGACGACCCGGACGACCCGGACGATCCCGACGACAACGACGACCCTGTCGAGATCACCGACGACGGCTGCGACTGCGCGAACTCACCGAGCAGCGGAGCTTGGTGGGCCTTGCTCCTCGCCGCCATGGTCCCCGCGATCGCCCGCCGGCGCCGCGACAGCCACCACTGACAGCTGACAGCTGACAGCTGACAGCTCCCGCTACCACCGCCACCGCTGCGCCAGCGGATGCCGCCTCCCCGTCCCGAAGGCGTGGGAGCTCACCCGCAGCCCCGGCGCCGCCTGCCAGCGCTTGTACTCGGAGCGGATCACCAGCTGCACCGCCCGCTTCACGGCGGCCTCGTCGTGGCCCTGCATCACGATGGCCGAGGGGTCCCAGCGATCCTCGAGGTACAGGCGCAGGATGGGGTCCAGCTGATCGTAGGGCATCAGCGAGGCCTCGTCGGTCTGGTCCGGGGCCAGCTCTGCGGAGGGGGGGCGCTCGATGATGTTCGATGGGATGATCTCCCGCTCGCGGTTGACCCAGCGGGACAGGCGGAACACGTCGGTCTTGAACACGTCGGAGATCACCGCCAGGCCGCCGGCCATGTCGCCGTACAGGGTGCAGTAGCCCACCGCGACCTCGCTCTTGTTGCCCGTGGTGAGGACCAGGTGGCCCTCCTTGTTGGACAGGGCCATGATGAGGTTGCCGCGGGTGCGGGCCTGCAGGTTCTCCTCGGTCACGTCGAAGGCCCGGCCCTCGAAGCGCGCGGCCAGGATCTCCCGGTAGGCCTGGTAGGCGGGGGCGATCTCCAGGACCTCGAAGCGCACCCCCAGGTTGTGGGCCAGCTGGCGCGCGTCGGCCAGGGAGGCGCCCGAGGAGAAGGGGCCCGGCATGGCCACCGCGTGGACGTTCTCCGGCCCCAGGGCCTGGGCGGCCAGCACGCAGACGATGGCCGAGTCGATGCCGCCCGAGAGGCCCAGCACGGCGGTGCGGAAGCCGCAGCGGTGGGCGTAGTCCCGCAGGCCCATGGTCAGGGCGGCGTCCAGCTCGGCCTCCTTGCCCAGCACCGGGAGGCTGGCCGGTGACCCGGCGTCGGTGTCGGCCACGAACAGCGAGGGCTCGAAGGCGCCTCCGGCCGCGAACAGCTGGTTGTCGGCCCGCAGCGCCATGGAGCGGCCGTCGAAGAGCAGCTCGTCGTTGCCGCCCACCTGGTTCACGAAGAACAGCGGGGCATCGGCCTTGCGGGCGCGGCGCTCGAACAGGCTCTCTCGCAGGCCCGCCTTGCCCGCGTGGAAGGGGGAGGCGCTCAGGTTGAGGATGGCGTCGCAGCCCTGCAGGTGGTCCAGGGGATCGAGCTGGTAGTGATGGCCGGGCAGCAGCTCGCTGTCCACCCACAGGTCCTCACAGATCGTGACGCCCAGGGTCATGCCGGCGATCTCGACGGGCTGTGGTGCGTGCTCGGCTTCGAAGTAGCGGGACTCGTCGAAGACGTCGTAGGTGGGCAGCAGGGACTTGAAGCGCACGGCCGCGATGGCGCCGCCGTGGGCGACGATGGCGGCGTTGCGCAGGCCCTGCTCGTCGCGCCAGGGGGAGCCGAAGACCAGCACGGGATCCCCGTCGCGGGTGGCCGCGGCGATGCGCCGGCAGGCCCCCTCGCAGGCGTCCAGGAAGCCCCCGTAGTCAAGCAGATCCCGGGGGGGATAGCCGGAGATCACCATCTCGGGGAGCAGCACCAGATCGGTGCCGTGCCGACGTCCGGCGTCGAGGGCGTCGAGGACGAGCTGGGCGTTGCCGTCGACGTCGCCGACCACCGGGGAGACTTGTGCCATGAGCACGCGCATGGAAACCTCCGTGTACCCGCGCCACTCAGGGCGGCGCGGAGGCACCATATTCCGCACTCGGCCTGGAGGCGTGTGAGACAGGTCATCCCATCGCTGCCCCGTGGCTGGACCGCCGCCCACCTGGTGGTCCTGGGCTTGCTGCTGATCCTGCCCTGTCTGCTGTTCCCCGGCGCGATCCCGGGGGCGATGGTGGTCAGCGCCGACGATCACCTCAGCGTGCACCACGTCCAGCGCACCGCGAGTGGGTCCGGCGGCGGGGTCCACAACCACCAGCTGTCGGATCCCGCGGTGCAGTTCCGGCCCCTGCGCGAGCGGGTCCGGGCGTCGTGGGCCGCAGGTCGAGCGCCCCTGTGGAACCCGGATCTGATGGCGGGCGTGCCCCTGCTGGCGGACGGGCAGTCCGCCGCGCTGTACCCACCGGCGCTGCTGGAGCTGGTGCTCCCCGAGGCCTCGGCGCAGGATCTGCGGGTCTGGCTGCACCTGGTGGCGGCCGGTGTGGGCGCCGCGCTGCTGGCCTGGCTGCTGGGGGCGTCCACCGCTGGCGGGCTCGTGGCCGGCGGGGTGGCGATGCTCAGCGCGTTCCCCGTCTGCCGCGCCCTGCACCCCCACGCCTGGGTCTACGCCTGGACCCCGTGGCTGGCCTGGGCGCTGGTGCGGCTGGCACGGGGCAGGGGAGGGGTGCTGACGGTGGCCCTGCCCTGGGCGGCGATGCTGCTGGCAGGGCATCCCCAGACCGCGGTGCACGGCGGCCTGTTCGCGGGGCTGGTGGCCGCCGCCACCCTGCGGGACCGCCGGGCCTGGGGGCGGGCGCTGCTGGGGATGGCCCTGGGTGCGCTGCTCGCGGCGCCAGCCCTGCTGCCCTTCGCCGAGCAGCTGGCCCGGTCCGCGACCCTGCACGCTCGCACTGGCACACGCCTGCCCCTCGACGCGCTGCTGACCATCGCCTGGCCGGATCCCTTCGGGCACCCCGCCCGCGGAGACTGGGCGGGGGAGGGGGCCCACCTCGAGTCCAACCTCCACGTGGGGCTGTTGGCCATCGGGCTGGCGCTGTACGGGCTGCGGGCCCGGGCCGGGCGCTGGTGGATGGGCGGGGCCGCGCTGGCCCTCGCGGTGGCCCTGGGGCTGCCTCTGCTGTTCTTCGTGCCCGCCAACCACGCCCGGCTGGGCGGCTTCGCGGGGCTGGCCGTCGCCGTCGCGGCGGGCCTGGCCCTGCCCCGGCGGCGCTGGGCCTGGGCGCTTGCGGGGTTGCTGATGGCCGAGCTGCTCTGGGCGCGGCGGTCCGATCAAGGGATGATGACGGCGGAGGCTGCGCGTGCGCCGATGGCGCCCTGGGCCCACGCCCTCGCCGATCTGCAGGGAGATGGCCGCGTCAGCGGCCTGGGCTGGGCCATCCAGCCGGACACCGGCATGCTCGCGGGGCTGCGGGACCTGCGGGGCTACGAGCTGCCGGTCTCCACGGAGAGCGAGCGCCTGATGGCCGCCCTCGACCCGGCCCTGCAGCGGCCCTGGTTCCCCATCTCCCGGTTCGGAGAGCACAACCGGGGGCTGCTGGCCTTCGGCGCGGTGCGCTACCTCGCCGTGGTCGCGGGCGACGAGCAGGCCGAGGCCTCCGTCGATGGGCTCCGGGAGTTGACGGGGCTGGACGCACCCCTGCGGCTCTTCGAGCTCGACCCCGAGGCGCCGCGGGCCTGGCTGGCCTTCTCTCTGGAGCTGGCCCAGGACCAGCAGCGGGCCCTGCAGCGGATCGCCGATGTGGACGCGGCCAGGCGTCGCCCGCCGGTGGTGGCCCAGGACGCCATGGACCCCGCCCTGGTCCAGCTGCAGGCTGCCTCGGCCTGGCGGGCCATCGAGCTGGTGTCGCTGGACGAGCCCTACCCGGAGCTGCAGCGGATCGCTGTGGAGACCACCCGGCCGGCGCTGCTGGTGGTGGCCGACGCCTGGTCCCCCGGCTGGCAGGCCACCCTCGACGGCGAGCCCGCAGAGCTGCTGGCGGTGGCCGGCAGCTTCCGGGGCGTCGTCGTGCCCCCCGGAGCCCACAGCGTGGAGCTGCGCTACCGCCCGCGGGGCTGGCTGCTCGGCCTGTGGGGCTTCGCTGGCGGGCTGCTGGGCTGTCTGCTGGCCCTCGGCTGGGCGATCCGCCGTCGGATCGTCGAAGAGTGACCAACGGGATCGTCGAATGTTCGACGGTTTCGACGGTCCGCAGACGGGGCAACGCCCCATATCGGTGGCTCGAGGTCTGGCACGCGGCTTGCGCTGTCGGAGGTCCCCCAACAGCGGAGACCTCGCATGTACTTCATCCTCGCCGTCCTGATCGCCTGCTCCTCCCCCATCACAGCGCCCCCACCTGCCGCCTTCCTCGCCGACAGCCCCGTCCCCATCTGGGCCCTGCAGCCAGCTGGCGACTGCTGGGTCGGGCTGGGCGCCGGTCTCACCGGCCCGCCGGCCTTCCTGAGGCCCGCCTCGGAGTCATCCTGTCGCCCCCTGGTCGCCGTCGAGGTGGATCCCACCCTGGTGGGAGAGCTCTGGGCCCTCGCCACCCCCGACCAGGGCCGCAGCTGGTACGCCGGAGGCCGCGACCTGTCGGACGAGCGCTACAGCCGTGGGGTGCTCTATCGGTCAGAGGATGGAGGCTGGAGCTGGGAGCCGGTGCCGGTGCCAGCGGACCTCCCATGGATCCGGTCGATCTCGTTCTCCGACGAGAGGCGATGGTGGCAACGTTCGACGGAGCGGGTGTGCGTCGTGGTTCGTGGGAAGTGGGAGGCGAGTCGAGGGAGGCGAGCCGCGAGTCGCCAGTCGAGTCAGGTTGGAGCTGGGTCGAAGGAGGAGGAAGGTCGGTCGCGGGCCGAGGGCCGTCCTCGCTCGCTGCGCTCACTGCGGGCGGCCCATTTTCAACGGCCAGAGTGTCAACAAGGTTCCCGGTCTGAAGTGTCAATGAGGTTCCCGGCTTGACACCCCCGACCCACCTCCCCCGACCCACCTCCCACCTTCATCGGCTCGCGACTCGC
>CAYZVO010000071.1:22400-37508 GCA_964481655.1 uncultured Enterobacterales bacterium | reverse complement strand
CCTCACCCGTCTCGACGGCCCCGTGCGCGCCTCCTGGGACGCCGGCCTCGCCTCGGGTGACCGCCTCTACGTGAAGTCCCCGTTCGAGGGTCCCGGCGGCGAGGTGGAGTACCTGTGGGTGCAGGTGGTCTCCTGGCAGGGCCCGGCCATCACCGGCGTGCTGCGCTCGGAGCCCGCCTGGGCCCAGGAACTCGCGGCGGGCGACGTGGTCGATGTGGCCCAAGGGCGCGTGTTCGACTATCTGTGGCGCCGCGCCGACGGCACCAGCGAGGGCAACGAGACCGAGGCCTTCCTGCACTGAGCCCACACACCGGGCTTGTCACCCCCACGGCGCGTCCTTACCCTCCCCGGGTCTCCCCCGGAGCGCCCTCGTGTCCACGTCTCCCACCCCCACCGGCATCCGACTCCAGGTCGGCGCTCGACCGCGCGACCCGGCGGAGTTCCCCCCCCAGGACGACGCCCTGGGTGAGAACCTGGCGAGCATGGTGTTGAAGAGCGTGAGCCGCGGCGTGCCCCCGCCCTCGGCGATCGTCATCCGGCCCGAGCAGGTGGAGATCATCGACCTCCGCCCGCTCCTGAAGGCCCGCCTGAGCGTGCACCGCTTCATCTCCGCCGCCGCCGGCCAGCCGGGCGTGGACGCCGTGGCGCTGCTGGCCGTGCTCGAGCTCGAGGAGCTCGGCCGCCCCCTCGGGCGCGGCGGCTCGGCCTTCATCGAGTGGCCCGACAACCGCTGGTGGCACGGCTACCACCTGCTGGGCCAGCACATGAAGCCCGTGAACGACCTGCCCCTGGTGGTGCGCCGGGCCACCGACGGTCAGCCCCGCCCCCGCGGCTTCGGCGGCTGGTTCTCCCGCGCCCGCTTCCAGCGCCTTAGCCTCCGCCTCGAGCGCGCCGAGCCCCGGCCCGACGCCGAGGTCGACGCCCCCGAGACCGTGGTGCACTAGCTAGCTCAGCCGCGCCTCGACGCTGGCGTACCAGCCCCGCACCCGGGGTGACCAGGCGCCGTCGGGCGCCCGCATCGACACCCGCTCCCGGGCCACCGGGCCGGCCTCCCGCCGGCCCTCGATCAGCACGATGGAGCGGTCGATATCGCAGCGCCGGCTCAGGTGCAGGCCCGCGGCGTCCAGGCTGGCCTCGGCCTCGTCGCCCCTGGCGCCCCGGAGCACCAGGCAGAGCCGCGGGGCCAGGCGGGCGCCGGCCTCGAGCAGCTCCGCCAGGGTCCCGTTGAGCTCCGTGCGGGCCGCCGCCTTCCAGGGATCGGGGCTCGGGCGGCCCTGTCCGGCGCGCAGGTAGGGGGGGTTCATGACCACCAGCCCGGCACCGGGACCGGCGAAGCGCCTCAGATCGGCCCGCTCGAACCCGACCTCGAGGCCGCTCTCGCGGGCGGAGCGCGCGGCCAGCTCGATCCACTCGGGGCGCACGTCGAGGCCCCGGGCCGGGATCCCGAGGCGCGCCAGGAGCAGGGCCATGATGCCGCTGCCGGTGCCGAGATCGAGCACGCTGTCCGGGCGCCCGCCCTCGAGGGCCCAGGCGCACAACAGGAAGGGGTCCATGGCGTAGCGGAAGCCCCGGCGCGGCTGGTAGACCACCAGCCCCGAGGCGGGCCGCTCACAGGTCAGCGCTGTCACGAGCCCAGGCTCCGCAGGAGCTCGCGCACCCGCTCGACGGGCAGCGCGCCCGCGCGGAGCACCGCGCCGCTGTCCCCCCGGACGATGGTGGACGGTGGAGACTCCGGCAGCACGCCCACGTCGATCACCGCGTCCACCTCGAGCTGCAGGTCCGCCGGGTCGAGCAGGGGCGGCTCCCCGGAGCGGTTGGCCGAGGTCGAGGTGATCGGGCCCAACGCGGCCACCAGGGCGACCGCCGCGGGGTGCAGCGGTGGCCTCACCGCCACGGTGCCGTCCGGGCCGAGCACCGCCGGGGGCAGCCCGGGCCAGCCGGGCACCACGAGGGTCAGCGGGCCCGGCCAGAAGGCCGCCGCCAGGGCGCGAGCCACCGGCTGGTCCAGGGGCGGGGCCGTCGCCAGCACGATCAGTCCCCCAGGGGGCCGCCCCTTCAGGGCCGCGATGCGCTGCGCGGAGCGTGGGTCGGTGGCCCGGCCGCCGAGTCCGTAGAGGGTCTCGGTCGGGTACAGCACCACGCCACCGGGGCGCTCGAGGGCCTCGACGGCGCGGCGCAGGCCGCGGGGCGCCATCATGATCAGCGGTCCTCGCCCCCCTGCAGGAGCACGATGCGCCGGGCCTGGTGATCGAGATCGTCCAGGGCGTAGGCGTTGCGGGCCGCGGCCTCGGCGCCCGATGCGTCGCCGGAGCGGTAGAGCGCCTCGGCGTAGGAGCGGTGCGCGGTGGGCACGTCGGACACCAGCCGTGTGACCCGCTCGAGCTCCTTGACGCCACCGTCACCCCGCCCGATGCGCGCGTGGGCGAGCCCGAGCATGGCCGAGTAGATGCCCTCGTTGCCGGGGGTGGCCATCATGCGCTGCAGGATGCCCTCGGCCTCGAGGTATTCGCCCTGGCGCATCTTGATCCGGGCCAGGTAGGCCCGGGCTGCGTCGGCGGTGTCGTCGTCGCTCAGGGCCTTGCGGAGCGCCAGCTCGGCGAGCTCGTACTCCCCGGCGTGGTAGGCCAGGATGCCCTCGACCTCTTGCAGGGACTGGGAGAAGCGGATGTCGTCGGCGATGGCCTCGCGCAGGGCGACGGCCAGGGGCCGGACGTCGGTGGGCTCGAGGGGGCAGAGGGAGTTGGGCGGATGCGTGGCGTCCTGCTCGAAGTCGGTCTTGCCGATGGTGCGGAGCATGTCCACGGCCTTGGAGAGGTTGCCCAGCCGCAGGTAGACCCCCACCATGCCCAGCCGGGCCTCCTCGCTGCCCGGGTACTCTTCCAGGGCGCGCTCGTAGGCGGTCATGGCGGCCTTGTCCCGCTGCTGATCCCGGTAGATGTGGCCCAGCTTGACCCAGAAGTTCGCGGCCTCGACAGGCCGGAGGGTGTCGCTGGGGGCGTCCTTGAAGATCTGCTCCGCCTCCTGCAGCTCCCCCTGCAGGGCCAGCACCGAGCCCAGGGCGTAGGCCGGCGGCGCCCAGTGAGGCTTCAGCTCCTGGGAGGTCCGGGCGTGGGCCGCGGCGCTCTCGAGCTTGCCCAGCGCGGTGTCGATGTAGGCGCCGACCAGGTGGATGCGCCCAGCCTGCTTGTGGTTCTTCGTGTTCTCGTCGTCGAGCAAGGGCTGGAGCATCGCGGCGGCGGCGTCGTAGCGACCCACAGCCAGCAGCAGCTCGGCCGCGAGCAGGCGGCTCTCGAGATCCGTCGGGTCGAGGCGCACGGCCTTCTCGGCGTAGCCCAGGGCGTCGGGGTAGTCCGCCGTCAGCCATGCCAGCCGCGCGTAGAGGGACCAGCCCTCGGCGACCTGGGGATACTGCTGGACGAACTCTTCGACCATGCCAGCGGCCTTGTGGTAGCTGCCGGACTCCACCGCGGCGCCGCAAAGCGCCAGGCGGAAGCGCGGCACATGGGGGGCCTGCTCGTGCACGTCGGTGAGCACCGCCTCGGCCTGCTCCCACTTCTCCAGCCCCAGCAGCGCGATGCCGCGGTAGTACTGGCAATGAAGGTTGCCGGCGTCCATGTCGATGCAGTCGTCGGCGATGCGGCGGGCGTTGTCGTAGGAGCCGGCCCCCATGGCGATGACGGATCGAGCCCGCAGCACCGCGGGGACGTTGAGGCCGAGGGCGTCGGCGCGGGCCAGCACCACCACGGCGCTGTCGGCGCGTGCGGCTTGGTAGCGGCCGGCGAGGCCGTAGATCTCCGCGAGGGCGGCCAGGGCGGTCACGTCGCGGGGGGCGGCCACGGCGGCGAGCTCGAGCTCGGCGATGGCGGCCTCGGGGGCGTCGGTGATCTCCTTCATGATGAGGTCGCGGCCGCGGAGCAGGTGCAGCCGGGCTGGCTCCTCGGACTGGGGCACCGTGCCGGCGAGCTCGAGCATGAACTCGTCGCCCGGCAGGTCCCGGATCTCCTGGCGCTGAAGCTGCTCGTCGACGTCGGTGGTGGCGACCTCGACGGTGTCGAGGAACTGCCCGGACAGCTCGGACCACTTGGCGGAGATGGCCTCGATCCACGGCTCGGGGATCACCGTGGCGCGCTGCTCGATGGCCACGTAGGTGATGCCGACGATGCCGACGATGGCGACGAGGGTGGCCACGGTCTTGAAGCGGCGGCTCCAGTCCCGCGCGACGTTGTCCCGGCGCCGGGAGCTGATGGCCTTCTCCCGCTTGTCGAAGAGGTCGTGACCGGGTGTGAACCAGGCGCGAAAGTCGGCATGCTGGTTGAAGGGCTTCCAGGACCCGTCGATCCGCGAGACCTCGTCGGTGGGCCCCACCAGGTTGCGGGTGATCCAGCCTTCGATGGTGTCCCGCTCGTGGGGTCCCTGGGGGCGCTGCCCCTTGTTCCGGACCATCCAGCGCTGTTCCTCGCCGTCCGAGCTCGGCTCGGCGTTCTTGCACTTGGGGCACATCGGGGCGACTTCGCCTGGCTGGGCGCTCATCTCGGCGCCACATCCGAAGCAGAACGTACGCGGCATAGGACCTCCGGCGGGGCCGATCCCGTGGGGGTCGACCGGCGAGAGACTATTTTACCAAAACTCTGAAATTCACAACGTGGAGCAGCTGCGCCCCGATCACGTAGCCGCTGATCATGACCACGCTGCCTGCGTATGGACCCAGGCGGGCCGCGCTCGGGTCGTCGAGCACCAGCGGCATCCCCGAGGTGCGATCGTCGATCACGAGGTTGCTGCCGTGTTGTCGGAGGGCCCCGACATAGGGGACCGAGCCGTCGCCGGCGTCCAGCACGGTCCAGCTCTGGACCACCAGCGAGCGGGCCGCCCGGGGGCCGCTCACCTCGACCGAGCAGCCGTCCAGCGACCGGAGCAGCTCGATCTCCTCGGCGGAGCGAAGGGCGAAGCTGCGGCCCTCGAGGGTCTCGAGCTGGACACTCCGCGGGTCGCCATCGGCGGCGGTCTCGACCACCACCATCCCTCGCTGGATCGTGAGGCAACCGCTGGCGATGAGCACCCCGACCACCCACGGCGTGACGCGGCGGAGGAACGCATACAGGGGCCTGGGTGTCTTCATGGGGCCAACCCTATCCGACCGGGGACGGCAGGTGTCGAGAACCCCCATAGAAGCGGCGGACGTCCCCTGATCGCTCCCCTTGGTCAAGTGGTGGTGAAATGCCGCTTCGATACCGCTGCTCGCGGCCCCATGGCCTTGACGATCGCGCCCATCCGACGGTAACGTCCCGAGCCGAGCGCGGTTCGTCCGGTGTTGGGGTCCCGCGCAGCGAACGATTCCGTCCACGGCGACGGTGGCGAGGCACGTCGGGATGAAGAGTCTTCCCACGAAGTTCGGCTCGCTCACCCTGGTACGCAAACTGGGTGAGAGCAGCAGCGCGGAAACCTACGAAGGCTACCAGGCCGACGGCGACCGAGGTCGCGTCCTGGTGCGCCGGGTACACCCAGGCTTGATCGCGGATCCCGCGACCCGCCAGGCGGTCGAGACCCGGATTCGGGACCTGATGGGGGTGAAGCACCCCTTCCTGGTGCCGGTCCTGGATCTGCTGACCCCCGACGGCGAGTGCCTGATGGTGGAGCAGTGGGTCGAAGCCCTCCCCTTCTCGACCATCATCGAGTGGTGCCGAGGCCAGGGCGTGGGGGTCCCCCACAACGTCTTCCTGAACCTCTCCACCCAGATCTGCAACGGCCTCGAGGCGTTGCACGGTCGGCCGGGCAAGGTCAGCGGCAGCCCCAATGTGCTGCACATGGCCCTGAGGCCCTCGAGCCTGTTCGTCAACCTCGACGGCCGCATCCTGCTGGGTGGCTACGGCCTCACCCGGGCGCCGGCGCTGCCAAACGCCGACGGCGACAACGGCGTTCAGCCCGTGTGGGTCGCCCACCTGGCCCCCGAGCAGACCGAGGCCGACCAGAAGCTCATCCCCGCCAGCGACATCTTCGGCCTGGCCACCATCCTCTTCGAGCTGCTCTCCCTGCAGTCCCTCTTCGAGTCCGAGACCGCGCTGCAGACCCTGCACCGCCTGCGGCGGGCCGAGATCACCACCCAGCTGCTGGGCGTCAAGGACGTCATGCCTGGGCTGGACAAGGTCCTCTACCGCGCCCTGTCCTCGAGCCCCCGCCACCGCTACCAGCGCGCGTTCGTGCTGCGCGAGGACCTGCGCGGCCTCATGGCTGGCTACTCCTTCGCCAACATCGCCGACGACACCCGACGCTTCCTCGACCCCATCGTCCAGGCCCACCCCTTCCCCGCGCCCACCCCCGTGGCGCCGGTGGCCGCGTCCGTGCCCGCGCCGGGCCCCGTGGACGGCTTCGACGACAAGGTCTCCACCCGCATCGACCCCGACCCGCGCTCCACCGCGGCCTACGCCTCCCAGGCCCTCGCCGAGCGGGCCGCCAGGGAGAACGAACCGGCCGTGTCCGCCGCGCCGCCTCAGGAAGCCCCGCAGCCGGTGCCGATGCCCACCTCCTTCCCGCCCCCGCGGGAGCCCGCGCAGCCCCAGGCCCAGCCCGCCTCCACCGCGGCCTACATCGCCCAGGCGCAGGGCCGCCCCGTGGCCGACGCCGGGCCCACCCTGGCGCCCCCCGAGGACCCGCCGCCCCAGGCGTCCGCGCCCTCCAAGGAGCTCCCGCCGGTCGTGCCGCCCCCGGTGCAGGCCCAGCCCGTGCCCGTGCCCCTGACCCAGAAGCCCGCGCCGGCGCCCGCAGCCCCTTCGCGCTCCGATCGTCTCGCCGCAGCCGCGCCGCCTCCGGGCCGCTCGGATCAGCTCGCCAGCGCAGCGCCGCCCCCCGGCCCGGTGGCGCCGCCGCCCAGCGCCGCGCCCAGCCCCGTCGCACCGCCGCCCACCACGGCGGACACCGCGGGCGCACCCATCCACCCCTCCGGCCCGCCGATCCAGGACTACGAGGACGACACGGGTGACTGGGAGCCGCCGAAGAAGCGCGGCGGCACCATGTTCCTGCTGATGCTCGTGGGCCTGATCCTGGTGATCGGTTGCTCCGGTGGCTTGTGGGCCGCCTGGACCTACGTCGGCGCCGCCTGGTACGCGGCCCGCTCCGACATCGCGGACATCGAGATCCCCGACATCCCCGACGTCGAGATCCCCGCGGTGGACGGCCCGGAAGACCCGGTGGACGCCCCCACCCTCGACGGCGTGGCCGACGCCGCTCCGGATCAGCCCGAAGACGAAGACGAACCCGAAGACGAACCCGAGCCCGAGCCCGAGCCGGCCCCGGCCGCCGAGTCCCACACCGCCCGGGACCAGCCGGCGTACCAGCCCAGCTCCCGCGGCACCACCAGCCGCAGCACCAGCTCTCCCTCGAGCAGCAGCACCTCCCGCAGCAGCTCCAGCTCGTCGCGCTCGTCCAGCTCGTCCAGCTCGTCGCGCTCATCCAACACGTCGAGCTCGTCGCGGTCCTCCAACTCATCGAGCTCGTCGCGCTCGTCCAGCTCCTCCAGCTCGCCGTCGAGCAGCTACAGCAGCCGCAGCTCGTCCAGCAACTCCTACAGCAGCTCCGCCTACCAGCCCGAGCCCGTCTCCTACGACGCCGGCACCGACGCTGTGGCCAGCGTGGACGTGACCGAGTCCGACCCCGACGACTCCAACAGCCTGCTCGAGCGCTACTCGGCCCAGGCCGCCACCGGGTCCCTGGGCTCCAGCGACATCATGGTCATCGAGATGGTCCAGCCCGAGGACGCCGCGTTCACCCGCAGCCGGCTCATGCTGGTCATGAACGCCAAGGCCAAGAGCGACGCCGCCGGCGTCAAGCGCTACCTCGACGAGCTCTCGATGCGCCCGGAGAACCAGTACAACCCGGTCGTGCTCGCCGAGTACGCTCGCTACTACGTCAACAAGAAGGACTACCAGCGCGCGCTGGACAAGGCCGTGCTGGCCGAGCGCCACTGGGCCCGCCTGCCTCCCGAGCTGGTCTTCACCAAGAAGGCCGAGATCTACGAGGTCGAGGCCGCGTCCTACCAAGGCCTCTTCTACAAGAGCGAAGACAACCTCGACCTGCTCGAGAAGTCCATCCGCCAGTGGAAGAAGTACCGCGAGCACGTCATGACCGAGTCCCGCACCGATCTCCAGGCCCGCGCCGACCGTGAGATCGAGAAGCTCGAGAACATCAGGGAACGGCTCCAGTAGCCCCCGGGAGCAACGATGGTCCGCACCACTCTCCTCCTCGGCCTCACCCTGCTGCTGGCAGGCTGCAGCAGGCACCACGCCATCTACGGTTCGGTGCTCGATCGCAACGGCGAGCCCCTCGAGCGCGTCGTGGTGAGCCTCGAGCCCGGCAACGTCGAGCTCGTCACCGACGAGTACGGACGCTTCACCATCGACTACCTCCGCGACGACACCGGCGCGCGGGTCAAGCTGTCGAAGCGCGCAGACTACGAGGTCTCCCTGTTCAAGCCCGGCTTCCACAACGCGTCCACCACCTTCTACTTCAAGGCGGGCGAGCTGGTGCTCGACCCCTTGAACATGACCGAAGACACCATCCGCGTGGACGCGGGGACCGAGAACATCGACCCCGGCCAGTACCCCGACCGGGCCCAGAACAACGGCGCGGCCTACGAGGGGGAATAGCTCCTTGCGCACTCTGCTCCCCGCCGTCCTCGCCCTCGCAGTCGGCTGCACCTCCCCCGAGCCCACCGCCCCCGAGGCCGCCCCCTCCCCCGTGCTGGACGGCAGCTGGGTGGATCAGGTGGTCGAGCAGCCCGAGCGCTTCGCCACGCTGACCTCCGGCCCCTCCCGCACGGGCTGGATCGCGCTGCACAGCAACGATCTGTCCGGCGCTGCCCAGGCCTTCACCGCGGACGACGCCGACACCGTCATGGGGCACACCCGCGCCCTGTGGGAGCTGGCCCAGCTGTACCACGCCCTGGCCGACGCAGGTGACCTGGCCTGGGAGCGCAGCTTCGCCACCTGGTCCGAGAAGTCCGCCATCCCCACCGGCTCCGCCCTGGGCTACGTGGCCGGCCTCGCCGCCCTCGAGCAGGGCGACGTCGAGGTCGCCGGCGCCTGGTTCCGCCTCTGCGCCACCGCCCGCGATCCCCAGGTCGCCGAAGCCGCCGGGCTGGTAGCCTCCGTGGTCCCTGGGACGCCGATCCCCGGCGACGAGCTCCCTCCCCTCGCCCAGCGCTACAACCTCCACGTGCAGATCCGCGACAGCGGCGATCTCGCGCCCCTGGGCCTGAGCATCGATCAGCCGCTGGTCACCGAGCTGGAGCCGCGCCCCGACGGCAGCGAGCTGGAGCGCTCGTTCTACGACCCGCAGCTGCTGCGCACCATGGCCATCGCCTACGAGCGCCAGGCCGCCGCCGCCGCGGGGAGCGACGATCCCCTCTCGGCCCTGGCCCAGGCTCCCACCGACTCCCTGTCGGCCCTGATCTTCGGCCCCGTCGTGAGCCACGCCGAGCTCGCCGCCGAGGTCAGCAGGGCGGCCGAGGCCCCCCGCACCCTCGGCGCCTCCGGCACGGCCCTGGCCGCGCTGGGCCTCGAGCCCGACCTCCCCGCCGCCGACGACGCCGACTGGGCGCGCGCACAGGTGCGCCAGCTCGACGCCGCCCTGGACGCCTGGTCCGCCTCGGCACGCGAAGGCGCCAGCCCTGACGCCCTCGCGCTGCTCGACGACCTGCAGCTCGTCCGCATCTTCCGCAGCCGTGTGCTGCTCGCCCTCGGCCGCAAGGCCCTCTTGGCCGACCACCCGTGGCAGGCGCTGGCCTTCGCCCAGCTCGCCCTCGACCTCGAGAGCAGCCGGGGCATCAACCACGTCAACCACCCCGGCCTGCGAGCCATCATCATCGAAGCCCAGCTCCGCACGGGCCACACCCGCGAGGCGCTCGACGCCATCCAGCCGCTGCTGGGTGCGTACCCCGCCTCCACGGGCCTGGACGAAGTGCTGGGCGACCTCGCCATCCTACAGGGACTGGATCGTTATGGTGACAGCAAGGAGAACTAGCCCTCACGCCTCCACCCACACCGTGGGGCGTCGTGCCACCGGCCTGTCCGGCACCCTGCTGGCGCTGCTCGCGCTGTCGGCGCTGCCAGCAGAAGGACAGGGCCTGCGCTACGCCGAAGATCAGGCGCCGGGCATCGTCAACCCCGTGTTCACGACCACCATGCCCGAGGCGCGGCTCAACGAGCTGATCTTCGAGGGGTTGTACACGGACAACCAGAACCTGGCCTCCGTGCCGTGCCTGGCCGAGTCGTCGGAGCTGTCCGCCGACCGGACCGAGCTCACCGTCCGCCTGCGGCGCGACGTGTCCTGGCACGACGGCACCCCCTTCACCGCCGCCGACGTGGTCTTCACCATCGAGGCGATGAAGAACCGGGGCACCCTGTCCACGGAGAAGGGCCGCGTCGCCTGGATCGACAAGGCCGAGGCCCTGGACGATCACACGGTGCTGTTGAGCTTCGAGCGGGCCGAGGCCCGCCCCGAGGACAAGCTCCTGTTCAAGGTGCTGCCCGCGCACAAGTTCTCGAGCCAGGCCATCAAGCGCACGGACCCGTTCCGGAACGAGCCCGTGGGCACCGGCCCCTACAAGTTCGCTCGCTACAACGACGACAACTCCATCTCGCTCGAGTCCCACGCCGCCCACCGCGACGCCGTGAGCATCCACGAGATCGTCATGCGCGAGGTGAGCGACAAGAACTACCAGGCCAAGCTGCTGCTCTACGAGAGCCTCGAGACCCTGGTCCGCGTGCTGCCTCGGGATCTGGCGGTGCTGCAGAACAACCGCAAGGTCGAGCTGTACCCCTACCAGACCAACTCCTGGTGGTACCTGGGCTTCAACATGGAGCGCGAGCCGTGGAGCGAGCCCGCGGTCCGCGAGGCCATCGCCCACCTGGTGGACGTCGAGGCCCTGCTGGCGCCCATCGGCACCGGCGACACCCTCACCGGCCCCTACGTCAAGTCGAGCCCGTACTACAACCACGACGTGCCCGCCTGGGACTACTCGACCTCCCAGGCCGCCAGCCTGCTGGAGTCCGCCGGCTACGTCTCGGACAACGGGCAGTGGTCCAAGGACGGCCAGCCCCTGACCCTGAACATCACCGCCCACCAGACCCTCGAGTCCAGCCAGGAGGTGGTCATCAACCTCCAGTCGCAGCTGCAGTCGGCGGGCCTGGACGTGCAGGTGGAGTTCCTGGACGAGGCCGCCTGGAAGGGCCGCATCTGGCGCGAGCACGACTACGACCTGGTCCTGTCCCAGTGGACCTTCGATCGCAACGAGGACATCCGGGACCAGTTCCACAGCGACGGCGCCCGCAACTTCGGCGGCTACGGCAACGAGCAGGTCGACGAGCTGCTGGACAAGGCCCGGGACACCACCGACCCCCACGAGAAGAAGGCCGCGCTGCGCGACGTGCACCGCCTGGTGCACGGCGACACGCCCATGATCTTCCTGTGGACCCTCGACTCCTACGCCGCCCTGTCCACCCGCGTCGGCAGCGTGGTCATCCATCCCTTCTACTTCTTCACCTTCGTCCACGACTGGAACATGGAGTAGAGCTCCCTCTGCCTGCGGTGCGGGGGCCTGCGGGCCCGGGCACCGCCGCCTGCTGATGGCCGACCCGCACCTCCGAAGCGACGAACCCGCGGCAACGGAGCCCGCCACCGCGGGCTCCTGGCGGCTGGTCGTGCCGGTGCTGCGGCTCGTCGCGGTCTTCGCCCTCACCCTCGCGGGTGCGGTGCTGGCCATCCAGCTGCTGCTGTGGGCCTCCCCCGGCGATCCGGTGGACCTGGTCCCCAACGGCGAGGAGATCCGGGACCAGCTCGAGGCGGAGTGGGGGCTCGATCGTCCCCTGCCCCAGCGCTACGCCCTGTTCCTGGGCCGGGCGCTGCAGGGCGACCTCGGGAGCTCCCTGACCTACCGCCCGGGCGCCACGGTGACCGAGCTGATCCTGCCGGCCGCGGGCCGCTCGCTGAAGCTGCTGATCCCGGCCCTGGCCCTGGCCATGGGCCTGGGCATCGGCCTGGGCCTGCTCACGGCGGGCCGCTCCAGCCTGTTGAGGAGGGCCGCTCAGGTGGTGAGCGTGGCGCCGGTGTTCCTGCTGGCGTTCCTGGCCGTCCACCTGCTCAACGAGCTGGCCTTCCACGGGATGGAGGCCGGCTGGTTCGGGCGACCGAGCTGGTTCGCCCTGCCCGACGCCGACAGCGTGCTGAAGACCACCCTGGCCATCGTCGTGTTGGCCGTCGGATCCGGCGCCCTCGCCGAGGTGCACGCCGCGGTCGAGGACGAGGTCGTGCGCCTGCGCAACGCCCCCTTCGTGGACGCCGCGGTGGCCCGCGGGGCCCCCGTCTGGAAGCACGTGCTCTGGAACCTGCTGCCCCCCCTGGCCACCATCGCCTACGGGCGCGCGGCCTTCTTCGTCGGCGGCCTGGTCATCGTCGAGAAGGTCCTGCACCTCAACGGCGCCGGCTCCATGCTCTGGCAGGCCTGCCGGCTCCGGGACTACCCGGTGGCCCTGGGCATCACCGTGCTGGCCGCGGGCGCCGTCTGTGGCGCGCGGCTGCTCGGCGACCTGGTCCGCATCGGCGTGGACCCCCGCCTGCGCGAGGCGTCCCGATGAGGCCCGGAGCCTGGGCTGGCGCCGCGCTGCTCACCCTCGTGGGTGTGGTGGGGGTGCTCACCGCCGTGCTCCCCGAGCCGTGGCTGCCCTACGACATCGTGGCGGACGTCTCCCACGCCGACGCCGGCCTGGCGCCGTCGGCCGCCCACTGGCTGGGCACCGACCACCTGGGCCGCGACGTGGCCTGGCGCCTGGTGCTCGCCACCCGCGCCTTCGTCGGCCCCGGTCTGCTGGCATGCCTGCTCGCGTCGGTCATCGGCGTGGGCGCCGGCGCGATCTCGGGCTTCCTCGGCGGCCCCGTCGCCGCCCTGGTCCGCTACCTCTCCACCGTCACCGCCAGCATCCCCCGCTTCGTGCTGGTGCTGCTGGCCATCGCCATCAACGGCAACAGCACCTGGCTCATCGGCGCCGTGGCCGGGGTGGCCTACTCCCCCGCGGTGGCCGAGGCGGTCTTCAGCCGCATCGACTCCCTGCAGCGCGCCGACTTCGTGCTCGCCGCCCGCGCCCACGGCCTGGGGCCGGTGCGCATCCTGCTGTACCACCTGCTGTGGGTGAACTGCCGGCGCATGGTGGGGCGGCACGCCCTCAACCTCTTCGGCTACCTGCTGCTGCTCGAGACCACCCTGTCCTACATCGGCGGCTTCGGCGTCATGGAGCCCCAGCCCAGCTGGGGCAACATGCTGGCCTTCGAGTTCGGCTACCGCACCGCCAACATCTGGGGCGTGTGGGCGCCGGCCATCGCCATCTGGGTCACCATCTTCTGCTGCGGGCTGGTGTCCGAGGCCCTCGCGGAGCGTCGTCGTGCCTGACCGGATCCAGCTCGAGGGCCTGCGCATCCAGGCGGGGAGCACCCCGCTGGTGCAGGACGTCGACCTGCAGCTCGAGGCGGGCGAGATCCTTGCCCTGGTCGGCGCCTCCGGCTCCGGCAAGACCCTGAGCGCCCGCGCCGTGCTCGGCCTGCCCGGGCCCCGGCCCGGGGTGGTCGCTGCCGAGCTCGCCATCCACTGCAACGGCACGGTCCACCGCCCGTACGACGGCCTGGCCGCCGCCGTGGCCGCGGGCAAGCCCACCCGCTTCTGGCGCCGGTCCCACAAGGCCTTCGCGCCCATCCGCGGTCACATCGTGGGCACCATGGCCCAGGACGCGCGGGGCGCCCTGGACCCCCTGTGGACCGTCGGGCGGCAGCTGCGGGAGGCCCTCGAGCTCGGAGGAGCCACCGACGAGCCCAGCGCCGTGCTGGTGCGGGCGGGCTTCCGCCACCCCCAGCGGGTCCTCGAGCTGTACCCCCACCAGCTGTCCGGGGGCATGGCCCAGCGGGCCTGCATCGCCCTGGCGCTGGCCCGGGGCAGCCGCTTCCTCATCGCCGACGAGCCCACCACCGGCCTCGATCCAACCGTCCAGGAGGCGATCCTGGCGGAGCTGCAGCGCCTGGCCGGCGAGGGCATCGGCGTGCTGTTGATCACCCACGACCTGCGCATCGTCCCCCGGGTGGCGGATCGGGTCCAGATCATGGACCGTGGCCGCACCGTCGAGGCCCTGCCCTCCGGCCTGCTCGCCTCGTCAGCCTCCCCCGAGGTGCGGGCCCTCATCGACGCCACCGCCCGCGTCGCCGGGGGTGCCCTGTGAGCCCGCTGCTCGCCGTCCGCGGGATGGTCAAGCGCTACCGGAACCCCGGCGTGGCCGGGCTCGTGAGCCGGCGCGGCGAGGCCGCGGTCGACGGCGTCGACCTGCTGGTCAACCCCGGTGAGCGCGTCGGCCTGATCGGTGAGTCGGGCTCGGGCAAGACCACCCTGGTGCGGGCCGCGCTGGGCCTGCTCGGCTTCGAGGGCGGCGAGGTGGAGCTGCTGGGGCGGCCGCTGAAGGGGCTGTCCCGCGGCGAGCTCCGCACCCTCCGCACCCGCTGTCAGCTGCTGCTGCAGAGCCCGGACGCCTCCCTCAACCCGGGCCTGACCGTGCGGGAGCACCTCTGGGAGTCGGCGCGGCTGCACCAGCCCGAGGCCGACCCCGACGCGCTGGTGGCCGACCACGCCGAGCGCGTGGGCATCGACCACCGCCTCGACGGGCTGCCCTTCGCGCTGTCCGGAGGCGAGAAACGCCGGGTGGGCATCGCCCGCCTGCTCATCGCCGATCCGGAGCTCACCGTGGCCGACGAGCCCACCGCCGGGCTCGACGCCGCGCTCAAGGCCGAGATCACCGACCTGCTGCTGGCCACGCGCTCTCCCGGCCGCGGCCACCTCTTCATCTCCCACGACATCCCCCTCATCGCCTACGCCTGCGAGCGCATCGCCGTGATGTACGCCGGTCGGGTGGTCGAAGAGCTGCCGGTCTCCGGGATCGGCAGCCTCCCCCACCACCCCTACACCAGCTCCTTGCTCCAGGCCGCGGGGTTAGCGGTGGGCCCCCCCCCCCCCCGCGCCCCCCGGCCCCCCCGGCCCGGCCCCCCCCCCGCCCCCCAGCCCGGGCCCCCCCCCCCCCACCGGGCCCC
>CAYZVO010000071.1:0-22390 GCA_964481655.1 uncultured Enterobacterales bacterium | reverse complement strand
TGCCCACGGGGCGCGGCGGCCCCGGCTGCGCCTACCGGGGCCCCTGCCCCATGGCCGTGCCCGCCTGCGCCGAGGCTCGCCCCGCGCTGGTGAGCGTCGACGGGGCCTCCGGCGCCCACAGGGTGGCCTGTCACCGCGTCGCCCCAGGAGCAAAGTGCTGATGCGCTTCCTTTCATTGCTGGTCCTGCTGCTGGTGGCGTCGCCGGCCTCCGCCCAGGAGGCATCGTCGGCCCACGCCGTGGATCAAGCCAAGCTGTTCATCCGCAAGGGCTGGCACGCCGACGCCCGCGACGAGCTGCTGCGGGCCCTCACCTCCCCCGAGGGCTCACAGAACTACGAGGTGCACTGGCTGCTGGCCCAGGTGCTCTACGAGCTGCTCGAGGTCGGCCGCGCCATCGAGCACGCCCGGGTCGCCGCTGGCCTGACCGAGGATCCCGACCAGCAGGCCGCGTGCTGGCAGCTGGTGGACTTCTACGAGAGCACCTTCGGCGCCGTCGAGGTCATCGGGCCCCAACAGGGCGTCAGCTCCAGGCTCCAGCTCGAGCTGACCAGCACCCTCTTCGATCCGGAGCTCAAGCGCTTCGTGAACCGCAAGACCCTCGAGCTCACCGACACGGTCAAGCTTCCCCAGGTCATCTGGCTCCCGGCGGGCAGCTACCTCATCAACGGCCAGCAGGTGGACGTCCGCGCCGGCGCTCAGGAGCTGCTGATGCTGCCCATGTCGGCGCTGGGCTCCCGGGGCATGGCGGCGCTGCAGGTCATGCGCCTGGAACTGGGTGGGGGCTTCGGGGTGTTGCTGGGTCAGCGTGTGTCGAACATGCACCCGTCCATCGAAGCTCACGTCTCGTTCACGCAGCCCATCGGGCGGCTGCTGCTGGGTGCCACCATCGACAAGTCCTTCCGCAGCTACGAGGTCGAGGGCTACGAGCCCAGCAGCGACGTCGCCGCCTTCGGTGGTGGACTGCGCGTGGGCACCGAGCTGCTCCTGGGCGGCCCCCTCGCCTTCCGGCCCTTCCTCGGCTACCGCTACGGCCTGCTTCCAGGGGTGGGCTTCGACTGCCACGACGCCCGCGAGGGCCTGGCCTGCCAGGCCGAGCTGGACGATCCCGGGGTCACCGACCGCTTCTACGGCACCGCCCGCACCCACATCGCCAGCCTGGATCTGGGGGTCGACTTCCGCGAAGGCGGCCGCACCAACGCCCTGGGCGTCGGCGTCCGCGTCGGGATCGACCAGCTCTTCGGCAAGGTCCCTGCCAGCTCCCTGGCCGCCTACCCAGGCGCCGAGGACACCGTCGACATCAGCCTCGAGGACGGCGCGTTCCACGCCACCGGCATCCGCATCCTCACCAATGTCTCCATCGCGCTCTAAGCTATTGGGGCGGCCCCCCCCCCCCCCCGAGCCCCACGGACCCACCATGACCCGCACGACCCTGCTGCTCGCCGCTCTCGCCCTGCCCACCGCCGTCCTGGCGAAGGCACGGCCCATCAGCCCGGCGTACGAGGCCAACTGCCAGAGCCCCCGCTGGTCCCCCGACGGCTCGCGGCTGGCCTACGAGGTCAACTACCACGACCGCAAGGCCATCGAGCAGTACATCCTGGTGCCGGGTCAGGGCCAGCCCAACCAGGTCCGGCCCATGGCGCGGGGGGCCTCTGCCATCACCGCTGGCTTCGCCACCGCCGACGCCGACATGGTCGTGCACGAGCTGTCCTGGGCGCCGGCGCACATCAACGCCTTCGTCTACGCCGCCTCGGGCCCGGAGCGGGACTACAACCTCTACATCGACCAGAGCCCCGTCGTGGCCGAGCCCGGCGCCGACGGCGGCCCCCAGTGGAGCCCCGACGGGCGCTGGATCGCCTTCACCTCGGCGCGGACCGGCCAGGGCGACGTCTACCTGCTGGACACCAACGCCATCGAGCAGCCGCCGGCCCAGCTCACCACGGCGCCGACCTCGGCCGAGCTGTACATCACCTGGTCTCCGGACTCCACCAAGCTTGCCTACGTGGGCCACTCCGACGACGGCGACAACCTCTACCTCATCAACGACCTGGCCAACCCCGCGCCGGCGCTGCTCACCTCGTGGAGTCAAACCCAGACCCGGCCGCGCTTCTCCCCCGACGGCAAGCAGATCGCGTTCTACTCCAACCACCGAGACACAGCGCACTTCGACCTGTACGTCATGGCCATCGGCGGGACGCCGCGCCTGGTGGCCGAGCGTGTGGTGATGGACTCCGCGGGCCCGGCCTGGACCCCGAAGGGCGATCACCTGGTCTACGTCCTCGACGACGAGACCCGCTACGATCCAGTCTACGCCGCCCCGGTCTCGGACCCGAGCCGCGCGCGCTCCATCCCCACCGAGACCGTCGGCAACGGCGACCTCGATGTCACCACCGGCACCGACGGTCGCCTCTACCTGGCCGTCACCGCCCAGGGCCTCGAGGGCGACGACAGGCGGGACTTCAAGCGCGTCTACGTCATGGAGCTGGACCAGCTGCCCTAGCCGGCCTGGCTACCACCCCAGCGCGGTCACGCAGCTGAACAGGTGCACGCAGCTGGGCATGCGGGGCTCCGGCGCCAGCTCGAAGCCGCTGTAGAACCCGGCCATGGGCGCCGGGGGAAGCAGGGCCTTCAGGACCGGCGCGTCGTGCTCGGGGATGCCCTGGAACGCGGGCCCCCGGCCGGAGCAGTTGACCACCAGCTCGAAGCTGGGCTGCCCGGGCGCCCGGCTGCGGGTCTCCAGCTCGAGGGCCATGGCGTTGAGGTCCAGGCGGGCGTGCTCGAGATCGCGCAGCACGAAGCAGATCCGCTCGCCCTCCTCGATCTCGCCGCCCAGGTAGAGGGCCCCCATGCGCTCCTCGATGCCGAGCAACGGGCGCACCACGAACTCTCCACGGGCCGTCGCCAGCGGGCCGCGGGCCAGGACCCGCGCCACCAGGATGCGACGCCCGAGATCCTCGTCCGTCAGCGCTGCGCGCTTCACGATCCGGTGCAGCACCTTGGCCGCGGGGTGGCCGGAGATGCTCCCCAGCAGCCGGCCCTTGGCGCCCGTGACCCGGCCGACGGGCGAGATGGGGCGACAGGAGTGAGCCAGGCCCACCGTGGGCTCGCAGCTGCGGATGACAAGGGCCACCATGGCGTCGCCGTGGCTGCCCCACTCGGTGAACACCCAGTCCGGCCCCTGCAGGTTGACCGCGCCGCCACCGAAGATGGCGCCCGCGCCAGGGCTGCGGGCCATGACACCCTCGAAGGCGGTGGCCTGGAAGCCCGAGGTGCTGAACATCGCCACCGCGAGATCCCCGGGGCGGGCCACGGTGGTCAGGGCCTGGGCGGCGTCGCGGTTCCGCTCGCTGACGTCCCGGATGAGCATGGAGGTGAAGCGCCAGGGGGCCTCGTCGTGGAAGGCCATCGCCGCGACCCCCGGGGCGTCGAAGACCTCGCGGTCCCCGACGATCACCCCCGGCACCACGCCCCCGACGATGCGGGGCACCCCGAGGTTGAGCTTCAGCTGGGAGAGCATGGCGTCCAGCGCGTCGGCGTGGTGGTGGGTGATCCAGACCAGCGCGGCGTCCGCGCGGCCCGCACCTGCGGCCACCGTGGCGCGACCCACGGCTTCGGAGATGGCGGCCACCGAACGCGGCCGGGTGGAGAGGCCGACACCGACTCGCACGCGCACTCCCTGGTTGACGACCCGCTAGCCCTAACGCGACCGGCGTCCGGCGCCGGGTCGATGCCGTGAGGACCACCACGAGGACAGAGGCGGGTTGCTCCTGCGGGAGGGGGTGGAATACGGGGCCGTTCCCCCGGACAGGAGAGCGTCCATGGTCCTCGTCATCGGAGCCACCGGAGATCTCGGCAGCCAGCTGGTGCGGTCACTGCGCGCGGCCGGCGCCCCCGTGCGCTGCCTCGTGCGCCAGGGCTCGGCCTACTTCTGGCTCAACGACACCGGGGCCGAGTACTTCTTCGGCGACCTGCGCGAGCCCGACACCCTGCGCCGGGCCTGCGACGGCGCGCGCTGGGTGATCTCCTGCGCCGGCCTCCGCACCGAAGGCCGCGGCAGCCACCACGACAACGTCACCCGCGACGGCCACCAGGCCCTGTGGCGCGCCGCCAGCGCGGCGGGGGTCGAGCGCGCGGTGCTGGTCTCCTGCCTGGGCGCAGATCGGGTCCAGGGCTCGCCCGCCCACGAAGCCCGCGCCGACGCGGAGGCCTCCCTGCGGGGCTCCGGCCTCGAGCACGTCATCCTGCGCCCCTCCCTGTTCGCGACCACCTTCGCGCTGGCTGCCCGCTACGGCCTGGCCAAGGGCTGGGTGCCCATGCTGGGCGCGGGCGACAACCTCGTCTCCCCCATCGGCGTGGCGGACGTGGCGCTGGCGGCCATCGCCAGCCTCGACGCCCCCGGCCTGCGCGACCGCACCATCGAGCTGGGCGGCCCCCACATCCTCGGCTACCGCGAGGCCCTCGAGCAGGCCCTGCTCGCCGCGGGCGCCACCCAGGCCAGCCCCGTGGTGGTGCCCGGGATGCTGCGCGGCGGCGGCCTGCCCTTGCTGTCCAAGCTCCAGCCCCGCTGGGCCACCCGGCTCCGGGAGCTGGAGGCCCACGCCACCGCGGACCTCAGCGTGCCCGCGGGCGCCTTCGAGGCCAAGTTCGGCTGGGAGCCCGCGCCCTTCGAGCGCAGCCTGGCCACCGCCCTGGCCCAGCCCCATCGGCCCGAGAACATCCTCGAGATCTACCCGCTGATGCAGCACCGGGGCCCGCAGGCGACCGCCTACGTCCCCGAGACCAAGCCGGTCAGCGAGCTCCCGAAGGGCCCGCCGCCGGCGCGATAACGAGCCCGGCGGCTAATGCCCGCCGCCGCCCTTGCTCTTGGGCTTGGCGTTCCAGAGGCGGTAGGCCAGGAGGGTACCCACGACGGCCAGGGGGACCATCGAGATGGGCCAGGCCACCCAGTTGGAGGGCTCGGTGGCCGCGCCGACCAGCTCTCCCGCGGCGTTGAGCTCTTCCTGGGGAAGGATCATGGCGTAGGTGAACGACATGACACCGGTGCCCAGGTAGACGAAGCCGTCGATGATGCCCACGGCCACGCCGACGTTCTTGGCGCCGCCGAAGTCCATGCTGGCGGTGCCGGAGAGCATGCCGTGCACGCCGATGACCGCCATGGACATAGCGATGACCATCCAGCCGACGGCCCCGGTTTCGTAGGTGAAGATGAGGATGACGCCGGCGAGGGCCATGAAGCCGTAGAGCAGGCAGGCCACAGGGCCGCGGCGGGACTGGAAGAAGTGGTCGGAGAGCACACCGGCCACCACGCCGCCCAGGATGCCAGCGCAACACAGGAGCAGGCCCCAGTTCTCATTGACGAAGCTGTCCTTGAGCCCGAGGATGGCGTCGGTCTGCTTGGCGAAGATGCCGTACCACTGCATGATGGCCTGGCGCAGGAAGCCGGAGCAGAACTCCACCAGGGCGATGGTCATGATGATCGGGTTCTTCAGCATCAGCTTGAAGACCTCGATCACCGGCAGGCGCGGCGAGTCGTCGCCAGCGGTGGCGTCGCCGGTGTGGAAGTTCTCGAGCCCCGCGTCGCCGGGGGTGTCCTTGACCAGGAAGAAGTCGGCCACCCAGAAGAAGACCAGGATGATGGTCGGGATGAAGAAGACCCAGGGCAGGCCGGCGTGGATGTCCAGCTCGGTGGCGAAGCCGTCGAGGATGAACTGCGACCAGTCGAAGGCGAAGTAGATGCCCAACGAGATGAGGATGCCGAAGATGGCGCCGAAGACGCCGCGCTCACGGACGTGGAACCAGGGGGCGTTGACCTTGACGATGGAGACCGCGCCGAAGCTCTGGAAGTACATGTTGACGGCGTAGAGCACCGAGTAGATGACCACGAAGTTGGTGGCCAGCTGGTCGTAGAACAAGCCCTGGTTCAGCAGGGACAGGGCCCCCAGGCCCATGGCCAGGTTGGCGAGCAGGGCGCCACCGGCCCCGATGAGGATGGCCTTCTTGCCGCCGATGCGGTCGGTGAGCGGGCCGTTGATGAGGAACGAGACGCCGTAGACGATGGTGCCGACGCCGAAGATGGTGGCGAAGTCGGCGTTGGCCATCAGGGCCGAGCCGTCGGCTCCAGCCATCTCCTCGAAGGCGTGCTTCGAGACCTTGAGGTTGTAGCGGCCCATGTAGAGGAAGGCGTAGGTCAGCCCCAGGGGAAGCCAGTTCATCACGCGGCGGATGCGGTAGGCCTTGCTGTGGTCGACGCCTTCCACCTTGGGGAGCCGGCCGATGACGATGGCGATGACGATCAGCAGGATGCCGATGGGCGCGGACTTCTTACCCCAGGCGAGCAGCGCGTTGCCTTCCTCTTCGGGGGCGTCGCCGTGGGCGGCCGCGGCCTCGGGGCCGTGGTCGTGTCCGGCTGTGGTCGGCCCAGCTTCGCTGGGCTCAGCGGTTCCTTCGGAACCGGCGTGATCCTCGGCAGGGGGTGCCTGTTCGACGGCCTCGCCGTCCAGGGCGGCGTCGGCCGCGGGGGCGGGCTCGTCGTCGCCAGCGGGCGCATCGTCGGCCGGGGCGGCGTCGGCCGGGGCGGCGTCGGCCTCGGCCGGGGCGGCGACAGGCTGGTCGTCTGCGGCGCCGGCGTCGGCGGCCACCACCGGCTTGGCGAGGACGGGGGCGTCCTCCTGTGCCAGGGCGTCGCCAGAGAGGCCGACGGTGACGAGCAGGACGGTGAGCAGCCCGAGCAGCTGCGGGAAGGGGCGAGGGAGAGCGAACATCGCCACGACTCCAGGTGTGCGGGGGTCCCCCATGTAGCACGCTCGCGGCCGGAATGTGGTGTGGCTCACAGCCGCCGCGTGTCGGCGCCCACGCCCCCCCGCGATCCGTAGCCGCAGCTACACGCCAAGACGGTCTGACACGGCATATTCGCAAGTCGAAATTCGACCATGGCAGACCGCACGAACCATGCGCCAGGGGCCTCCCGGCCCCAGCACAAAGTGGATAGGCTGCCCGCCACCCACCCCACCGGAGTCCCCCGATGATCGCTCGCAAGATTCAGGACCGCGTCCACTGGGTCGGTGCCCAGGATCCCGACCGCACCGTGTTCGACGCGCTGATCCCCCTCCCCCACGGCACCACCTACAACGCGTGGTTCGTCACCGGCAGCGAGAAGTGCGCCCTGATCGACACCGTCGATCCCTGCTTCGCCGACCAGCTGCTCGAGCGGCTCGACAGCATCGGGGCCAAGCCCGACTACCTGATCTCCAACCACGCCGAGCAGGACCACAGCGGCATGCTGCCCGCCATGGCCAAGCGCTACCCGGACGCCGAGATCCTCTGCTCCGTCAAGGCCAAGCAGATGCTGCTCAACCTGATGGATCTGCCCGAGGATCGCATCCGCACCGTGGCCGACGGCGAGACCATCTCCCTGGGCGACCGCACCCTGCAGTTCATCATGGCGCCCTGGGTCCACTGGCCCGAGACCATGCTGACCTTCATGCCCGAAGACGGCATCCTCTTCCCCTGCGACCTGTTCGGCTCCCACTTCTCGTCGAACACCGCCTGGGCCTCCGAGGCCGTCGGCGTGCTGCGGGAAGCCAAGCGCTACTACGCCACCATCATGATGCCGTTCACCAAGCCCATCGGGAAGCACCTCCGCCGGCTCGATGATTTCGACATCAAGCTCATCTGCCCGAGCCACGGCCCCAGCTGGGACGAGCCCCACGTCATCATGGACGCCTACAAGGACTGGACCTCCGGGCCCATCCGCGACCACGTCGTCATCGCCTACGTGTCCATGCACGAGAGCACCCGCCGCATGGCCCTGCACCTCGAGGATCGTCTCTTCGAGCAGGGCACCAAGGTGGACGTGTTCGACCTCGAGAAGGTGGACCTCGGCATGGTGGCCGCGGCCGCCGTCGATGCCGGCACCGTGCTCATCGGGACCCCCACCGTGCTGGGCGGCGCCCACCCCATCGCCGTCTCCGCGGCCTACCTGCTGGCCCTGCTCAAGCCTCGCACCAAGTGGCTGGGCATCTTCGGGAGCCACGGCTGGGCCGGCAAGTCCGTGCCCCACCTGCTCGAGCTGCTCAAGGGCGTCAAGTGTGAGCGCCTCGAGCCGGTGACGGTCAAGGGCCTGCCGAAGCACAACGACTTCAGCGCCATCGACGAGCTCGCGCGCACCATCGTGAACAACCACGCGACCCTGGACAGCGAGGCCTGAGCGCTCACCCCGGGGGGGACGCGAGCGGTGCCACGGACGAGCTGTCCGAGCGAGCCGCGTCCTCTCCCTGGGGGCGCGGCTCGCGCCGTTTTGTTCCCCTCTGTCAGGTCTACGACGTCGGTAGCCACCACTACATAGCAAACACTCCATTCCCCCTGAAGGCGGCCGGATGGGTCTCGAAACTTACCGAATCCCGCGCGCCCACGCGTGAGCGTATACCGAACCTGATACCTAATGATTCGAGCTGAGTCGGTTAGGGCGCGCCGCCCACGACCACACTTCACGAAGCCCCGGACCTGCACACCATGTCACGCTTCATCTTCCCTCCCTGGACCAACCACCTCAAGGTCCTGATCCCCACGCTGGCGCTGGGCGGTGCCGTCTACCTCACCGTCCTCGTCGCCTTCGGGGCGTCACCCGAAGCCACCGACGTCGGCTACCAGCCGGTGCAGCCGGTGCCCTACAGCCACGCCCTCCATGCGGGCGAGCTGGGCATCGACTGTCGCTACTGTCACACCAGCGTCGAAGACAGCGCCAAGGCCAACCTGCCGCCCACCCAGACCTGCATGAACTGCCACCAGCGGGTCCGGACCGAGAGCGTCAAGCTGGTGCCGGTGCAGGAGAGCTACGCCGACGGCACCCCCGTCGAGTGGGTCCGTGTCCACGACCTGCCCGACTACGTGTACTTCGACCACAGCGTGCACGTGAACCAGGGTGTGGGCTGCGTGGACTGCCACGGCCGCGTGGACCGCATGGAAGAGGTCTGGCAGCACGAGCCGCTGAGCATGTCCTGGTGCCTGGACTGCCACCGCGACCCGGGCCCCCACCTGCGCCCCGCCGACGAGGTCACCAACATGACCTGGGAGCCCATGGAGGACCGCGAGGCCCTCGGTGAAGAGCTCATCCGGCTGCACAACATCAACCCGCCCGAGGACTGCGCAGCATGTCACCGTTGAAGCACGACACCCCCGAAGGGCCGTTCTGGCGGAGCCTGGCCGAGCTGGCCGGCAACCCGGATCTGCAGCGCATGGTGGACCACGGCATCGAGCCCCCCGATCTGCTCGAGCCCTCCCGCCGCGGCTTCCTCAAGGCCATCGGCGCCTCCGCGGCCCTCGCCGGCCTCGCCGCCTGCCGCTGGCCCGAAGAGACCATCCTGCCCTACGCCCACCGTCCCGCCGAGCGGACCCCCGGTGTGCCCCAGCACTTCGCCACCTGCATGGAGCTGGACGGCGTGGCCCAGCCGCTGGTCATCACCAGCTTCGACGGCCGCCCCATCAAGGCCGAGGGCAACCCCGCCCATCCCGCCAGCGGCGGCGCCAGCAGCACCATCGCGCAGGCCTCGGTCCTGGGCCTGTACGACCCGGATCGCTCCCGCAACCCCGCTCGTGGTGAGCAGGCCAGCGACTGGGCCGCCGCCGATGCGTGGCTGAGCGAGCGCCTCGCGGCCCACGACGCCGACCGCGGAGAAGGCCTGCACCTGGTGCTGCCCCCCAGCGCCTCGAGCACCGCCAAGCTGCTGCTGGCGGAGCTGACCGCGCGCTACCCCGCCGTCAACCTGCACCGCTGGTCCCCCCTGTGCCGGCGCAACGAGCTGCTGGGCGCCACCGCCGCCCTCGGCTCCGCCCATCGGCCCCTGCTCGATCTCGAGCGGGCCTGGGTCGTGCTCGCCGTGGACGAGGACCTCTTCGGCGTGCACCCCGACGCCGTGCGCCTGTCCGGCCAGTGGGGCCGCGCCCGCGACCCCGACGCCGAGCACATGCTCCAGCTGCTGGCGGTCGAGAGCCGCGTGAGCCTCACCGGGGCCGTGGCTGACCACCGCATCCCCCTGGCGCCCTCGGCCATCCCCGGCTTCCTCGCCGCGGTGGCCGTCGCCCTGTTCGACACCCACCACGTCGCCGTCCCCGCCGGCGGTCAGGCGCTGCTGGGCACGCTGCGGTCCTCCCTCGGGGGAGCCCAGCCCCACGCCTTCGCCGCCGCCGCCGCCGAGGCCCTCGCGGGCGCCGGCAGCCACGGCCTGGTCTGTGTCGGCGCCGAGCAGCCCGCCGCGGTGCACGCCGCCGGCTGGCTCATCAACGCCGCCCTGTCCAGCGGCGCGGTCACCGCGCTGCCCGTGGACGCCCCCGGAGGCGACGCGCTGCAGTCGCTCACCGAGGCCATCGGACGCGGCGCGGTGGAGACCCTGCTGGTCCTCGACAGCAACCCCGTGCTGACCGCCCCCGCCGACCTCGGCTTCGCCCAGGCGCTGGCCAAGGTCCCCCACAGCGCCCACCTGGGCTTGTACCGGGACGAGACCGGCCGTGCCTGCGCTTGGCACCTCAACATGGCCCACTACCTCGAGGCTTGGGGCGACAGCCGCAGCTGGGATGGGACCCTCACCCTGACCCAGCCCCTCATCGAGCCCCTGTACGCCGGCCGGACCGTCGTCGAGCTGCTCTCGTTCCTGGTCGATGGTCTGCACACCCCTGGCTACCGCCTGGTGCGCGGCGCCTTCGGTGTGAGCGACGAGCTCGACGCCCCTGCCCTGGCCAGCGCCGAGAAGCGCTGGGCCTCGGCCCTGCAGGACGGCTACGCGCCCACCCGCACCCAGCCCCGCGCCCCCGCCCTGGGCGGCGGCGACGCCGGTGAGATCTTCGCCGAGCTCGGCGCCGCGGGCGGCGGCATCGAGCTGCGCTTCGTGGCCGACGCCAAGCTGCTGGACGGCCGCTTCGCCAACAACGCCTGGCTGCAGGAGCTGCCCGACCCCATCAGCAAGCTGACCTGGGACAACGCCGCGCTCATCGGCCCGTCCACCGCCGCCTCCCTCGGCGTGGAGACCGGCGACGTGCTGACCATCGGCGCGGCCGGCGCCAGCGTCGAGATCGCGGCCTGCGTGGTGCCCGGCACCGCCGCGGACACCATCGTGCTGCCCCTGGGCTACGGCCGCGAGGCCGCGGGCTCCGTGGCGGTGGGCGTCGGCTTCGACGTCTACCCCCTGCGCGCCCGCCAGGGCATGTGGGCCGTCGCGGGTGCGACGGTCGCCAAGACCGGTCAGCGCTACGAGCTGGCCAGCACCCAGGACCACTTCGGCATCGACGCGCGGGGCGAAGACGCCACCCAGAAGCGCATCACCCGCCTGGTCCGGACCGGCACCAAGGCCGACTACGACCACCACCCCGACTTCGCCCAGCACATCGTGCACGCCTACCCGCCCATCAGCTCCTGGAAGGAGCATGAGTACAAGGAAGAGGCGTGGGGCATGCTCATCGACCTCAACAAGTGCACCGGCTGCGGCGCCTGCACCATGGCCTGCCAGGCGGAGAACAACATCCCCGTCGTCGGCAAGGACGACGTCATCATGGGCCGCGAGATGCACTGGATCCGGAACGACCGCTACTTCGCGGGCGACCCGGAGCAGCCCGAGCTGGCCTTCCAGCCCGTCACCTGCACCCACTGCGAGCTGGCCCCCTGCGAGCAGGTCTGCCCGGTGGCCGCCACCCAGCACAGCGACGATGGCATCAACACCATGGTCTACAACCGCTGCGTGGGCACCCGCTACTGCGCCAACAACTGCCCCTTCAAAGTGCGGCGCTTCAACTTCTTCGCCTACACCAAGGGCGCCGACCCCATCGAACAGATGGTCCGCAACCCCGAGGTCACCGTCCGCTCCCGCGGCGTGATGGAGAAGTGCAGCTTCTGCCAGCAGCGCATCTCCGCTGCGCGCATCAAGGCGCGGAACGAAGGCCGGCCCATCGCCGACGGCGAGGCCGTGCCGGCCTGCGCCCAGGTCTGCCCGGCGGGCGCCATCACCTTCGGCGATCTGAACGACCCCGACAGCCGCGTGGCGGCGCTGGCCCAGAGCCCGCGCGCCTACGAGCTGCTGCCGGAGCTCAACCTCAAGCAGCGTGTTCGCTACATGGCCCGCATCAAGAACCCCATCTCCTCCGGTGACGATCACGGTCACGGCCACGACGACCACGGAGATCATGGTGATCAAGGGGATCACGGCAACGAAGGAGGGCACCACTGATGAGCGTCCTCTCCACCCCCGAGCCCATGGACAACTCCTGGGAGCGTCCCGGTGAGCGCCCGCCGCTGACCACGCCGGACATGACCTTCACCTCGGTCACCGACACCGTCTGCGGCATCGTCGAGGACACCAAGCCCCCCATGGCCTGGTGGATCGCCTTCGCCGTGGCCCTGTCCCTGCTGGGGCTGCTCGGCGCCATGATCGCCTACCTGCTGTGGGAAGGCGTCGGCGTCTGGGGCGTCAACAACCCCGTCGGCTGGGGCTTCGCCATCGTGAACCTCGTGTTCTGGATCGGCATCGGCCACGCCGGCACCCTCATCTCGGCCATCCTCTTCCTGTTCCGGCAGAAGTGGCGCACCGCGGTGAACCGCTTCGCCGAGGCCATGACCATCTTCGCGGTGGCCTGCGCGGGCATCTTCCCGAGCATCCACGTCGGCCGCGCCTGGGTGCTGCACTGGTTCTTCCCGGTGCCCAACCAGATGGACATGTGGCCCAACTTCCGCAGCCCGCTGCTGTGGGACCTCATCGCCATCGCCACCTACCTGACCGTCTCCCTGATGTTCTGGTACATGGGGCTCATCCCCGACCTGGCCACCCTGCGTGACCGGGCCCGTGGCAAGATCCGGCAGATCGGCTACGGCATCGCCTCCCTCGGCTGGCGCGGGTCCAACCGCCACTGGCTGCGCTTCGAGCGCGCCTACCTGCTGCTGGCCGGCCTGGCCACGCCGCTGGTGCTCTCGGTGCACTCCGTGGTGTCCTTCGACTTCGCCACCTCGCAGCTCCCCGGCTGGCACACCACCATCTTCCCGCCCTACTTCGTCGCCGGCGCCGTCTTCGGCGGCTTCGCGATGGTGTCCCTGCTCATCATCCCCTCCCGGGAGCTGTTCGGGCTCAAGAACATCATCACCATCCGGCACATCGAGAACATGAACAAGATCATGCTCTTGACGGGCTCGCTGGTGGGCTACGCCTACGCGATGGAGTTCTTCATCGCGTGGTACTCCGGCAACGCGTTCGAGACGTTCACCTTCATGAACCGCATGTTCGGCCCCTACGCCTGGGCCTACTGGATCATGGTCAGCTGCAACGTCATCTCGCCGCAGTTCTTCTGGTCCAAGCGCCTGCGCACCAGCCCCTGGTTCTCGTTCGTCATCGTGGCGTTCATCAACCTGGGCATGTGGTTCGAGCGCTACGTCATCATCGTGACCTCCCTGTCCCGCGACTTCCTGCCCAGCTCCTGGGAGTACTACAGCCCCACCTGGGTGGACGCCCTCACCCTGCTGGGCAGCTTCGGCCTGTTCTTCACCTTGTTCCTGCTGTTCGTGCGCTTCCTCCCCATGATCGCCATGGCCGAGGTCAAGACCGTCATGCCCGCCGCCGACGCCCACGGCGCCGACCACAAGCCGCTGGGCGACTACTGGGGCGACTTCCCCCAGGGCCGCCACGAGCGCAACGCCTGGCGCGAGAAGGTCGGTGTCGCCACCACTGACGGCGCGCCACCTCCGCGGGCGAAGGAGCCACCCCCACCGGACGAAGACGAGGACAGCGAGGAGGTGACCTCATGAGCGCCGAGACCTCCTGGGGCCTGCTGGCCGAGTTCGAGGACGTCCCCACCCTGCTGCACGCCTCCCAGGCCGTGCGCGACGCCGGCTACACAGCGTGGGACGCCCACACCCCCTTCCCCGTGCACGGCCTCAACGACGCCATGGGCCTGAAGCCCACCAAGCTGCCCTGGTTCGTGTTCATCGCGGGCCTCACCGGCTGCTCCGGCTTCCTGCTGCTGCAGTGGTGGACCAACGCGGTGGACTACGCCTACAACATCTCCGGCAAGCCGTTCTTCAGCCTGCCGGCCAACATCCCGGTCACCTTCGAGGGCACCATCCTGCTGGCCGCGCTCACCGCGTTCTTCGGGATGCTCGTGGCCAACAAGCTGCCCCATTGGTACCACCCCGTGTTCAAGAGCGCGCGCTTCGTCCGGGCCACCAACGATCGCTTCTTCATCAGCATCGAGTGCAGTGACCCGACCTTCCACCCCGAGCACACGCGCAGCCTGCTGCAGGCCGCGGGCGCCATCTCCATCGAAGAGCTGGAGGAGTAGCCATGCCTCGCTGGATCTACGCCTCCCTCCTGGTCTTGTTCGCGCTGAGCCTGGTGCCGCTGGCCTTCATCGCCCGCGCCCGGGGCAGCAAGACCGACAAGCCCCGAATCCACATCATCCCGGACATGGACAACCAGGACCGCTACGAAGGCCAGTCCCCCAACGTGGCCTTCGCCGACGGCCGGGCCATGCGCCCGCCGGTCCACGGCACCGTGCCATTCGGCGACGGCCAGCTGGACGACGCCACCTACCGCGGCACCCGCGCGGTGCTCACCCCGGCCCCCGTGCCCACAGAAGGCGAAGAGCTGGTCGAGGCCGGCGAGCCCAGCCTCGAGGTCCTGCCGGTCCACAGCTTCCCCGTGCCGGTCACCCAGGTCATGCTCGACCGCGGCCAGGAGCGCTACGAGATCTACTGTGCCCCCTGCCACGGCCTCTCCGGCTACGGCGACGGCATGATCGACAAGCGGGCCGCCGAGCTGCAGGAAGGCACCTGGACCATCCCCAGCAACCTGCACGACCAGCCCCTGCGCGAGAAGCCCGTCGGATACCTCTTCCAGGTGATCACCAGCGGCGCGCGCTCCATGCCGGCCTACGGCCCCCAGATCTCCGTCGAGGATCGCTGGGCCATCGTGGCCTACCTGAAGGCCCTGCAGCGCAGCCAGGACGGCAGCATCGACGACGTCCCCCCCGAAAACCGCGACCAGATCCGTGCGGAGTGAGCCGTGAGAGCCCCTGACATCAGCAACGATCAGCTCCACCTCGGCCCCCTGGCCGGCCGCGTCATGGCGGTCGCGGGTATCGTGGGTGTGCTCGGCCTCGCCGCCGGCATCGCCCAGGGTCTGGTGATGGAATCCGACGCCACCGTGTTCTTCCACGGCTGGCTCATCAACAGCTTCTACGTCACCACCCTGGTGCTGGGCGCCTTGATCTTCGTGATCATCCAGCACCTGACCCGGGCCGGCTGGTCCGTGGTGGTCCGCCGCGTGGCCGAGAGCATCGCCATGGTGGCCCCCCTCGCGGCGCTGCTGCTGCTGCCCCTGCTCGCCGGGACCGGCGCGCTGTGGGCCTGGGCGCAACCCGACGCGGTGGCGGCCAACACGCTGCTGCAGGCCAAGCAGGGCTACCTGAACACCGGCTTCTTCGTGGCCCGCTTCGTGGGCTATCTGGTGGTCTGGGTCGGGCTGGCGTTCTTCTTCTACCGCCGCTCCACGGCCCAGGACGCCACCGGCGACGTCGCGCACACCCACGCGATGCAGAAGTGGGCCGCCCCGTCGGTGGTGCTGTTCGGCCTGACCATCACCTTCGCTGGCTTCGACCTGCTGATGACGCTGCACCCCGACTGGTACAGCACCATCTTTGGCGTCTACATCTTCGCCGGCTCCTTCGTGGCCTTCTTCGCGTTCGCGATCCTCACCATCCGGCTGCTGCAGGTCAGCGGGCGGGTGCGCATCGCCATCACGCCGGAGCACTTCCACGACATGGGCAAGCTCATGTTCGGCTTCACCGTGTTCTGGGCCTACATCGGCTTCTCCCAGTTCATGCTGATCTGGTACGCGAACATGCCCGAGTCGACCCACTTCTTCCGCCTGCGCACCGCCAACGGCTGGGAGTGGGTCAGCCTCCTGCTGCTCTTCGGCCACTTCATCCTGCCGTTCATCGCGCTCATCTCCCGCCACCCCAAGCGCCGGCCGGCCGTGCTGGCCATCGCCGCGGGCTGGATGCTGCTGATGCACTGGGTCGATCTGTTCTGGCTCGTCAAGCCCGCCCTGAGCCCCGATGGCTTCGCCATCTCGCTGCTGGACATCACCCTGGCCTTCGGCATGCTCGGCCTGTTCGTGGCTGCCCTGGCCTTCGTGCTGCGGCGCCACGCGCTCATCCCCGTCAAGGACCCGCGCCTGCGCGAGTCCCTGGCCTTCGAGAACGTCTAGGAGGTCCGCTGTGAGCAACCAGCGCGATCCCAACACTCCCGCCGTCCTGTTGGTCGGTGTCGTGGGCAGCATCGTGATCTTCGCCCTGGTGGTGGCGCTCATCGCCGTCTACCAGAACGTCGAGCAGCAGCAGCTGCAGGACAAGGTCTACAACGTCGCCCCGCAGGAGATCTCCCAGCTCAACGCCAAGCACCAGGCCCAGCTCAACGGCTACCGGCACATGCCCGGTGACGATGGCGTGGTCGCCCTGCCCATCGAGCGGGCCATGGAGCTGGCCGTCATCGAGCTCAACGCCCTCGAAGAGCCCCCGGCCGAGCCGGTGGAGACAGAGGCCTCCGCGCCGGTGGAGACGGAGGCCACGGAATGACCCGCGCCCTCATCGCCATGGTCGTCGCGCTGTTCCTGGCCCTGCTACACAGCGTGCCCGCCCACGCCCAGGTCGTCACCGGCGTGCCGGCCGATCTCGAAGGGGTGGACATCACCCCGCGCATGGGGGAGACCATCCCGCTGGACGACCTCTTCTACGACGAGGACGGCCGCGAGGTCACCATGGGCAGCTACGTCAACGGCGACAAGCCGGTGCTGCTGGTGTTGGCCTACTTCGAGTGCCCGATGCTCTGCACCCTGGTGATGAACGGCGCCGTCAAGGCCATGCAGAACATCACCCTGGTCCCCGGGCAGGACTTCGACGTGGTGCTGGTCAGCTTCGACCCGCGGGAGACCCCCGCCATGGCCGGCCCCAAGAAGCGCTCCTACCTCAAGCTCTACGGCAGCGACGCCACCGCCGACGGCTGGCACTTCCTGACCGGGTCCGAGCAGAGCATCCGCGCCCTCACCGACGCGGTCGGCTTCCACTACAAGTGGGTGGAAGAGCGCAAGGAGTACGCCCACGGCTCCGGGATCTTCTTCCTGACCCCGCAGGGTGAGGTGAGCCGTTTCCTGGGCGGCATCGTCTTCGAGCCCCTGGACGTGCGCCTGGCCCTGCTCGAGGCCGCCGAAGGCCAGATCGGCAACATCGGCGAGCAGATCGTCCTGTTCTGCTACCACTACGATCCGACCACCGGGCGCTACGCCCCCGCCGCCGCCCAAATCATGTCCATCGCCAGCGGCTTCTCCCTGCTCCTGCTCCTGGCCTTCCTGGGCTTCTGGTGGCGCACCGAGCTCGGCCGCAAGAAGGAGACGAACGCGTGATCTCCCTCCCCTCCCTGGTCAGTGACACGCTGATGTCGATGTGCCGCGAGGCCATCGGCCTGGTCGGCACGATCGACATCGGTCAAGGCGGCTTCTTGCCCGCCTTGACCCGCTTCGAAGGCGGCAGCTTCTGGATGCCGGTGAAGGCCTCGACCACCGCCGGCGCCACGGACGACCTCTTCTACTTCATCTTCTGGCTCTGCTTCTTCTTCTTCGCCGTGATCGTGGCGGTGATGGTGTTGTTCGTGTTCCGCTACCGCGAGCGCCCGGGCCACAAGGAGCAGAAGACGGCCTCCCACAGCAACGCGCTGGAGATCACCTGGTCGGTGATCCCGCTGGTGCTGGTCATCCCGATCTTCTGGTGGGGCTTCCAGGGCTTCATGGACATGTCCGTGCCCCCCGCCGAAGGCCGGGAGATCATGGTGACCGCCGAGAAGTGGAAGTTCACCTTCACCTACCCCAACGGCTACGTGGACGAGAACCTGCACGTCCCCCAGGGCGAGAACATCATCCTCACGATGCACTCGCTCGACGTGATCCATTCCTTCTACGTGCCCGCGTTCCGCCTCAAGCGCGACGTGGTGCCCGGCCGCTACCACAAGGCCTGGTTCAACGCGACCGAGCCCGGTGAGTACCAGGCGTACTGCGCCGAGTACTGCGGCACGGCCCACTCAGACATGCTCGCCCGGGTCATCGTGCACCCCGCCGGTGAGTTCGACGCCTGGCTCCGCGAGGCCTCGGACTTCATCTCGAAGCTCCCGCCCGAGGAAGCCGGCGAGAAGGTCTTCAACATCCGCGGCTGCCCGGCCTGCCACTCCGTGGACGGCGAGGCCAACACCGGGCCGCCCCTGGACAGCCTCTTCGGCCGCACCGAGACCATGGACGACGGCACCGACGTCCTCGTCGACGAGAACTACCTGCGCGAGTCCATCCTCGAGCCCATGAACATGGTGGTCGGCGGCTACGAGCCGGTCATGCCCACCTTCCAGGGCCGCCTGTCCGAGGACGAAGTCACGGTCCTCATCGCCTACCTGAAGTCCCTCGAGTAGCCCCATGACCGAACTCGCACAGAAGCCCCATGCCGAGCACAGCGACGCAGGCCCGAACTACCTGAAGGCCAGCCGCGGCGTGCTCTCCTGGCTCTTCACGCTCGATCACAAGCGCATCGGCATCATGTACCTGTTCGGGGTCAGCGCCTCGTTCTTCCTGGGCGGCATCATCGCCCTGCTGGTGCGCACCGAGCTGTTCACGGCCGAGAAGACCATCGTCGAGGCCGACACCTACAACCAGCTGTTCACGCTCCACGGCGTGATCATGATCTTCCTGTTCATCATCCCGAGCATCCCGGCCATCCTCGGCAACTTCGTGTTGCCGCTGCAGTTGGGGGCCAAGGACGTGGCCTTCCCGCGGATGAACCTTGCCAGCTTCTGGTTCTGGCTGATCGGCGGCATCCTGGCCCTGTCCAGCATGCACATGGGCGCCGTGGACACGGGCTGGACCTTCTACACGCCCTACTCCACCAGCACCTCCACCTCGGTCACCATGACCACCCTGGCGGCGTTCATCCTGGGGTTCTCCTCCATCTTCACGGGGCTGAACTTCATCGTCACCATCCACAAGCTGCGCCCCAGGTGGATGGGCTGGTTCGAGATGCCCCTGTTCCTGTGGTCCATCTACGCCACCAGCATCATCCAGATCCTGGCCACCCCGGTGCTGGGCATCACCCTGATGCTGCTCATCGCGGAGCGCACCCTGGGCGTGGGCATCTTCGACCCCGCCATGGGCGGTGACCCGGTCCTGTACCAGCACTTCTTCTGGTTCTACAGCCACCCGGCCGTCTACATCATGATCCTGCCGGCCATGGGCATCATCTCCGAGCTGATCTCGGTGCACAGCCGCAAGACCATCTTCGGCTACACCTTCATCGCCTACTCCAGCATCGCCATCGCCATCTTCGGCTTCCTGGTCTGGGGGCACCACATGTTCACCTCGGGTCAGTCGGGCCTGATGAACATGATCTTCTCGGCGCTGACCTTCTCGGTGTCCATCCCCTCGGCCATCAAGGTCTTCAACTGGCTGGCCACCATGTACAAGGGCAGCATCCGGCTGAACACGCCGATGCTGTACGGCCTGGGCTTCATCTTCTTGTTCGGCATCGGCGGCCTCACCGGCCTGTTCCTGGGCGCGCTGGCCACCGACATCCACCTGCACGACACCTACTTCGTGGTCTCCCACTTCCACTACGTGATGGTGGGTGGCACCGCGATGGCCTTCGTGGGCGGGCTGTTCCACTGGTGGCCCAAGATGACCGGCCGGATGTACAACGAGACCTGGGGCCGCATCTCGGCGCTGCTCATCGTGGTCTCGTTCAACCTGACCTTCTTCCCGCAGTTCGTGATGGGCAGCCAGGGCATGCCCCGGCGCTACTACAACTACCTCGAGCAGTTCACCGGCTACCACCAGATGTCCACCATCGGTGCCTTCCTGCTGGGCCTGGGCTTCCTCATCGTGGCCGTGGTCCTGGTGGCCTCCGTGTTCTCCGGCAAGCGCGCCCCGGCCAACCCCTGGGGTGGAGCCACCCTCGAGTGGAACTGCGCCTCTCCGCCGCCGCACCACAACTTCGCGGCGACCCCCGCCGAGCAGGCGCCCTACGACTTCTCAGTGCTGACGGATGACGCGGCCGACGGCGGCTTCCAGCTGGCGGCGCAGGAGCAGGCATGAGCGACAAGCACGCACCAGAGCTCGCCCATCACTTCGACAACCTCGAGGACCAGCACGAGTCCGGCAAGCAGGGCATGTGGCTCTTCCTGGCCACCGAGATCCTGCTGTTCGGCGGGCTGTTCTGCGCCTACGCGGTCTACCGGGCGCTGCACCCCGAGGTCTTCGTCTACGCCCACCAGTACCTGGACAAGGTGCTGGGCGGCATCAACACCGTGGTGCTGATCGCCTCGAGCCTCACCATGGCCCTGGCGGTCCGCGCGGCCCAGCTGGGCAACAAGAAGCACCAGGTCCTCTTCCTGGCCCTGACCCTGCTGGGCGCCTGCGGCTTCCTGGGCATCAAGTACGTCGAGTACAGCCACAAGTGGCACCTGGGCCTGCTCCCGGGCATCCACTACGCCCCGGACGCCGACCACGGGCACGATGGCGACGACCACGTCGAAGACCTGACCGAAGAACCCGTTCCCGTTCCCGATCCCGTCCCCGACGAAGACGAAGGGGCGGTCGCCGACGCCGACGCCGACCCCGCCACCGACGCCGAGGAACCCGCAGACGAGGCCTACGAGCCCCCCACCTCCGAGATGGAGGACGCCCCCACCGGCCCCACCGGGCTCGCGCTGGCGGACGCGGAGCCACAGGATGGCCACGGCGCCGGCCACGAACCACGCCTGGTGCACCTCTTCTTCAGCATCTACTTCCTGATGACCGGGCTGCACGGCATCCACGTGTTGGCGGGCATGGCCGTGATCACCTGGGTCATGATCCGCGCCGCCAAGGGCCACTTCCGGCCGGACTACTACACCCCCGTCGAGAACGTGGGGCTGTACTGGCACATCGTGGACCTCATCTGGATCTTCCTGTTCCCCTTGCTCTACCTCATCCACTAGGCCGGGAGGCACGATCATGAGCGACCACGTCCACGTCATGTCCCTCCGCGTCCTGTTCGGCGTCTTCGCCGCCCTGCTCGTGCTCACGGTGCTCACCGTGGCCGTCACCTGGGTGGACCTCGGCTCCTTCAACCTCGTGATCGCCCTGACGGTCGCTGTGGTCAAGGCCAGCCTGGTGGCGCTGTACTTCATGCACCTGCGCTACGACAAGCCCTTCAACGCCCTGGCCCTGGTGTCCACCCTGCTCTTCGTGGCCCTGTTCATCGGCTTCTCGCTGCTGGACACCGGCGCCTCCGCGGACAAGGTGATCCCCGGGCACCAGCCCGCGATGGACGCCAAGGCCGCCGAGCGGGCGGCCGAGCAAGGCTGACCGAGATCATCTTCGAAAGTGTGGGCACACTCACCGGCCCACCGGTAGCCATCCTCACCAACCGTTCGTTCTCAACACCGGTGCCCCCCGGGGTCCAGTGAGCGAGACCACAGATCCAGCTCGAGGGACGCTCCATGAGCACCGTGCAGCCATTGACAGGCCGGAGAGCCGCCTGGGATGCTGCCCTGCGAGAGGCTACATGGCGTTTCACATATGCACCCTCCGAGGGGGGCTCCAACGTCCCCGTTCGCCGCGTTCAACGGAGTCGATTCCATGAGTGAAGTCGAGGCCAAGGCCAACTCTTCGAGCCGCATCGAGCGTTTCGTCTACGACGACGACATCGTTCGGAAGTTCCTGATCATGACCGCCGTCTGGGGCGTGGTCGGCATGCTGGTCGGCGTGATCGTCGCCATCCAGCTGGCCCTGCCCGGCGCCAACATGGGGCTCGAGTGGATCACCTTCGGCCGCCTGCGGCCGCTGCACACCAACGCGGTCATCTTCGCGTTCGCGGGCAACGCCATCTTCACGGCGGTGTACTACTCGTCGCAGCGCGTGCTCAAGGCCCGGATGTTCAGCCGAGCCCTCAGCCTCATCCACTTCTGGGGCTGGCAGGCCATCATCGTCTCGGCGGCGATCACCCTGCCCCTGGGCATCACCCAGGGCAAGGAGTACGCCGAGCTCGAGTGGCCCATCGACATCGCCATCGCCCTGATCTGGGTCGTGTTCGCGATCAACCTGTTCGGCACCATCGCCAAGCGGCGTGAGCGGCACCTGTACGTGGCCATCTGGTTCTACATCGGCACGCTCATCGCCATCGCCGTGCTGCACATCTTCAACAGCCTGGTCATCCCCTCGGGCCTCTTCAAGAGCTACTCGGTCTACGCCGGCGTCCAGGACGCCTTCATGCAGTGGTGGTACGGCCACAACGCGGTGGCCTTCTTCCTGACCACCCCGTTCCTGGGCTTGATGTACTACTTCCTGCCCAAGG
>CAYZVO010000070.1:37249-37791 GCA_964481655.1 uncultured Enterobacterales bacterium | reverse complement strand
CATCAACCCCGGCGCCGACGAAGTCTGCGACGGCGTGGACAACGACTGCGACGGCCTGACCGACGACGACGACGACTCCCTGGCCGACGCCACGACCTGGTACGCCGACGGCGACGGCGACGGCTTCGGGGACGCCGCCAGCACCACCGACGCCTGCGAAGCCCCCACCGGCTACGGCGCCGACGACAGCGACTGCGACGACACCGACGCCAGCATCAACCCCGACGCAACGGAAGCCTGCGACGAGATCGCCCCTGTTCCGATCGGGAGGCAAGAATAAACCCCGACGCCACCGAGGTCTGCGACCTGTTGGACAACGACTGCGACGGCCTGATCGACGACGACGACACCAGCGTCAGCGATCCGAGCACCTGGTACGGCGACGGCGACGGCGACGGCTGGGCCGACCCGCGCACCACCACCGCCGCCTGCGAGCCCCCCAGCGGCTTCCTGGACGCCGCCTACGCCTCGGACTGCGACGACGCGGATGCCGCCATCAATCCCGGCGCCACCGAGATCTGTGACGGCGTGGACAACGACTG
>CAYZVO010000070.1:36955-37239 GCA_964481655.1 uncultured Enterobacterales bacterium | reverse complement strand
CCGTTGTTCTGTTTGGGGGAGGAGGAGGACTGCGACGGCGACACGGACGAGGACGACGCCAGCGACGCCGCCACCTGGTACGCCGACGGCGACAGCGACGGCTACGGAGACGCGAGCAGCACCACCGACGCCTGCACGGCCCCCAGCGGCTACGTCGGCGACGACAGCGACTGCGATGACGGCGACGCAGCCATCAGCCCAGGCGCCACAGAGACCTGCGACGGCGTGGACAACGACTGCGACGGCACCACCGACGAGGACGACGCCAGCGACGCGACCACCTG
>CAYZVO010000070.1:7731-36855 GCA_964481655.1 uncultured Enterobacterales bacterium | reverse complement strand
GTACAACGACGTGGACGGTGACGGGTACGGAAACCCCTCGGACACCGTCGCCTGCGAGGCACCCTCGGGCCACGTCGACAACTCGGACGACTGCGACGACAGCGACGCCACCATCAACCCCAGCGCCACCGAGCTGTGCGACGGGGTGGACAACGACTGCGACGGCGACACCGACGAGGACGACGCCAGCGACGCCACCACCTGGTACAACGACGTGGACGGTGACGGGTACGGAAACCCCTCGGACACCGTCGCCTGCAGCGCCCCCTCGGGCCATGTGGACAACTCCGACGACTGCGACGACAGCGACGCGAGCATCAACCCCGGCGCCACCGAGACCTGGTACGACGGGGTGGACTCCGACTGCGACGGCGCCAGCGACTACGACGCCGACGGCGACGGTGACGACGCCGAAGACCACGGCGGCACCGACTGCGACGACAGCGACCCCACCCGCTACGGCGGCGTGGACTGCCGCCCGGCCACCACGGTCACCCACGCCGACGCGGCCACCCTGACCAGCGCGGCTCCCAACTGCGCCATCGACCTGTACATCGACGCCGACGGCGTCGCCTACGTCAGCACGGTCATCTCGGGCACCGACTACGTCTACGTCATCGACGCCAGCGGCGGGACCACCACGCTCACCGGCTACTCCAACTACAACATGAACGGGGTCTGCACCGACCCGAGCAACAACGCGGTGGTGGTCGGCTACAACTCCTACAACGGCTTCGGCTACCAGAGCGGCTCGAGCCTGCCCTACGTGGCCCGGGGCTCGACCTCCTACGGCTCCCTGTGGACCAATGGCTTCGCCAACTACGGCCCCAGCTCCCTGGCCATGGACAGCCTCGGCTGCATCTGGTTCAGCAACTGGGCCGGCGCGGGCGACGTCAGCTGCGTGGACAGCGCCGGCACCGCCACCACCATGGCCACCATGAGCGCCCGGGTGGAGAGCGTGGCCCTGGACGCCGACGAGGATCTGTGGGTCTCTGTGGACGACGAGGTCCACCACATCGACACCAGCACGGGCACAACCACCCTCGAGTACACCGCCGGGGCCGACATCCTGGACATGGTCTTCGACTACAACGGCGACCTGTACATCGAGACCACCGACGACGAGATCGAGCTGCTCCCCGGCGACGGCGGCGCCGCGACCGTCTTCGACACCGTCAGCGGCGACGGCAAGCTGGCCCTCAGCCCCGAGGGGTGGCTGGTTCGCATGCAGCTGGGCTCCTACAGCGCCCACTGCGCAGGCTCCGCGACCTTCACCGAGTGGGAGCTCGTGGACTGAGCCCGGAGGATCGCCCCATGACCCAGCACACCCACCTCGATCCAGCACCCTTCGTCCTCGAGGGTGGGCCCGTCGGGGTCCTGCTGATCCACGGCTTCACGGGGGCGCCGCCGGAGCTGCGGCCCCTCGGCGAGCACCTGCAGTCCCGGGGGCTCACGGTGATGGCGCCCCTGCTGCCCGGGCACGGCACCCGACCCGGGGACCTGAACCGGGTGAGCTGGGAGAGCTGGACCCAGCATGTGGAGGCCTCCCTCGCCTGGCTCGAGCAGCGCTGCACCATGGTCTTCGTGGGCGGTCTGTCCATGGGCGGCCTGCTGGCGCTCCACCTGGCGGCCCACAGCCCCCAGGTCGCGGGGCTGCTGCTCTACGCCCCCGCCCTGCGCGTGGCCAACCGGCTGCTGCCCCTCGCGGGGCTGTACAAGCACGTGCGGGGCCTGCGCCCCAAGGGGCCCAAGACCCACGCCGACCCCGCCACCGATCGGCGGGTCTACAGCTACGACGTCGAGCCCATGGGTGGCGCCGAGCAGCTGTGGCGCGGGCAGCGCCTGGTCCGGCCACGCCTGCCGGAGATCGTCTGCCCCGCGCTGCTGTTCCACTCCACCCTGGACACCGTCGTGCCCATCGAGTCCTCACAGCAGGTGCTCGCCGGCCTAGGGTCGGAGGACAAGCAGCTGGTGACCCTCACCGGCTCCGGTCACACCCTGACCGTCGACGCGGAGTGGGAGCAGGTCGCCGCCCAGAGCTGGGGGTTCGTGAAGCGGGTCGCGGGCCTGTAGGGCTGCTCGCGCTACTCGGCGGGAGGGGGCTCTTCGCCGCCACCGATGTCGGGCTCGATGTCCCGGCAGCCGTACTTGCCGAAGTACTGGGGCGCGAGACCCCAGACCACGCAATCGACGGCCTCGCCGCCGACCACGATGGTGGCCATCCAGGTCATGCCGGCGACGCTCGCCTCGTCGGTGCCATACGCGGAGTTGGCGCCGTCGAGCTGCTTGTCCACCGACTCCGCGAGGGGCAGCGCCTTGGCCCAGATCTGGCCGGGGGGCTCATCGCTGGACTGCGCCTCGTTCAGGGGCTGGGCCTCGGTGTGCTCGGCCTCGTCCACGGTACCCAGGATCTCGAGCCGGGCGCCCTGGGCGTAGTTCTGGGTGGAGACGGAGTAGCGCCAGTCCTTCTCGCCCGGCGTGTAGGACACCCGGGCGATGCGCGGGTCCATGTCTGCGTCCGCGTCGCCATCGGCGTCGGTGTCCGTGTCGGTGTCCGTGTCGGTGTCCGTGTCAGCGTCGGCGGTGTCGTCCAGCTGAGTGTCGTCCTTGGGGTCCTCTTCGCCACAGGCGACGAGGAAGAGGGAGGCGACGAGGACGAGGGGAAGCGTGAAGCTGCGCATGGTCTCGCTCCTTTGCGGCGGGGGGGCGCCGGTGGCGGTCGATCCTCCACATTCCTCGAGCGTGCGAAACCCGCAATCCCAAAGTGTCAAGAAAGACCCAAAAGTCGTCGGGATGGCGAGCACGATCGCCTCGACGCAGCCCCTCGGCCCCTCCGCGGATAGACCACGGTCCACCATGACCACCCCGACCCCCGAGTCCCTCGCGGCCCTGCTCGACGACGCCATCCGCGCGCGCGCGGCCCTCATCGAAACCCTGCACACTGGCGACACCGACGCCTACCGCCTGTTTCACGGCGCGGTGGAGGGCCTCCCCGGCCTGACGGTGGACCGCTACGGGCCTCTGCTGTGGGTCCAGACCTTCCGCGAGCCCCTCCCGGACGGCGCCCTGCCGCGGCTGGCCGCCACGGCCGGCGACGCCCTGGGCTTCGAGCCCATCCCCCTGTGGAACCACCGGGCTCAACGCCGCCACCCCGCCACGCCGCTGCCGCTGCCCCCCGAAGCCGAGGCGCCGCAGCTGTGCCGGGAAGAGGGCCTGGTCTACGAGATCCGGCCGCGACCCTGGGGCAAGGACCCCTGGCTGTTCCTGGACTTCCGCGCCACCCGTCGCTGGGTGCGCGCCAACGCCGACGGTCGCAGCGTGCTCAACCTGTTCGCCTACACCTGCGGCGTGGGGATCGCCGCGCAGGCCGGGGGCGCGCGACAGGTCTGGAACGTGGACTTCGCCGCCTCGGCCCTCGAGGTCGGGCAGCGCAACCTCGGCCACAACGCCCTCGAGACCCGGGGCTTCGAGACGGTGCAGGCCGACGTCATCCCCACCATCCGCCAGCTCGCCGGGCTCCCGGTGAAGGGCCGCGCTGCCCGACGTCGGCGCTTCCGCCGCTTCGAGCCGCGGCAGTTCGACGTCGTGGTGCTGGACCCGCCCACCTGGGCCACCTCGCCCTTCGGGGCCATCGACCCGGTGCGCGACTACGCCTCACTCTTCAAGCCCAGCCTGCTGGCCACCGCCCCCGGTGGCACCGTGGTCGCCACCAACCACGTCTCCACGGTGGACGTGGACGCCTGGGTCGACGGGCTCGAGCGCAGCGCGCGCAAGGCGGGGCGTCCCCTGCGCAGTGTCGAGCTGCTCCCCCCGGACGCCGACTTCCCGAGCCTCGACGGGCGCCATCCCCTCAAGGTCGCCATCGTCGGAGCCTAGCCCTCCCAGGCCTGATCCCAGCTGCCCGCGAAGACGGTCTCGCCCTGGGGCTTGCGCACGCGGGGGGCACGCTCTTCCTCGGCGAAACCACCCTGCAGCTGCTCCGGCTCGCCGGGGTAGCCGATGGCGATGGCGGTGACGGGCTCGTACTCATCGGGGATGCCGTAGGCCTCGCGCAGGGCGTCGGCCCGGATGCCCCCAATCTGGTGCACCGCGAGCCCGCGGTAGCTGGCCTCGACGGTGAGCCACGCGGCCGCCTGGCCGATGTCGTGCCAGGCGTGGACGTTGGGGGAGCCGTCGTGGCTGAAGCTGCGCTTGGCCACGGTGAAGAGCAGCACCGGCGCGTGGCGGGCCCAGGCCTGGTTGAACTCGACGAGCAGCTCGACCGCGGCGGCGAAGGCCTCGGGCTCCTGCTTGCGGGCCACGAAGAAGCGCCAGGGCTGCTCGTTGTAGGCCGACGGGGCCCAGCGCGCGGCCTCGAGCAGGCTGCGGAGGGTCTCGGTGGGGACCTCGCGCTGGTCGAAGGCCCGGGGGCTCCAGCGCTCCCGCGCATAGCGGTGGACGTCGTGGTCGGTGGTCGCGGGCTTGTCCATGGTTCCTCCAGCGTGTGGTGCCAAGCTATCCGCACAGCCTCGAACGAAAGGTGGACAGCATACGTTCTGACGGCGTTCTCCCCCACGAGATAGGGCTCCCCCAGGAGGTCACCGTGCTCTGGTCCATCGCGCTCCCGCTGCTGCTCTCCACGCCGCTCCACGCGGAGCAGACGAAGTTCGAGGTCGACAAAACCCCGCAGCGCTGGTCCTTCGACCTGCGCTGGGCCGACGTCGACGGCGAGCGTCACCGGGCGCGGTTCGAGCTGCCCACCGCCGATGTGCGCGCCGATCTCGACGAGCCGCTCCGCTACAAGACCAAGGACGCCAACACCTACATCGTGCGCGAGGTGCGCCGCTGGGCCAGGGACCGCAAGGGCCCCGAGATCAGCGTCAGCGCCAGCGGCGGCGCCATCCAGATCAGCGCCAGCGGCAAGAGCCGCGCCAAGATCAAGGAAGCCCTGGCAGACGCTGCCCAGGTGCGCGACGAGGCCGCGGCCGCCTACCGCGATGAGCACGGCTTCACCCTGATCGACGACGCCATCGCCCCCGATCACATCCGCCATGTGCGGGACTACGCCGACGATCTCGCCCCTGTGGTGGCCGCGCTGGGTGGCCCGGGAGACAGCCCCGAGGCCTTCGCCGAGCTGGCCCTGGGCTTCGTGCAGAGCATCCCCTACGAACAAGCCTCCCTGCAGCGCGACCGCTACCGCCGGCCCCTGTCCCTGCTGGGCCGCAACCGGGGCGACTGCGACTCGAAGGCCACCCTGTACCTGGCGCTGCTGCACCACGCCTGGCCCGAGCTGCCCCTGGCCATGGTCTACATCAAAGGCCACGCCTTCGTGGGCCTGGGCCTCGAGGCCGAACGGGGCCAGGACACCCTGAAGGCCGACGACGAGATCTGGCTGCTGGCGGAGCCCGTGGGTCCGGCCATGAAGCCCCTGGGCGAGGTGGCCCGGAAGAGCAAGCGCAAGTCCCGCTGCGGTCGCGCCGACATCCGGGCGCTGGACCAGGATGACTAGCTCCCTGCGGACCATCGGCTGCGCGATCCTCGCGGCGCTGCTGAGCGCCTGCGAGGGCGAGCCCGCGGTGACGCCCCCGCCGCCGGTGCCCGCCGCGATCCTCGAGCAGCCCAACATCCTGGTGATCGTGCCCGACTCCCTGCGCGCCGACCGGGTCCACGCCACCCGCGACGGCCACCCCGTGGCGCCCACCATCGCGGCCCTGGCCGCCCGGGGCGCCCACTTCGAGCAGGCGGTCGCCCAGGCGGGCTGGACCATGCCCGCCCTCGCCACCGTGTTGACGGGCCGCTACCCCGTGATGCCCACCGCCGACTCGACCATGCTGGGCTGGATGGGGCCCGGCCGCACCTTCCCCGAGGTGCTGACCATCTACGGCTACGACACCTACGCCTTCCTGGGCACCAACGCCGGGCGCATGGAGCGCACCGTGGGCAGCCGCTTCGCCCATGTCGTGGGCGACGAGGCGGGCGAAGGCGTGGTCCCCGGCCGCGGCCTGGAGCTGGCGGACTGGTTGAGGGAAGAGCGCCCCGAGCCCTGGCTGGCCTTCGTCCACGACATCGACCTGCAGTTCGTGGCGACCGTGGACCAGATCGAGGATCCGAAGACGGCCCAGCGCTGCGCCCTCCTCACGGGCAACCGCAGCGACAAGCAGACCCTGGCCATCGGCGAGCTGGCCCGCTGCCTGGGCGCCGGCGAGGGCCGGGGAAAGGGCAAAGAGAAGGGCAAGGTCGAGCCCGAGGATCGCGACGGGCCCGATCCCGCCATCGCCGTCCGCGAGGCCTACGACCGCGTCCTGAGCAGCTACGACCAAGGGCTGGCGCGGGCCATGGCGGCCCTGGATGAGACCGGGCTGTCGGATCGCACGGTGGTGGTCCTGACCTCACCCCACGGCCACCACCTCGGTGAGAACGGCCGCTTCCAGCACGGCACCCTCAACGAGCCCGATCTGCAGGTGCCCCTCATCTGGGTCGACCCGTCCGCCCCCCAGCCGGGACTGCGGGTTCCCCAGCTGGTCCAGCAGATCGACCTGGCCCCCACCATCCTCGCCCGGGCCGGGGCGACCCCCGAGGCCGGCACCGCGGGGTCCTCCCTGCTGCCGCTGATGGGCCTGGAGCACGGCGCGTACGAGCCCAGGGCGGTCTTCCACATCAACGACCAGCGCAACGTGGCCATCCGCGAGGGAGACACCAAGCTGATCCGCTTCCAACCAGGGGGCGCGCCAGGGCGAGGACGCGTCGGTGAGGTCCCCCCGGCGGGCTACCTGATGTTCGACCTCGAGGACGACCCCATGGAGCGCGAGGACCTGGCCAAGGGCGGCACCCGCGGCGCCGCCGCCGAGCTGCAGGAGCGCCTGGACGCCTTCCTCGAGCAGCGCATCGCAGAGAGCGCCGCCAGCCTGCCCGACGCCGCCAGCGCCCCCGACCCGGCCCTGCGGGAACACCTGCGGGACCACGGCTACTGGCACCATGTCGACGGCGGCCCGCCGGACAAGCCACCACCACAGGGTGAGGGGGCCCCATGAGACCCCTCCCCGCCATCGCCGCCACCGTGGGCCTGCTCGTGCTGGGATGCGGCGGCCTGTTCGAGCGCGCCCGCGACCAGACCCGCGAGGGCGTGACCATCGCCACCGCCTACCCTGGGGCCTCCCCCGCCGAGGTCGAGCAGCTGATCACGGCGCCCGTCGAGCTGGCCGTCGCCGCCGAGCCCGGGGTGCGGGCCGTCGAGTCCCGATCGAGCGAGGGCTGGTCCATGGTGACCGCCTGGTTCGAGCCGGGCCGGACCGACCCCTACGCCATGAGGGCGTCCTTGCTGGAGCGCATGCAGATCGCCAGCGGCAGCCTGCCCGAGGACGCCGAGCCCAGCCTGCTGCTGGACGCTGGAGCCGAGGACGGTCTGCTGACCCGCGTGGCCGTCACCGGGGCCGAGGGCTGGGAGGCCTGCGCCAGCGATCTGGAGCGCGCGGCCCTGACCACCCCCGGGGTCCGCCAGGTCGTGAGCTCGGGGCTCGAGGGGCCCCGGGTGGTCGTCGAGGCCGACCCCGCCCGGCTGGCCGCCTACGGGCTCGACAGCGGGGAACTCTCCAGCGCCCTGATGGCCGCCCCCGCCCACCCCAGCGGCGCGCTGATCCGCGTCCCCACGGCGGGGACCCAGCAGCTCGACAGCCTGGGCGAACGCGTCGTCGCCATGCGCGACGGTGCCCCCGTGTTGCTCCGGGACGTCGCCACCATCCGCCTCGACCGCGACCCCCACGCGCCCGTGGTGGTCCTCGACGGGATGCGCGCCGGGCTGCTGACCATCTACCACCAGCCCGGCGCCGATCCGCAGACCGTGCGCGCCGGCCTCGCCCGGGCCCTCGAGCCCGTCGAGCTGAGCTGCGGCCAGGGCCTGATCGCCCAGCGCCTGCCTCCGGGGGAGCGGGTCCGCGCCCTACGGCTCGAGCTGCCCGCCGGGGGCGAAGAGCTGATGAGCCTGGCCCAGCCGCTGGCGGAGATCGCCGCGCGGGCCGGCGCCGAGTCCGTGCTGATGGAGCTGGGCAGCCCCAGCGACAGCGGCCTGGCCCTCACGACCCAGCACGCCCAGCTGATCCTGCGCTACGCCGAGCCCCCCGAGGCAGCGCCCGTGGCCGTGCTGATGCGCGCGGTCCAGGCCCTGCCAGGGCTCGCACTGCTGGGCTGGGAAGGCCCTGGCAGCCGGACCCTGCTGCTGCTGCGGGGCCCCGATCACGACAGCGTGCAGGCGGTGGCCGAGGAGCTCAGCGACGCCCTGGATGCCGTCGGTGGCACCGTGGCGGTGGACGACGGCCTGCCACCGCCGGGACCGAGCGTGGACGTGGAGGCGGACCGCACGCGGCTGGCGGCCTACGGCCTGACCCAGGCCCAGCTCGCCCAGGCCGTGCGAGCGGCCTCGTCCTGCCTGCCCGGCGGCAGCGTCGATGACGGCGGTGGCCTGCAGCTCCCCCTGACCCTCTGTGTCGGGAACGACTCCATCGACACCCTCGCCGACCAGCCCCTGATCACCCCCGACGGCTCCGTCGTCCCCCTCGGCGCCGTCGCCACGATCACCCTGTCGACCAGCGCCAGCGCCCGCAGCCGCTGGGACATGGCCCCCGCCGTGACCCTGGCCATCACCAGCGACGAGCCCAGCGAGCGCCGCCTGCGCGAGGCCGTCCTCGAGCTGGTCTCCCTGCACCCCCTCCCCGCCGGGGTGAGCGCCGAGCTGCTCCCCTAGCGCAACGATGCCCATGCCCCGTCCCCCCGTCGCCCTCGTCACCCTGATCACCAGCTCACTGTTGGCGGCCTGTCAGACCGACCAGCCCGTCCAGACCGGCTGCCTCGAGCTCCACGAGCTGGAGCGCTCCATGGTGGAGCGGCTGGATCGAGACGCCCGCGCGGCCCTCGAGAGCGCCCGCGCCATGGACATCGAGGCGCTCTGGAGCCAGGCCCACCCCAGCTTCCAGGGCAAGGTCCAGCAGGACCAGCTCGCCCCGGTGGTCGAGCAGCTCTCCCAGCGCCTCAACGCCAGCCCCCACCTGGTGCTGCGGGAGATCCGCCTCATCGACACCGACGCCACCCAGCCCGCGGTCATGGCCTGCGGCCCCGACGACCCCAGCTCCCCCGACCGCAGCGCGGTGGCCGTCAGCGGGCTGTCCCCCCGGCTGGCCCTCGTCAGCTACCGGGCGCCGGGGGAGCCCCAGGGCTGGACCTACAACGTGGAGCTGTGGCCAGCGGGCGACGGCTGGGCCATGGCCCACCTCGAGTTCCAGACCTACAGCTACCGAGGCGAGCCCGCCGCCAGCTGGGCCAGCAAGGGCGAGCTGGCCCTGGCCGCCGGGGAGATCCTCACGGCGGGCTGGACCCTGCAGCTCGCGGCGGTGCTGGCCAACGCCGGCGACACCCTCCAGACCCCCCAGCAGGTGGAGATCCTGAACCGCCTGCAGGCCGTCCAGGCCAACGCCGCCTACCAGGCACTGCAGCAGAGCTGGCCCGTCGAGGGCGGCCCCCGGGCCATCCACCGCATGGGCATCGAGGCCACCCGGGACGCCATGATCCCCACCGTCGCCTTCATCACCGACGGGCCCCTGGACGAAGACGCCGTCCGGGCCGCCGCCGCGCCCCTGGTCGCCTGGCTGCAGCAGACCAACCCCTCGGTCGTCAGCGCCCTGGGGCCGGTGGCCTTCACCGCCTACAGCGAGCCGCCGCTGGACCCTCGCCGACAGTACCGGGCCTTCACGGTCATGCTGCCCGATTCGGAGCCCGGGAGCTAGCGGTGCCCGCGACCCGCCACTACCCCGCCCTCGCGGCCGCCTGGGTGCGGGGCGCCCATCCCACGCTGGATCAGGGCGACGACGAGGCCACGTTCGCCGCGGCCCTCGAGGCGGGGCTCGACCTGTTCCCGTTCAAGCGCCGGGACGGGCTGGCGCGGGTGGAGCGGGTCATCGGGCTGCTGCGCGGGCTCGCCCCGGAGAGCCTGCTGGACCTGGGCTTCGGCCGGGGCAGCTTCCTGTTCCCCCTGCTCGCCGCCATGCCCGGCCTGCCGGTCACCGGGCTCGAGCGCAAGCCGAGCAGCGTGGCCCGGCTCGAGGCGCTGATCCGCGGCGGCTACCCCGACCTGGCGGTGCTCCAGGGCGACGCCTGCGCCCTGCCGCTGCCCGCAGACAGCCACGATGTCGTCACCGTGCTCGAGGTCCTCGAGCACCTCGAGCGACCGCAGCTGGCCGCAGCCGAGGCCCTGCGCTGCGCCCGCCGCTTCGTGCTGGCGTCGGTGCCGTCGAAGCCCGACGACAACCCCGAGCACATCCAGCTGTTCAGCGCCGCGGCCCTCGAGGCCCTGTTCCTCGACGCCGGCGCCCGGCGGGTGAGCCTGCAGCACGTGCTGAACCACCGCATCGCCGTGGTGGGGGTCTAGCGGGCATCCCCCGACTTTGTACACGATCCATGCAGGTTTTCACTGAGCGACCTCGACAGGCCGCCCGCGGGGCAAGCCCCGAAGCGCGGCGCTGTAAGCGTGCGGACATCCCGCCGCCGCTCCGAGCGCGCAGTCCGCGCAAAGCCAAGGAGAACGGGTATCCTCGGGAGGATGAAGGAGACTTCGACCCAGGAGGGGAGCCCATGGTCCCACGCACAGAGAGAAACGTCCTGGATGCCTTCATCGGGGAGGCCCGCGCGGCTCAGCGCCTGCTGGTCTACGCCGAGCAGGCCCGCAAGGAGGGCCTGCCCCAGATCGAGGCCCTGTTCCGGGCGGTCGCCGCATCCGAGGCCATCCACGCCCGCCGACACTTCGCCCTGCTCGAGCGGGCCGCCGACACCCAGACCAACCTGCAGCAGGCCTTCGAGTCGGAGCAGGAGGTCAACGGGGTCCACTACGCCCGCATGTTGCAGGAGGCCATCGAGGACGGCGACCGCAGGGCGGCCAAGGTCTTCTCCGAGGTCCGGGACGTCGAGGAACTCCACGAGCGCATGTACAAGCGCGCCCTGGACAGCCTGCTCGCGGACCGCGAGGTCGAGTACCACGTGTGCCTGGTCTGCGGGTACCTGCACGAGGGCCCCACCAGCGATCGCTGTCCGGTGTGTCGCGCCCGCGCCGCCAAGTTCGAGCGGGTCGGGACACCGGCGCAGGATCCGCGTCAGCAGCTGGCCCGGACCTCGCTGTTCCCGGTGTTCATGCCCGCCCGAGCGGGCTCGCCTCCATCTGAGTGAGGAGGCGTCAGCCGCCGCGTTGCTGGAAGTCCGCCAGGGGGATGACCGGGACCTTCTCCTGGAACTGCCCGCCGATGCTGGCGTACCAGGCCAGCGCGGGCTGGTAGTCGTTCTCCCGGCACATCTTCATGAAGTCGTTGTGCTCGGCGTCCTTCATGGCCCGCCGATCCACCTGGCCGGTGTGTGGGCCGACGGAGATGGTCTTCCGGAAGGCCCAGATCCCGCCCAGGACCAACCCGAGCACCGGCAGCCCCACAGCCGCCGCGACGGTGACCACGCTCCCCAAGGCGCCGCTGATGAGCATCCCCAGGATCAGCGGCACGAAGATCGCCAGGCCGCCGCCGATGGCCACACCCCAGCCCAGCCCCTTGCCGTAGTGCTTCAGGCGGGACTTGCTGACCATCCAGCCCTGGTAGCGCTGGCAGTGGGGGCACATGCCCTCGCCCTGGTTCTTCTTCTTGGCGACCTTGTCCAGGGCCTTCTGCAGCGCCTTGCCGAGCTGACCGCGCATCCCTTCGTCGCTGGAGACGATGGGCAGGCCCGTGGTGGCCACGTTGCGGGTGCCGATGGCCAGGTAGCGGAAGCTGTTCTTGCAGCCCTCGCAGCGGATCTGACGGACCTGGACCCAGACCGCGGTGATGTTCATGGTCTTGTAGGCGATGATGGGCATGGGGTGCCTCCGTTCAGGGCCGACAGGCGAGCAGGGTGCGCAGCGGTCCGCCGTGATCACGTAGCGCATCCACCGGGATCGAACCGGGGCCTCCAGGGGTCAGCCCCGCCGCCTCCAGGCGCGCACGCCAGGTCGCGGGGCTCGCCCAGTGCAGCGCGAGCGCGCCCACCGGCTGCAGCCCGGCCACGCCCCGCAGGCTCACCCGCACGTGCCGACAGCGCTCGACCCGATCGAGCCGCTCCTGCCAGAGCACCTCGCCAGGCCCCCACGGATCACGCTCGGTCAACCGGTGCACCACCCCCATGGACAGCGCCGGCTGATCCGACGGTGGCGGCTCGGCCACCTGGGCCGCCAAGACCCCGCCGGGGGCCAGGTGTGCCGCCACCGCGGCCAACACTGTCGGGAGCTCGTCCACAGGCTCCAGCTCCTCCAGCACCCGCGCCGGGGCGATGATCAGCGGAAAGCGCTCACCAAGGCACAGCTCCCGCAGCTCCACAGGCAGCGCCCGAACGCAGGGGAGCAGTTCACCCGCACCCGCCTCCCGCAATCTCTCCAACGCCTCCACGTCCCTGTCCACCCCCACCACCCGGACGCCCCGGGAGGCCAGATCCAGGGCCACCCGCCCCGCGCCCACCCCGAGTTCGAGCACGGGGCCTCCCCAGCGCGTCGCCAGCGCCCGCCACAGGGGCAGGTCGGCGTGGGTGCCGCGGAAGAGGTCATGGAGGCTGGGGGTCAGGGTCGGCTCCACTGCACGGGCTCGGGCCGCCATGATACCCCCGCGCCTCGGACGAACACCGCCATGCACAAGTACCCCCGGACCCAGCACCTCGAAGGCTCCCGGCTGCAGCCGGGGGACGAGGACCTGAGCGCGGTCCCCTTCGGGGAGCTCTCGGGCAGGCCCATCGTGGTCGAGGAGAAGCTCGACGGGGCCAACGCCGGCATCAGCTTCGGGGCCGACGGCCGCCTGCAGCTGCAGAGCCGGGGGCACTACCTGGTGGGGGGCGCCCGGGAGCGGCACTTCGCCCTGTTCAAGACCTGGGCCTCGGTGCACCAGGACGCCCTGCGGGACCGCCTCGGCGAGCGCTACGTGGTCTACGGCGAGTGGCTCTACGCCAAGCACACCGTGTTCTACGACCGCCTGCCCCACTGGTTCATGGAGTTCGACGTGCTCGACACCGCCAGCGGCGCCTTCCTGGACACCCCCGGGCGCCGGGCGCTGCTGGCTGGCCTGCCCGTGGTCCCGGTGCCGGTGCTGTGGCAGGGGCCCGCTCGGAGCATGGACCAGCTGTGGAGCCTGATCGCCCCGTCCCTGTACAAGGGCTCCGGCTGGCGCGAGGCGCTGGTGCAGGCCGCGGTCGCCGAGGGGCTGGACCCCGCGCGGGTGCAGCGGCAGACCGATCCCCACGACGACGCCGAGGGGCTCTACATCAAGTGGGAGGACCAGGGCCGGGTCCTGGGCCGCTACAAGCTCATCCGGCCCTCGTTCCTCAGCTCGGTGATGGACGCCGACGGGCACTGGCTGAACCGCCCCATCCTCCCCAACCGGCTGGCGGACGGGGTGGACATCTACCGGGAGACGCCGTGAGCCTCGCTGAGCTCGGCTGCCCGCACGGTGCGCCCTGGCGGGTGGACTTCGACGCGCTGCTCGAGCGCCTCGCCTGGCTGCGGCCCATGCTCGACTGCCCCCAGGACGCCCGCTGGCACCCGGAGGGCGACGTCTGGACCCACACCACCATGGTGGTCCAGGCCATGCTCGACGACCCGGCGTGGCGGGCGCTGGACGACGGGCCGCGGACCGAGCTGTACGCCGCGGCGCTGCTGCACGATCTGGGCAAGCCGGGGACCACCAAGACCGAGGACGACGGCACCATCAGCTCCATCGGCCACTCCCGGCTGGGGGCGCGCCTGGCCCGGCGCCAGCTGTGGAATCTCGGCGTCGATCCGGCGGCCCGCGAGCGCATCTGCGCCCTGATCCAGCTGCACGCGGTGCCCTACTGGGCCATGCAGCGCACCACCATCGAGCGGGACATCATGGCCATGTCCCTGCGCATCCCCCCCGCCCTGCTGCACCTGCTGGCCCGCTGCGACGCCCGGGGCAAAGGCACCGACGACACGGAGCGGCAGCTCGCGCGCATCGGCCTGTTCGCAGAGCTGGCCGACGAGCTGGGCTGCCTGCACGGCCCCTTCCCCTTCCCGAGCGACCACGCCCGGGTGGCCTGGTTCCGCACCCCGGGCCGCAACCCCCGCTACGAGCCCCACTTCGAGCCTCGCTGCACCGTGACCGTGACCTGCGGCCTGCCCGCCACGGGCAAGAGCCACTGGGTGCGCGAGCACTGCGGGGAGCTGCCGGTGATCTCCCTCGACGCCCTGCGCGAGGAGCTGGAGCTCGACCACCGCGGCCCACAGGGCGCCCTGGTGCAGCAGGCCCGCAAGCGCGCCCGCGCCCTGCTCCGCGCAAAGCGCGACTTCGTCTGGGACGCCACCAACCTGGTGCGCGCCCGCCGGGAGGCCCTCATCGGCCTGCTGTTGGACTACGACGCCCGGGTCCGCGTCGTGCACGTCGAGGCCCCCGAGCCCCTGCTGCGCGCCCGCAACGCCGCCAGGCCGGACCCCGTACCCGACACCGTCCTGGCCCGCATGATCGACCGCTGGCAGCCCCCCTACGCCCGGGAGGCCCACGAGATCCTGTGGGTCACGGGGTGACGGCCGGTCCCATCAACTCCTTGCGCAGGGTGATGGCGCGCCGGGCCTTGTCGTCCCCGGCCTCGGGGGCGTAGCCCAGCACCAGCCCAGGGTGGTCCGCCAAGCTCAGGATGCGGGTGGAGCGCACCACCGCCTCGCTGGCCCGGGGTGCGTCCTCGACCGGCCAGGCCCGCACCGCGGTGCTGGCGCGGAGCTGCACGTCGTCGCTGACCCCGCTGGGCAGCACCCGCCGCTGCAGGGTGAAGGGCTGGGCGAGCACCCGGCGGTCGGTCACGGCCATCCAGCACTGGGTCCCCAGGACCTGCTGCCGCAGGGGCACACCCAGCACGGCCACCAGCCGCAACAGCGGTGAGAGCAGCGCCCGCCACATGGCCCCGAGCAGGGTCACCAGGATCTGGCCGAGCATGGCCCCGGGATCGCCCGGCAGGTCCGCGGGTCCCCAGGCCCAGGCCCGCAGCTGCTCCCCGGGCTCGAGGGCGGCATCGACGGCGGCGCGGACGGTGGGATCGAGGGTGGACATGGGGGGAGCATAGCAGGCGCGGAACCTCCCCCGGGGTCGAGGTGTCCACAGGACCATGCTCCGCCGCCCCGCTCCCTCGCTCCTGCTGCTGGTGGGCCTGACAGGCCTGCCCATGTCCCACGCCCACGCCGCCGCGACCGCCGCCGAGTACGCCGCCATCAAGGCCTCCATCGAGGCCGATCAGGCCGCGCTGCAGGCCCGCTGGGCCGCGGCACGTACGCCCGAGGCCCGGGCCGTGGTGCTCATCGAGGCGCGCCAGCGGACCTTCGAGGCCATCGCCAGCGAGCTCATCCCCGCCTGGCAGGGCACGCCCTGGGACTTCTGGGGCACCACCACGGTCCCGGGGACCGGCCACATCGCCTGCGGCTACTACGTCTCCACCCTGCTCCAGCACGCCGGCTTCGACGTGGAGCGGGTGAAGCTCGCCCAGCAGGCCTCGGAGCGCATCATCCTCACGGTCACCCCCCGGGACCTCATCTGGCGCACCAGCGACGCCACGGTGGAGCGCTCCCTCGAGCCTGTGCGAGAGCACGGGCGAGGGATCTACATGGTGGGGCTGGACTACCACGTGGGCCTGCTGATCCACGACGGCGAGGAGATCCAGTTCTGTGACTCGAGCTACCTCGACCCCACCGCGGTGACCTGCCAGGATCCCGAGGACGCATTCAGCTACACCAGCCGCTACCGCGTGATCGGCAAGCTGCTCACCGACCCGATGGTCGAGGCCTGGCTCGAGGGCACCCCCCTGCCCACCTTCACCGGGCCGATGCGCTGACGGGATAGGGGCCACCGCTGGCCGATCGCCAGCGGAGGTGTTCATGGCCGAACCCCTGGGTCCCACCGTCGAGCTCGAGGTCGTGCGCGCCCGCGCCGACGTCGTCGGCTCCACCACCGCGGTGCTGGCCACCGAGGTGCCCCTGACCATCCGGGTCAACGACACCGAGCTGGCCACGCTCATGTGCACCCCCGGTGACCTCGAGGCGCTGTGCGTCGGCTTCCTGTTGAGCTCCGGCGTCATCGACCGCGCCGACGAGGTCCACAGCTTCCGCTGCGACACCACCCGCTGGCGCGCCGAGCTGCGGGTGGCCCACGATCCCGAGCCGGAGCTGCTGTCGCGCCGACTCTACACCTCGGGCTGCGGCCGGGGCGTGATGTTCTCCTCGGCGGTGGAGCTCGCGGCCCGGCACCCGCTGACGAGCGAGCTGCGCATCCACCGGGACCAGGTCATGGCCATCACCAGCTGGCTGCAGCAGGCCAGCGCGCTGTACAAGGCTTGCCGCGGGATCCACAGCGCAGCCATCAGCGTAGAGGGCACCCAGCCCGACGATGTCCTGGACGACGTGGGGCGCCACAACGCGGTGGACAAGGTGATCGGGCGCGCGCTGATGCAGGGGGTGGACCTGAGCCGCTGCGCGCTGCTGTGCACCGGACGCACCAGCACCGACATGCTGCAGAAGGCGAAGCGGGCCGGGATTCCCGTGTCGATCTCCCGGGGGGCCCCCACCCACCAGGCGGTGCTCCAGGCCCGCCAGATGGGCCTGACGGTTGTCGGCTTCGCCCGCGGAAAGACCCTGACGGTCTACAGCCACCCCGAGCGGATCGAGGGGATGCGGTAGGCTGATCGGGAGGTCAGGCGAGGTTCCCCATGTCGCAACCATCCACTGGTTCGCCCGAGTCCCCGTCACTCCGGCTGCTCAACACCCCCCTGGGCTGGCCGGGTGCGTCCCGCGCCATGCTGCTGCTGGGCCTGTCCCTGCCGCTGCTGGTGCTGGCGTTCATGCTGAGCAACACGGCCATCAAGACCCCGGCGTGGGCCGCGATCGCCAGCCCCGGCGGCATGACCATGCTCAGCGTGACCGTGGGCGCCCTGGCCCTGGTGAACATCTCCCTGCTGGCTCTCGGGATGGCGCTGCGGGGCCGCCCCTCCGAGGCCACCTGGTACCAGCTGATGGTGGCGCTGTTCCTGGCCACCGCGCCCCTGGCCGGCGGGCTGTTCCTGGGCGTGCACATCAACGGCCTGCTGTCCCTGATGGTCGTGGGGTCCGCCCTGTGCCTGATGCTGCTGGAGCGCTGGGTGGCGCTGATGAACATCTGCACCTGGCTGCTGGGTGTGGCCGCCCTGACCGCCGCCGAGCAGGCGGGGATGATCGCCCACACGCCCGCCCTGGCCAGGCTGCCCGCAGGGCCGGGGGGCTTGCACACCGGCTGGCTGTTGGGGCCCGGCCTGATCTCCCTGCTCGGCGGCCTGGTGGCCCTGCTGGTGCTGGACCAGGTGGTGAGCAGGGAACGCAGCTACCGCGCCACGCTGCAGGACCACGCACACCGGGACCCCCTCTCGGGCTTGCCGGACCTCGAGGTCCTCGAGCGGGCACTGCGCCGCGAGATCGGCCGCGCCACCCGCCACGCCATGCCCCTCTGCGTCGCGATGATCGAGCTCGACAACCTGGGCGCCATCAACCGGGCCCTCGGCTTCGAGGTCGGCGACAGCCTGCTCCGCCAGGTCGCCGAGCGCCTCGAGCGAGGCCTGCGGGGCACCGACATGGTCGCGGGCATGGGCGATGGCCGCTTCGTCATCCTGCTGCCCCACCTCGAGCACGAGCACGTGGCCGTCACCGCCTCCCGCCTGGTGGGGTTGCTCAACGACCAGCCCCTGGGCGAGGCCCGCAGCAGCATCCGCATCAACGCCCGCGTGGGCCTCGCGGCCTGGGAGTCCGGCCTCGACGGGGCGGAGCTCCTGACGCGGGCCAGGCAGGCGCTCAAGGAGGCCCAGGCGGACGACGCCGCGCTGGCGGCGGTCTACAGGAGCGAGCCCGATGACGAGGGTTAGCCCTCGAGCAGCAGCACCACGTCCACCTGCTCGGTCACCGGGCCACAGCAGTCCTCGTCGACCGTGACGGTGTCCATCCAGGGTGCGTAGCCGTCCGCGGTGACCTCGAGCTCGATGTCGCCGCTCTGCCCCCAGGCGCAGCCCCAGCCGTCGTCGTAGGCCTCGCAGGGCTCGAAGTCCGTCCAGTCCTCGTCGGCGGGGACCCAGCCCACGGCCACGTCGGCGATGGGACCGCCGTCCTCGTCGCTGACGGTGACGACCACCCCGGGGATCTCCTCCTGGGTGCAGTCCACCGGGTCCATCAGCAGCTGCAGGTCCTGCTGCTCGGGGTGGCAAGCGCCCATGGGGACCACCACCGTCTCGCTCACCTCGCCGTGGCAGTCCGCGCTGGCCTCGATGAGGATGTCACCGGCCAACTCGTAGCCACACAGCCAGGAGCCCCCCTGCTTGTCGCAGCGCTTCGAGGCCGCGCCGCTCGAGGTGTAGCGCACCTCGAGGCCATCCAGGGGGACCGAGCCGCTGCTCTCCACCGTGACCACCACCGAGACGATGGCCATGTCGTTGCAGTCCACCTGACGCTCGAAGCAGGCGCAGAGGGACAGGGAGAACAGGATCGCGGGGCGCATCAGCACTCGTCCGGGCTGGGGTTCTCCCACTCCACGCTGACCCCTCCCATGGTGCCGCTGACCCAGTGGAGGTTGCCGTTGAAGTAGGCCTCGAAGTCGACGTCCTGCAGCTCTTCACCGTTCACCGAGAGCTGACCGACGAAGCTGTGGTCCTGCTTGCTGTAGTCGTAGCGCTCGTGCTCCACGCTCCAGCTTCCGGAGCCTGACAGCTCATCGACGCTGAGGGCCAGGCTGTCGATCTCGATCTCGAAGTCCCAGGTCCAGCGATCGAGCTCATCGAACTCGGCGTCCAGCTCGTAGCTCAGGGCCCAGGTGACGCTGATGTCGCCGTCGACCGTCGGGGAGGCGAGGGTCAGCTCCCCGCTGTGGGTGGCGCCATCCTCGAGCTGCCACAGGTCGATGCCCTCGGCCGTGACCGCGTCCCAGACGCCATCGTAGATGTCGCGGGCCAGCACGTCGGCGAACTCCGGCAGGACCTCGGCCGGGTCGGCGGGCTCGGTGCAGGCGCTGAGCAGGACGAGGGGAAGGGCGAAGGCGAGACGGTGCATGGGCTCCTCCAGAGGCCGAGGATAGCGCGACTTGCCCCCGGCCGCTCCTCGAGAGTCCGGATAGGCAGAGCCCATGGCACCCCTGCTCCTGCTCCCCCTGTTGTCCGGCTGCTTCTACGCCAAGTTCACCGGAGGCTACGCCCCCGCAGTGACCGCTGCCCCCGACGCCGTGGCGGTCTCCTACCACCAGGGCGTGATCGGCAGCTCCTCGGTCACCATCGGGACCAAGCCGCTGGACTTCGACCTCCACTGGTTCGGCGAGGGGCCCATCACCTGGTCCTGGGGGGCCTTCGCCCGGGCCCGCGCCGGCCGGGAGCAGGCTCAGCTGGCGGTGGGCCCCGAGCTGGCCCTGGGGCTCAACCCGGGGCGCTACGCCGTGGTGCCCTACGGCAAGATCGGCGTCCACCTGCTACAGCTGGACCGCTACCGCGGACAGTGGGGTGGCGGCCTGGGCACCCCCCTGGCCGAGCTGGGCCTGGTCTCCTGCCGCTTCTGGCAGGAGGTCCCCTGCATCAGCCTCTCGGGGGTGGTGGAGCGCGACCTGCGCTTCGGGCCCGCGCCCGACAGCACCCAGATCACGATCCTGGCCGGGGCCGGGGTGGGGTTCTGAGCTACAGCTCCCCGGCCGCCTCGACGGCCGCCGGCTCGTCCACGATGCCGCCGCTGAAGGGCGCCCGGAACGGATCGGCGGTCTCGATCATGACCCCCTTGACCTGGCTGGGGGAGAGCTCGGGGTAGAGCGAGAAGATCTTGCCCACCGTGTTGGTGGCGTTGGGGGCGGCCATGGAGGTGCCGCTCATGGGGATCATGCGCCCGGTGGGCGAGGTGCTCCAGACGAACACGCCCAGGTCGTAGACCTGCACCAGATCCTCCTCGAAGTTGGTGAAGCGGGCCCAGTCGCCGTCGGCGTCCACCGCGCCCACGATGAGCAGGTTGTCGTGCTCCACGGGGATGGTGGTGGGCACGTCCATGAACTCTGTGAGGCTGTGGTCCGAGTTGCCCGCCGCCAGCACGAAGAGGGTGTCGGGGCAGCCGTCGAAGAGCAGGCGCCAGGTCTCCCGGCGGTGCTCCTGGATCTGCACGGCGCGCTCGTGGATGGCCTCGAAGTCCAGCTCGTGGGTCTTGTTGCCGTCCTCATCGAGCTTGGCCCAGGCCGGGTACTCGGGATCGAAGACGTCGCGCTCCTTGGACAGCGCGGCCTCCTGGTACTCCACGGTGAAGCCCAGGCTGGCGTTGATGACCCGCACGTCGTGGGCGTTGACCCACTCGATCATCTCGTGGATGCTCTCGCGCTCCCAGCGCAGCTCCTGATCCGAGGGACCGCGCTCGTGGTAGATGCGGCCCTCGCCGGTCCAGGCGAAGCGGAAGGCGGCCACCGAGGCCCAGCGGTTGCCCGCGGTGGCCAGGCCGGCCACGTGGGTGCCGTGGGACCACTCGCCGATCTCGCCGAACTGCTTGCGGAACTCCTTCTGCTCCGCGGCGGAGGACAGCGACGTGAGCTTCTCGTTGTAGGCGACGGCTTCCGGCATGTCGCCGCGGTTGGTGCGCCGGTAGGTGGAGCCGATGATGTAGGTCTCGAACTCCCGGACCAGCTCGGGCTCGAGCTGCTCCACCAGGTCGCCGTTGCCGTGCTGGTGGCGCTTGTCCGGGTCCCAGTCCCAGACCAGGCCGTGGATGTCGTCCACCGTGCCGTTGCCGTCATCGTCCAGGCCGTTGGGCCACTCGCCGGGGTTCTCGTACATGTCGAAGCGCAGGGGGGCGACGCCGGAGTCCATGATGCCGATGACCACCCGCTGAGCGTCATCCGCCCGCTGCTCCATGTCCACCGTGGCGAAGCGGTGGGGCTTGGCCTTGGCCTGGGCCTTCTCCATGCCGGCCTGCATCGAGTCACGGGCCGCGTCGAAGACCTCGACGTGCTCCCAGATGCCCTTGGTGATGTGGTGGCGGTAGAGCCAACTCGACGCGCTGCGGGGGTTCGCCGGGTAGGTCTGGCTGTTGGCCAGGGCCGAGGCGTACATCTGGGGCAGCTCGGCGCCCGCCTCGGTCTCCGCGGCCTTGAGCAGCGTGTCGATGGTGGCGGTGGTCTCGAAGAAGCGCTTGTAGGGCAGCTCGGCGAGCACGTCGTAGATGGCGGACTGCTGGGCCGAGGCGTTGCGGGCCTGGCGCCGCAGCAGCTCGGAGTAGGTCAGCGCGCCGTGGTGGATGACCTTGGGGTTGAGGTTGGCGTAGGGGTTCCGCAGCAGCTCGACGAGGCCGGTGGCCAGCTCGAGCTCGCCCTGCGCCAGGAGCACGGGGAGGTACATCCACAGGGCGTCGCCGGCGCGACCGCCGAGCTTGGCGGGCAGGGCCCGGTGGTCGTCCACGTAGTCCGCGAGCTTCGCCAGCTCGAAGCCCGGAGCGCCCTCGGCCAGCTCCTGCTCCACCTCGGTGGTGACGAGGCCGATGAGGTACTCGTCGAGCGCGTCGCCACGGTCCCAGGTGGGATCCATCGCAGGCACCTCGGCCGCGGGGGCGGCCTCGTCGGCGAAGCTGGGGGCGGACAGGGTCAGGCCCAGCAGGGCGAGCAGGACGGCAGAGCGGGACATCGACGACTCCGGGATGGGGAACGCCGAGCCCCTATCCCACACAGTGGGCGCCATCTGCGCCCTGGCGCATACAGGTGACCCAGCCCACACGGGGTAGTGGGCGAACGCGCCCCCCGCTCGACAGCAGCGTTCGCAGTCAGCGCCGCCTGCGTGCCGCCAGCCCCAGCAGTCCGAGCAGCCCCAGCAGGGCGCCGGCCGGCGCTGGGGCACCGCTGCAGCCGCAGGTCATGCCGCCGCCCACCGCGGGCAGGCCCGTGTCGGGGACGACGTTGTCGGGATCGTCGGTGTCGTCGGGGTTGCTGGGGTCGTCGGTGTCGTCGGGATCGCCGGTGTCCGGGTCGATGGGGTCGTCGTCGCAGGCATCGCCGATGCCGTCGCCGTCGGTGTCGACCTGATCCGGGTTGGCCGTGGACTCGCAGTTGTCCGTGTCGTCGGGCTCTCCGTCCTCGTCCTCGTCCACGTAGTCGACCTCGAAGGCGTCGAACCAGGCGGTGTCGCCGTCGGCGTAGCCGGTGTTCCAGGCGTAGAAGCCCACGTTGCCCGGGCCCAGCGGGTCGGAGTCGGTGACCTCCAGCTGGATGCGGGGGTTGCCGCCGGGCTCGCGTTCGTCCCAGAGCTGCGCCACCAGCCGGCCGTCGTCCTGCTCGAAGCGCACCGCGTGGTAGCCGTACTGCTGGATGCTGTCGTCCACCTCGGCCAGCACGGTGGCGCTCGAGCCGGTGACCTTGACGATCGCCGAGAAGAAGCCGTGGCGGTCGCCGAAGGGGTGGGAGCCCTCGGACTCGCGGCCGCTGTAGTAGCCGGTGTGGCCGGTGACGAAGAACAGGTAGTAGCTGTCGCCCGTGTGGTTGATGACGACGCCCATGCCGTCATCGTCCTCGTTGTAGATGCAGCCCTCGAAGCGGGCGTCGTCGAAGCTGTGGTTCAGGTTGACCAGCCAGTTGTCGTGGGCTCCGCCGTCGCCCCAGTTGCCGTTGTAGCCGCGATCGGGATCGTCGGTGAGGGGGATGACCCAGGGCCCGGTCTCGGCCAGGACCCCGTACCAGGGATCTTCGTCGTAGCCAGAGCGCCAGCCGTCGGCCCCCGACACGTAGTCCTGGTTCGGGTAGTCGTCGTAGTCCCAGCCCGGGAGGTAGTCGACGGCGCCGGCGGGCGCGGTGATCAGGGCGCAGAAGGCGAGAGCGAGCGTCATGATGACCCCCTGGTCGATTGTAGAATTATCGATTTCGGCAGCTATCATAGCGCGCTTTCTCCGGCGCTGGGAACCGAGCTGTCAAGGTGCTGTCGAGAGCGGCCATGACCCCGCCGACCCCCGGGGTCAGCCTGGGGTCAAAATGTCGTCCAGATCGAGAAAAACGAGCGCCGTTGAACGGTTCTACCTGGCTTTTCGGCGCCGGAATGAATCTCCGTTCAGTTGTGACATTCAGAGACAAGACGCCGGCGATTTCACGGGCCATACAGGGTGCGCCACACCGATGGTCCCGTCGGTGTCCCCCTTTCCCTCGGAGCTCATCGTGAAGACCACGCTCGCTGTCACCTCCGCCCTGCTCTTCTCCCTCGGCCTGTCCGCCTGCGCCACGGAAGGCCTCATCGAGGTCGAGGGCCTGGGTCCCGACGCCTCGGTCAGCCAGAAGATCTACGGCGGCGACGCGCCGGACGCCTGGTACCACGACGCGGTGGTCTCCCTGCACGAGATCTACGGCGGCTACGTCTACACCGACCCCTTCTGCACCGGCACGCTCATCAGCGACACCCACGTGCTCACCGCCGCCCACTGCCTCGAGGCCGGCCGCGGCACCATGCGCGCCGCCCAGGTTGCGGTCTACGTCGGCGACAACCCCTACGCCGACATCGGCTCCCACCTCTACACGGTCACGTCGGTGGACCAGCACTCCGCCTACAACTCCCGCCGGATCACCAACGACATCGGCATGCTCACCCTGTCCACCCCCATCACCGAGTCGGTGACCCCGGTGGACCCGCTGCCCGCGTCCCAGGCCGTCTCCAGCGCGGACGCCGGCATGACAATCAACTTCGCCGGCTTCGGCGACACCGAGACCGGCGGCTACGGCGAGAAGCAGCAGGTGGACCTGAGCTTCGGCGGCCTCGGCTGTGCCGTCACCGGCTGCAGCGGCTCCGGTGACCGCGCCACCCAGTTCTCCTACCGCCAGAACGGCGGCGCGGGCCCCTGCGCCGGCGACAGCGGCGGCCCGGCCTTCGTCTTCCGCGGCTCCGACACCTACGTCGGCGGCGTGACCTCGTACGGCGACTACTACTGCAGCCAGTACGGCGTGAGCACCCGCGTGGACGCCTACGAGAGCTGGATCACCGGCTTCACCGGCGGCAGCAGCGGCGGCAGCAGCGGCGGCGGGACCACCACCACCGGCTGCACCGGCTTCGACGCCAGCTACACCGGCACCCTGAGCGCCGCTGGCGACTACGCCTACGAGCCCGATGGTGGCAGCTACGGCTCCCGCCGGGGCACCCACGAGGCCCAGCTCACCGGCGACTCGAGCGCCGACTTCGACCTGTACCTCTACAAGTACAACCGCCGCGCGGGCACCTGGCGCGAGGTCGCCCGGTCCGAGGACACCAGCTCCAGCGAGAGCATCTCCTACACCGGCGGCCACGGCGACTACACCTGGGTGGTCTACAGCTACAGCGGCAGCGGCGACTACGAGTTCTGCCTCACCACCCCGTAGTCCCACACCAACGTTTTTTGGGGCGTAGGACCAAACGCCTTGGACGGCCCACCTTCTCCGGTGGGCCGTCACTTTTCAGGGGCCGCCGCAGGTGCGCCGGAGCACCTGGAGCACGGCCTCGCTGAGCCGCTCGTCATCGGGCGCCCGTCGCTCCGCCAGCTGGCGGTACAGGGGGCGGGCCTCGGCGCAGCGGTTGCGGAGCGACAGCTCGAGGGTGCGCCTGGCCATGGCGCACTCGTCCCTGGGCCAGGTCACGGGGTCCACCTGGCAGGCCGTCTCGTAGTGGGCCTCGGTGGCGTGGCGCACCGAGTCCGGCAGGCCGCTGGCCCGCCAATCCAGCCCGCCCAGCACACCCAGCATCGGTGCGCGGACGTCCTCGACCACATCGTCGATGTCCGAGGCCAGCCAGAACATGACCGCCATGAAGATCATGCCGCCGAACACGAGGCCGAACATCAACAGCACATCCGAGCCGTCGAAGCGCTCGGCCTCCCGTCGCTCCCACTCCCGCAGGCGCAATGCCCGCAGGTCGACCACCCCGCGCATGGCCCGCTGCAGCTGGGGCGCATGCGCCTTCAACTGATCGAGGGCGAGATCGCACTCGCTGCGGGGCAGGTGGCGAAGCCTGTCCAGCTGCGCGAGGCCCGCGCTCAGGTCCCGGGAGCGAAGCGCCTCGACCAGCAGCTCCCGCGCCCGAGCGGGGAAGCTCCCTGGCAGGGCGTGCAGCTCGAGCAGCAACACCCAGCGCACCGGCCAGTCTCCACCGCGCAGCTCGAGCCCCGTCTCGACGAGCCAGGCCCGCAGATCGGCGAGCAGGGCGTTGGCCTCGGCGTGGTGGCCGTAGGCCTGCAGCTCGAGGAGGATGTCCACCGCGGCTTCGACGAAGGCGGTGTCGGCCAACCCGTCCCGCGACGCCAAGCGCAGCGCCAGCCGCTGCGCGCGAGCGGCCAGGGTGGTGAGCCGGCGCCGGGCGAGCAGCGCCGCCAGCCCCATCACGGCGACGGGGTCGTCTCGGCAGGCCAGGCGGTCGGCCAGCTCAGAGGGCCGAGCATCCCCGAAGGCCGCCAGGATCACGGGGACAAGCTCGCGGTACTCCGGGTCCTGAGCCGCGGGCCGAGCCCCAGGGATCGCGGCGGGCACCGACGGAGCGACCACCGGCTCGGCGGCCAGGTCCTTCAACAGCTCGTACGCCCCCCGAAGCCGGGCGAAGCCCTCCGGGTCGACCTCGGGCTTGCAGGTCTTGAGCTTGCGCAGATACGCCCGCCGCAAGGCCTTGGGATCGAGGCCAGGCTCGATGCCGAGGATGGCGCGGGCTTCGGAGGGGGTCATTCGAGCTCGTCTCCACAGCGGACATCGTAGAGGTCCAGGGCGAAGGACAGCAGCTCGTCGCGGCCATCGTGCTGCTCCTGGAGCAGCTCGAGGCTGTACACAGCGGCGTCGCAACGGAGACGGAGGCTGTTTCGCATGGCGAACTGCACCTCGACGCAGTCGTCGACGGACCAGGGCGCCGTGGCCGAGAAACAGTGACGCAGCAGCAGCACATCCGCGCGGCCAGGCTGGGGGCTGAGGATGTAGCCTGCCTCCTTCCAGTCCGAGAGATCGAGGACTCGCGGCCGCTGCAGCTTGTCCAGATCCAGCTCGCCACCATCACCGACGATCATCGCCATCACCTCTTCCTCGAGCCGCTTCTGGGCTGCCCGCTGGCCTGCCCATTCCCCGACTCCCAGCAGCCCGGCCACGCATCCCAAGACCGCCAGGGTCCGACCCCAGCGGATGGGCCTGGTGGCGCGATGCGGTTCTTCGCGCTCGGATTCCCACGGCTCCGGCATCACAAAGACCTCGAGCTCGTCGAGGGGCTCGGCGAGGTCGGCCAGGCCTGGGGCGTGGATCACCAGCGCAGCGCGGGTCGCGACCGTGCCCTTGGGGTCCTGCACGAGCTGGTGGGCGAGTGCCGCCCACTCCCAGTCGAAGTCCCAGCGCGCCAGGGCCCCCGCCAGCCAGCGGCGCACCCGGAGATCGAATGCATCAGGCAACGAACCCAGCTCCCGCACCAGCGCCCACTGCACCACCCCGAATCCATCGAGCAGTCGAAGCTCCGCGCCGCTGCGCTCGAACCAGGCCGCCAGCGCTACTTCGAGGGCAGCGGCGTCCACGACGGCGCCCACCTCCACCAACGCCAGGAGCAGCTCCATCATCGAGGTCGGGAACCAGCGTGGGGCCGTGCCGTGTCGCAGCGAGCGCTCGAGGGCGGCGCGGGCGTCTGCCAGCACGCCCTCGGGCCCTGCGGTCATCAGGCGAGTGTGGCAGGCGTGCATGGCCTCCTGCAGGGCGACCACCTCGTCCGGGTCGTCCAGCTCGTCCAACCGGTCAGTGCGAGCCGGCGGTTCCTGCAGCCCCGCCGACGGCTGGAGCAGCTCGTAGGCCTGACGAAGCCTCTGGAAGGCCGCGGCGTCCCGATCCGGGCGGTGACTCTTGAGCTTGCGCAGATACGCCCGCCGCAGGGCCTTGGGGTCGATCCCGGGGTCGACGCCGAGTAGAGAGCGGGCTTCGTCTGACGTCATGGGCCCGACTCACCCCGCCCGAAGTGCTCCACGGTGTGCAGCAGCATGGCGCGGGACCGCTGGATCTCGGCGTCGTCCTGGCCCTCGAGGGCAAGCCGGAAGCGGGCCATGGCCTCGCCGAGCAGGCCGCGGGGCTCGCCGGTGAGTTCCACGTACAGGGCCTCGGCCCGGTTCAGGGCCGTGGCGTTGGGCAGGGACTCGCGGGGGTGGAACTTCAGCGTCGACATGGCCTCGCGGGCGCGCTCGATCTGGGCGGGGGTGAGCTGGCCGGGGGTGCGCTCGATGACCAGGCTCTCCGTGCGCCCCTGGTGCGCCACGTGCATCTCGACCTCGAGCAGACCGTTGAGGTCGTAGGTGAAGCGCACCTCCACCGGCTGGCCGGCGGTCCCACGCTCGAGGCCGGTGAGCAGGAACTCCCCCAGCTTGCGGTTCTCGCGCACCAAGGAGTGCTCGCCCTCGTAGACCTCGATGAGCACCTGCGTCTGGCCGTCGCGGGTGGTGCTAAAGGTCTTGACCCGGGAAGCCGGGATGACCGTGCCCCGCTCCAGCACCGGGTCGAAGAAGCCCGCCAGGTGCTGCCGGCCGACGGCCTGCACCACCGCCACGCCCAGGGAGAAGGGCGCCACGTCGGTGACCACCATGTCCTCGACCGCGGCGTGACCCCGCTTGAGCGCCGCCTGGACCGCGGCCCCCATGGCCACCGCCTCGTCGGGGGGCAGGCTGCGCGACGGCATGCGCTGGCAGAGAGCCGCGACCTCCTTGACGAACACGGGCATGCGGGTCGCGCCGCCCACCAGCAGGACCTGGTCCAGCTCCGCGGGGGTGATGCCGGCGTCGCGCAGGGCGCGCCAGATGGGCTCCCGCACCCGGGCCAGCAGGGGCTGCCAGCTCGCCTCGGCCTCGGCCCGGGTGACCGTGAACTCGAGGTCCCGATCGATCCATGGCGCCACCGGGAGGGCCGGCAGGACCACGCGGGTCTCGTCGGACTCGCTCAAGCGCCGCTTGGCCCGCTCGCTGGCCTCGAGCAGGCGCGCCCAGCCCGGCAAGTGGACGCTGACGTCGTACCCGTGGGCCTCCTGGATCCGGCGGGCGAGCATGCGGGCGATGGCTTCGCTGAAGTCCTCGCCCCCCAGCCGGGCGTCGCCTGCGGAGGACTGGACCTCCACCACACCCTCGATGATCTCGAGCACCGTCACGTCGAAGGTGCCACCGCCCAGGTCGAGCACCACCGCGACCTGTTCGGTGTGGAGGTGGTGCAGGCCGTAGGCCATGGCCGCGGCCGTGGGTTCGTTGATGATGCGATCAGCGGGGATGCCCGCCAGCTCCGCCGCCTGGCGGGTGGCGCGGCGCTGGGCTCCGGCGAAGTAGGCCGGCACCGTGACCACCGCCTCGGAGACCGGCTGCCCCAGCGCCGCCTCGGCGTCGGCCACCAGGGCCTTGATGACCATGGCGGAGAGCTCCTGGGGCGTGAAGCTGCGCTCGCCCAGCCGCCAGCAACGGTCCGTGCCCATCTCGCGCTTGAAGCAGCGCACCACCCGATCGGGCTGCGTGGTGGCCATGGCCAGCGCAGCGGCGCCCACCAGCAGCTCGCCGTCGTCCCCAAGGGCCACCACCGACGGGGTGAGCTTCTCGCCCACGGCGTTGTCCAGGACCATGGGCCGGGCGTCGGCGTCACCTGGCAGGACCACGCTCACCAGGGAGAAGGTGGTCCCCAGATCGATACCCACGATCAGCCCATCCCGGCGCGCCATGTCGAACCTCCCTCACGGAGGCCCGATCATCCCACGGTCCTGTCCATCGGGGAAGGCCCCGAGGGCGACGGGTTCGACATCCACGATGAGCGGCAGATGATCCGAGCCGAAGATGCTGCCGAGCCGCTGGCGGGCCACCTGCAGCCCGGGGCCCACGAGGGCGTGGTCCAGGGAGATGCGCAGCGGCGCGGGTAGGCCCGCGGGCCAGGTCCCCCGCCGCCAGGGGGCGGTGCCGGCGTGCAGACCGTTGCGCAGCCCCGAGGTCGCGATGAACTCCCGGTAGGCCGGCGCGAAGACCGTGGTGTTGAGATCCGCGACCAGGACGGTCGGGGTGGGTTCGGCGCGGACGGTGGCGGCCAGCTCACCGAGCTGGAGATACCCCGCGCCGCGTGCCAGCGCGGCGGTGGGCGGGCCCGGGTGGGCCGCCAGCACCCCCCCCGGGCCCCC
>CAYZVO010000070.1:5942-7721 GCA_964481655.1 uncultured Enterobacterales bacterium | reverse complement strand
GTGGTGGGGGGGGGGGGGTGCGGCGGGGTGGGGGGCGGCCGGGGGGGGGGGGTGGGTGGCCGGGGGGGGGGGGGCCGGGGCGGTGGGGGGGGGGCGGGGGGGGCCCGCCAGCACCCGCACCGGGCCCCAGGGCGCGGCGACCGAGGTCTCCACCAGCGGGACGTCCAGAGGGAAGCCCGCCACCGGTGAGTCGTAGATGACGCCGTCGGCCAGCGGCAGGCGGCTGTAGAGGCCCAGGCCGAAGTTGTCCTCCCGGGATTCCACGACGCGGTGGGGATAGCCCTCGAGGGCGTCGGCCAGGCGGTCCTCCCACGACGGCGTGAGCTCGAGCAGCACGAGCAGGTCGGCGTCGGCGTCGGCCAGCTGTGGCAGCAGGCGGGCGGCGCTGGGGTTGGAGCCGAGCAGGTTGGCGTAGAAGATGCGCAAGGCCGGAGAAGTCGGCTGTTCGATGGGCGGGGGGCCTGGGGGGAGCTGCCGCGTCACCTCCCGACCGTTGAGCAGCGCAGCCAGGACGAGCACCACCGCCCAGCGCCAACGACGGGGCCCCGCCAACAGGACCGCCGGCAGCAGCGCCAGCCCCGCCCACAACAGCTGCACCCGCAGGTGGCAGAGGCGCTCGAGCAGCCAGTGCAGCTCGGCGCCGTAGGCCAGCAGGGTCGCAACGGCGAGGCTCGCCACCGCCAGGCGGATCAGCGGGGGCGCGAGGGCTCGGGGCAGGCTCGGGTGGGGCTCTCGGTCACGGGCGGCGGTGGCCTCCTGGCGACAGCCTCGGCACCGGCGCACAGGGCGTCAAGCGGGCGGCGGGTGTGGGCGGTCCCACCGGGGAGGCCGGATGAGCGGTCGCAGCGACGATGCGTGCATATTCATGGTCCATCACCGGAGGCCCCATGACCCCGTTCGCCCCCTTCTACGAACGCGCCGTCGCCCGCCATGGCGAGGACGAGCTCCGCGCCCGCCTCCCCCGGGTGGTGAGCGCCGAACAGCTCGCCGCGCTGCCCGACGACCGCTACCTGGCGGCCATGGCCGAGCGGGTCTTCGCCGCCGGCTTCCGCTGGCGGGTCATCAAGGCCAAGTGGGAGGGCTTCGAGGAGGCCTTCCAGGGCTTCGACCCCGCCTGGGTGGCGGACCTGGACATCGAGGGCGTGGCCGCCCTGGCCCAGGACACGCGCATCGTGCGCAACCGGCCCAAGATCCTGGCCACCATCGACAACGCCGCCTTCGTGCGGCAGGTCTCCGCGGAGCACGGGAGCTTCGGCGCCTGGCTCGCGGCCTGGCCGGCGGAGGACACCATCGGCCTGTGGGCGGCCTTGAAGGCCGGCGGCAACCGGCTCGGCGGAGACACCGGCCCCTGGGTGCTGCGCATGGTCGGCCGCGACACCTTCCGGCTGTCCAGCGACGTGGTGGCGGCCCTGATCGAGGCAGGCGTGGTCACCAAGAAGCCCACGGGCAAGCGCGATCTCGCGCGGACCCAGGAGGCCTTCAACGCCTGGAGCACCGAGTCCGGCCTCACCCAGGGAGCCGTGAGCGTCGTCCTGGCCTGCAGCACGGGGGAGATCTACCAGGGGCGTTGAGGGGCCAAGCGCCAGACCGGCCAGCGCGCGCCCAGATGGCGCATCTGACGCCGCTGTGGCCGGTCCTGAGGTGCCGGGGCGGCCAGAGCGGGCCCAGATGGCGCATCTGACGCCGCTGTGGCCGGTCCTGAGGTGCCGGGGCGGCCAGAGCGGGCCCAGATGGCGCATCTGACGCCGCTGTGGCCGGTCCTGAGGTGCCGGGGCGGCC
>CAYZVO010000070.1:0-5842 GCA_964481655.1 uncultured Enterobacterales bacterium | reverse complement strand
GAGGTGCCGGGGCGGCCAGAGCGGGCCCAGATGGCGCATCTGACGCCGCTGTGGCCGGTTCCGAGGTGCCGGGGCGGCCAGAGCGGGCCCAGATGGCGCATCTGACGCCGCTGTGGCCGGTTCTGAGGTGCCGGGGCGGCCAGATCGGGCCCAGATGGCGCATCTGACGCCGCTGTGGCCGGTTCTGAGGTGCCGGGGCGGCCAGAACGCGTCCAGATGGCGCATGTGTGGCCGCTGTGGCCGGTTCTGAGGTGCCAGACCGGCCAGGGCGGGCCCAGATGGCGTATGTGTGGCCGCTGTGGCCGGGCCTACGGACCCAAGTCGCCCCTCCGCTCCCGGAGTGGCGGGTTCGGTCCCCCAGGCGGACGCCAGACGCGACTCATGCCCCCGGAACCCCGAATTCGGTCCCCCAGGCGGACCCAAATCGGGGCTCCGACGGCGGAGCACAGAGTTCGGTCCCCCAGGCGGACCGCTGAGACAACGCACCCCCTGGAACGGCGACTTCGGTCCCCCCCTCCAGCGAAGGGCGACGCCGGGATAGGATCGAGCGCCCCCCTCCCACGGAGCTCCCATGGCGTCCTCCCCCGAAGTCAAGGCCCAGTTCGATGCGGTGCTGCGCTCCGGCGCGTTCCGCGACCCCAAGACCATGGAGCTGCTCGTTGGCCGGCTGATGAAGTCGGGCAAGGTGGACCTGGCCCTCGAGCTGCTCGAGCTCGCCAGCGCCGACCCCCGCCTCGAGCGGCAGTGGAAGAACATCAGCGATCTGCGCGAGACGCTGCTCGACTCGAAGATGCCGCGCTTCTAGGCGACCGGCCCCGCCCAGCGGTGGCGCACGAGGTGCACGCCACGGCAGCCGGGGCGGGCGTAGGGCGCGCGGCCGCCGTCGAAGATCCAGCCCCGCCGGCTGTAGAACGCCCGGGCGCGGGCGTTGCCCTCGAGGACCCACAGGAACGACGCAGCGAAGCGCGCCGCGAGCCAGCCCTCGACCTCGGCCGCCAGCTGGTCGGCCAGGCCCGTGCCGAACAAGGTCGGCTCCAGGTAGAAGGCCAGGATCTCCCCGAGCCCCGGCGCCACCGGGCGCAGCTCGTGGGCCAGCGCTGCGCCGAATCCGGCGAAGCCGCCCACGACACCGCCGCGCTCGGCGACGATCACCCGCCAGTGCTCGCCTTGGTCATCGAGCCGGGCCCGCCAGCGCTCGGCACGGGTGGCGACCACCAGGCCGTCCAGGACGGTGTCCGGCAACACACCCCGGTAGGCGTGGCGCCAGGCCCGGATGGTCAGGGCCGCGACGGCGTGGGCGTCGCCGGGCACGCCCACGCGCAGGGTCCAGGAATGATCCATGCCCTGGGGCCTAACTCTCGCGGCGGCGGATGAGGGCCGCCAGCCCCAGCACCGCGGCCATGATGGCGTACCACTCCACCCGAGCAGGCCCCTCGGTGATGGCGCAGCCGCAGCCCATCAGCTGCCAGCCCCAGAGGTGGTCGAAGGCCTGACTCCACTCGATGAAGGCGCCGACGCTGTCGTCGTACAGCCACATCTCGGCCCGCACCGGTTCGCTGTGGGGCCCGTAGGGGAACACGCCGACGACTCCGCAGGCCTCCGCCGTGCGCTCCGGCGGGATGTCCTCGCCGCAGGCCGCGCGGGCGCAGGCCCCCTCGAGCTCGAAGAGCAGGCAGCTGTGGTCCGCCGCCCAGCCGCGGGGATCGGCCAGCATGGCATCCACCCCATCGGGGGTGTCCTCGAGGGCCACCAGCACCTCGCCGCCGTGGTCATCGCGCAACACGCGGGCGCTGTGCCAGGGCTCCCCCTTGCGCACCAACTCCACCGGCGGGTCCCCCGCGTCCCAGGTGTAGGCCGCGAGCAACTCCCGGATGGCCTCCCAGGCCTGGGCTTCCGAGATCTCGAGGGGTCCCGCGTCCAGTCCCGTGTCTCCGCTGTCCGCCATCGCCGCCGCGGGCCAGAGCCCCGCCAGCAGCCCGACGCTGGCCGCACGGAGAGAAGGGTAGCGAGGAGACGCAGGGCGGGGCCTGGGCTTGCGGGGGAGCCAGGCGTGTGTGTCGGGTGCCATGGCGCCTCCTCGCACAATGAGCGTACCACCAAGCGAGGCGAGCCGCGCGCCGAGCACATGCGCTCGGCCTGATAAACCGGTGGCTCAGCCTACCGACCATCCCGCCCAGCACGGGCTACCCTCCGGGCAGTGGAGGTCCCATGAACACCCTCGCCCAGCTGTGGCAGCTGCACCAGGGCATCGAAGTGCACCGCGCGGCGGTGGCGCTGGCCCGCACCGAGGCCAGCGCGCTGGTGCCCCCGCGCTGGCGGGGTGAACCCACGGGCGAGGCCAACCCCGTGCGCTACGCCGGGCGACACTTCTTCTCCCTGCTGCTCATCAGCGCCTACCGTTCCTTGGGCCTGACCGAAGACCAGCAGCGCTGGCTGGGGGCGATCAACCACAGCGTACGCTGCATCGTCACCGCCGCGGACAACCTGCTGGACGGCGAGGACAAGCCCGTGCTCGCCCTGCGCTTCCCCGACGGCGCCGCCCGCTTCCGCTCCTGCCTGGGCCTGCTCACCTGGGCCGCGGCCCTCGAGCGCGTGGTCGCCCGGGGCGTGGAGCACGGCAGCCTGACCCCGGATCAGGTCCCCACGGCGGTGGAGCGCCTGCTGGCCCTGCTCATCGAGGTGGGCGCGGTCGAGGCCGAGGAAGAGGCCGGCGTCGATGGCATCATCCCTCCCGACGAGGTGGTGACCCGCATCCACGAGCACAAGGGTGGCTCCCTGCTCGGCCTGGCCTGGGTGGTGCCCCTGCTGGTGCTCGAGGACGACCCCCGCGCCGAGCGCGCCCGCACGATGGCCGCCGGCATCCACGCCATCGGCCTGGCGCTCCAGCACGTGGACGACGTGACCGACCTCGAGCTCGACGTCACGGCCCGGGGCCACAACCTGCTGCAGTCGGAGATCCACCACCACGGCAGCGAAGACGAGCGCACCCACCTCGAGGCCATGCGCTCGGGCTTGCTCAGCGGCACCTACCGCGAGGTGTGCCGGGCCAGCGTGGGGCGGGTCGTGGCCCGGGCGCTGACCACCGCGCAGCGGGGCTTCTCGCTGCTCGAGCAGGCCGGCTACCCCCTGAACCAGGCCAAGGCCATGGCGCTGCTCGAGCTGCTCTTCGAGGTGCGCGGAGAGAAGGGCCTGTGGCGAGCGGCTGTCGATCAGGGCTTCGTCGTCACGTCCTGACGACTCATGGTTCGAGGGTGCGCGCCACCCGCATGCCCAGGAAGTCGTAGGCGTAGTCCCGCGGATCGGCGCGCCGGTTCGCCGATCGGGTGGCGCGCGGGTGATCCGTCCAGCCGCCGCCGCGGAACACACGGTAGCCCTCATCCTCCCGCCCATACGGATCGGTCGCGGCCGCGCCATCGAAGAAGGTCATGCCGTCGTGGTTCCACTCCCAGACGTTGCCGTGCACGTCATGGAGACACCAGGCGTTGGGCCTTAGCTGCCCGACCGCGCGGGTCAGGTCGTTGCCGGTGCTGCCGCAGTACCAGTCCACCTCGTCGAGGATCGCCCCGTTGTCCAGCGCGAGCTCACCGTCGCAGTCGTTCTCCGTGCCCTCGAGCAGGTCGCCGCCATTGGAGAACGCCGCGCTGCTGCCGCCACGGGTGGCGTACTCCCACTCCGCCTCCGTGGGCAGGCGGTAGCCCGGGCATGCGTAGATGGTGGACCAGGTAGAGGCCAGCGCGCAGCTGAGCGCGTCGCCCTCGCCCTCGCAGGTGTAGCAGTGGGCGAGCCCTGCCTCGTCAGAGAGCTGATTGGTGAACATCGCCGCCTGGTTCCAGCTGATGCTCTCCACCGGACAGTCCTCGCCGCAGGCCTGGAAGGCCGACGGGTTGTCGCCCGCCCGAGCCAGGTATTGTGCCTGGGTCAGCTCGGTCTGCCCGATGACGAAGTCGCGCGTGAGCGTGACCTCGTGCAGGACCTCGAGATCCTCCACCCGGCCCAACTCGCTGTCAGGGCTGCCCATGGTGAACTCACCGGCGAAGACGGTGACCATGGCGATGCCCAGCTCGTCCACTGCCACACCGTCACACACAATGGGATCACCGGTGTCCACCGGCCCCGTCTCCCCCGAGCCGGTGTCGGGCTGTGGACAGGCGGAGAGCGCGAAAGCGATCAGGATGGAGAGGGGGTGCTGCGTCGTTCTCATGGTGTGGTCTCGTGGGGCTCGGAAGTGGGCAGCGCGACACCGAGCTCCTCGAGCTCGGCCTGCAGCTGCAGGGCCTCAGCGTTGGCGGGTTGGTTCTGCAAGGACTTGGCCACCAGGCGCGCGGCCCCGTCTCGATCGCCGTCGTCGATCAGGAGTCGCGCGAGGCCGTTGTACTTGCGGAAGTCGTGGTCGGGCTCGAGCTCGATGGCGGCCTCGAACGCCTGCCGCGCCTCCTGTGGTCGCTGGGTCCGCAGGTAGAGCAGGCCCAGGCCCTCGTGGGGGCAGGAGTAGCTGGGATCCGGCCCCTGGGTGGCCTCGATGAGCAAGCGCTCAGCTCGCTCGTGCTCGCCCTGGTTCAGCGCCACGATGCCCAGCCCCGCCAAGGCGTACTGGTTGTCGGCATCCAGCTCGAGCAGCGTGTTGTAGGCTTGCAGAGCTCGGTCGTATCGCTCCAGCCAGGTGAGGCTGTTGCCGAGCCCCGTGAGCCCCAGCACGTGGCCCGGGCGCCCCTCCAGGAGCAGCTCGTAGTGCGCCACGGCCTGCTCGTGCCGCCCCTGGTTGGAGGCGAGCCAGGCCTGCCCCAGCAGCACCATGTCCCGCTCGAAGTCGAGGTAGGCGAGGTCGGTGTAGCCGTTGATGATCTGTTCGCGACGCTGCAGGGCGGCTTCATCGAGGAGGCGCTGCGCCGCGACGGCGTCCCGCCGCCCCAGCGCCAGGTGGCCGAGGCCCGCCAGGGAGGCCGTGGATGGCCCGCCGAGCTCCGCGGCCTGCTGGAAGCAGCGCTCGGCCTCCACAGGCTGCTGCATCAGCAGGTGGGCGTAGCCCTCGACCGCCAGCAGGTGGTGGCGGTCGAGATCCGGGGCGGTGTCCTGTGCCCTCGAGGTCTCGTCGAGCAACCCCAGCGCGGCGGTCACGAGCTCGAGGGCGCGCTCGGGCTCGCCGACCTCGAGGTGGAACTGGGCCAGCAGGAAGTAGCCTTCCCGCCGCTGGGGCTGCCGTGACAGGGCCTCTTCGAGGCTCGTGCGGGCCTGTTCGGGGCTTCCAAGCCGCCGGTACACGCTCCCCAGCGCGATGTAGGGACAGGCGTACTCCGGCCGGTCGCTCGTGTCCGCGGCCCGCTCCAGCCACCCCTCAGCCTCTTCGTACTCGCCGAGCAGCAGGTGCACGCGCCCGATGGCCTCGAGGTTGGTGCCCCGCTCCGGAGTGGGCACCCCCGGAGCGACCTCGACGCTCTGCTGGTAGAGCGCCAGTGCGTCGCGGAGGAGAGGGTCCACCTGCTCCTTCGGGGCGGCCTCGAAGCGGGCGCGGCCGAAGCTCTGCTGCTCGAGGTTGTAGCCCTTGGCGCTGAGCTTGTGGGCCTCCCGCTGTTCCGGCGTGGTGATCAGGTCCTCGGGTTGTGGTGACGGGGAGGGCTTCCGTTCACTGTTCGGGGGCTCACAGCGACATCCCCAGGCCCCCGAAAGGGACAGCAGCCCGACCGCGAACAGCACCCTACGCCGGCTCATTCGACCTCCTGCGCGACCCCTGCGGAGGTGCCCCAGGCGTGCTCCTCGAGCATCGACTCGGCCAGGGCCCGCGCCAGCAAGGCGTTGCCGTCGGCATTGCAGTGCCACTCCCCCGCGATGAGGTAGCGATCGGCGC
>CAYZVO010000069.1:0-37904 GCA_964481655.1 uncultured Enterobacterales bacterium | reverse complement strand
CGAATCAGGGAGCCGCCCCACTTGAGGCCCTTGCCGGTCAGGACGCCGGTGAACTCGTTCTTGAGGCGCTTGTACTGGCCGAACATGTAGCCGATCTCGCGGCCGCCCACGCCGATGTCGCCGGCGGGCACGTCGGTGTCGGGGCCGATGTGACGGGAGAGCTCGGTCATGAAGCTCTGGCAGAAGCGCATCACTTCTTCGTCGCTCTTGCCCTTCGGGTCGAAGTCGGAGCCGCCCTTACCGCCGCCCATGGGGAGGGTGGTCAGCGCGTTCTTGAGGATCTGCTCGAAGGCGAGGAACTTGAGCATGCCGAGGTAGACGGTCGGGTGGAAGCGGAGGCCGCCCTTGTAGGGGCCCAGCGCGCTGTTGAACTCGACGCGGAAGCCGCGGTTGCACTCGACCTTGTTCTGGTCGTTGAGCCAGGGAACCCGGAACATCAGCACGCGCTCGGGCTCGACAAAGCGCTCGAGCAGGCGGGCGTGACGGTAGTCGGGACGGCGCTCGAAGAGCACGGCCAGGGAGTCGAGGACCTCCTTGACGGCCTGATGGAACTCGGGCTCGGCCGGGTTCTTCTTGATCACCAGCTCCATGACCTGGTCGGTGTACGACATGGGTAGCTCCTTTGGGGGGTTGCGCCGGCCTTTTGCTCGAACCGGGCTTTTTGAAGGGTTCCTGCGTTGATGCAGGGGGTGTCTCGAAAGGGAACGCGGTCCTATCGACCGCCCATGGGGGGGGCAATGGACCCACCGCAGGTCTCAGCGCAGGATCATGCCTCACAGCTTCCAGCCCGCTCTGAAGCTGATCGCGCGCATAGTGACCGTCGCAAGCGCGCTTCGCGACTCTGTACAGAGTCACGACACCGTCAAGGGTGTGAGCCAGCCACCACTCCAGGGGTCGTCGTCAGCCGTGGCGCGGGCCTTCCGACGGCGGGACCGGCACGGTGCTGCCCTCGGTGAGGGGGATGTGCACCATCTCGATGTGCAGGTGCTCAGCCACCCGGAAGCTGCGCTCGTCCCTGTAGAACTCGCCGTAGCAGATGCGCTGGATGCCCGCGTTGGCCAGCGCCTTGAAGCAGCTCCAGCAGGGGCTCGCGGTGATGTAGATGGAGGCGCCTTCGATGCGCACGCCGTTGCGTGCGGCCTGGATGATGGCGTTCATCTCGGCGTGGATGGTGGCCACGCAGTGGCCGTCCTCCATCATGTGTCCACTTTCCGTGCAGTGGGGCATGCCGCGGATGGAGCCGTTGTAGCCGGTGGACAGGATCGTCTTGTCCCGGACGATGACGGCGCCCACATACTTTCGATCGCATGTCGCCCGCGAGGACACCACGCGGGCGATGTTCATGAAGTACTGGTCCCAGGGGGTGCGGTCGGCGGTCATCCTCTGCTCCTCTCACACGAGCAGTAGCACGGCGATCCCCGCCCCGGTGGCGAGGCCCAATACCAGCCCCACGATGGCGCCGAAGCGGCCACCGCCACTGTAGAAGGCGATGCCGGTCTTGACCACCGAGTTGGCCGCCACGGCGATGGTGATGCCCAGGGCGCCCACGCTGTGGACCAGGGAGCCGTCCTTGGTCTGCTCCGCGATGGTCAGGGTGATGGCGTCCACGTCCGCCAGGCCGCTGACCAGGGAGGCCAGGTAGATGCCGGAGTCGCCGAACCACAGCTTGGCCAGCTTGGCCACGAACAGGATGAGGACGAAGAAGCCGGCGAACTTGACGGCGGGGCCCAGGCTGAAGGGGTTGGAGAGCCCCTGCTCGTGCTGGGTGTGGGGATCGTCGTCGGCCTTGCGTCGAGCCAGGAGCCAGAGGATGCCCACCCCGAGGGCGGCGGCGGCGGTCATCGTGCCCAGGCCCCAGGCCAGGTCCATGAACAGGGTGCGGTCCAGCAGGAAGACCACCACCAGCACCCGCGCGAACATGGTGGCGTTGGCGATGACGGTGGCCACCGCGCAGGCGTTGCGGATGGCGGGGGTCTGCTTGGCCTGCTGGGCCATCGCGGCGGTGACCGCGGTGCTGGAGGTCAGCCCCCCGAGCAAGCCGGTGAGCCCCAGGCCCTTGTCGGCGCCCAGGTACTTGGTCAGGAAGTAGCCGACGAAGCTGATGCCCGAGATGAGCACCACCAGCAGCACGACCTTGTAGGGGTTGAACGCGCCGTAGGGATCGAGGGCCTCGTTGGGCAGCAGGGGCAGGACGATGAGCACGATGACCAGGAACTGCAGGGTCCCGGTCAGCTCCACCCGGCGGAAGCCGCGCACGGTGCGCTGCACGAAGCGCTTGGCGGCCAGCAGCACCGCCACGAGCAGGCCCAGCACCCCCGCGGCGTGGGGGTGGGCGTAGGCCAGGGCGCCCAGGCCGACCACGCTCACGGCGGCGATCTCGGTGGTGATGCCCACGTCGGGGTTGGGGGAGCGCCAGTACAGGGCGAGCACCAGCAGGACGGCCCCGGCCAGGAGCACGGGCGCGGCGGCCGGCGCGAGCTCGGCCCCCAGGAACGCGGCGATGAAGCCCACCAGCGACAGCACCGCGCAGGTGCGGACACCGATGAAGGTGTCCGGCGCGGCCGGCGACGGCGCCAGCTCGGGATCGGTGGCGGCCTCGGGGTCGTCTCTGGCGGTGGCGGGCTTGCGCACCACGGAGCGTTCGAGGCCGATGAGCACGCCCACGCCCAGGGCGTAGAGCATCTTGACGCAGAGATCGAGGGTCAGGGACATGGCCCCGACGATATCAGATCGGCGTCAGCGGTTCCGGTTGCGGACGTAGAAGCGCTCGATGCCCATGATCATGTCGTTCAGCTCCATGTCCTGGGCGTAGTCGAAGCCGTTGGAGCCGTTGTGGAACAGGATGCCGTAGCGGATCCCGTCCGGGCGCACGATGCGGTTCCGGACGGTGCAGGGGACCCGGTAGCTGTCGCCCTCGAGGGACAGCTCCACGTCGATCTGCGTGTCCGCCTGCATGCCCGGATCGGCGTCCTTGGAGAAGGCGATCATCATGCCCGCGACGCTGATGTCGATGGACTCCGGCACCTTGACTCGCCGCCCCTCGTGGATGACTGCGACGCTCAGCTCGAGCTTGGGCAGGATGGGGATGCGGAAGCGGGTCCGGCCCTCGACCGCCAGCTGGGTGGGCAGGCGCAGCACCACCAGCTCGGCGCGCTGACCGGCGCCCTTGGACTCTTCGTAGGCGATGAAGCAGCAGGCGCGGTCGCGGTAGAAGAACGAGACCACGCACTGGGTGCGGGGCTTGCAGTCGTAGGGCGTGCCGCCGTCGTTGGTGACGGTCATGTGCAGCTGATCGCCGTCCACCCGGTAGAACTGCGCCCGCCGGATCACCCCGAGCTCGGGCCAGGTGATGATGGCGTGGGTGCCGTCGTCGCAGCAGGTGACCAGGAAGCCGCGCTGCTGGGGGGTCATGGAGCGAGACAGCTCCGGGAGCTCACCGACGGCGCCGCCGCTCGACTTCGGCTCGACGCCGGTCTCGGGCTTGGGCTTGGGCTTGGGTGTTGCCTTCTTGCCGAACCAGGCCATGCTTCAACCTCTATCTCTGCTCATCGACCACGCGGGGGCCCACGTTGAGGGAATTGTCGCTCGCACCGAGGAGAATGGCAAGGATGGCCACATGGGTCAACTCGATAATAATCGAACCTAGCGGCGGTAGATGCCCTTGACCCCGAACACGGGCAGGATGGGGAAGCCGAAGGCGTAGAGGTTCCCCAGGTCCACGCTGCCCGTGATGACCGGCTCGGGGTTGCGCCGGTTGTAGACGTTCTGGATGTCCAGGTAGCCCTCGACGGACCACGAGCGCAGGGACCAGACCCGGCTGATCTTGAAGTCCAGGGTGTGGTTGGCGGGCAGGCGGCCCTCGGGATCCGGGCAGGAGCCGTAGCGGCCGGTGATGGTGGGGTCGGCGATGCAGCGCTGGTCGAGGATCAGCACGTCGTAGGCGTACTCGAGCTCGCCGTCGATGGGGAAGCCGCTCGAGATGCGGAAGCGGCTGGCCAGGGTGAAGCCCCCGGGCAGGTCCCAGGCCAGCACGGTGACCAGGTTGTGGGGCTGGTCCCAGATGTGGGGCTCCCAGAGGTGGCCGGGCTCCTGCTGCCGCAGGGAGCGGCCCCAGGTGTAGGAGACCCAGCCGGCCAGGTCCCCGAGCTCACCGCGGGCGAGGGTCTCCACACCGTAGGCCACGCCCCGGCCCTGGCCGATGGTGCCGTCGTCCTCGAGCAGGGTGATGTCCTGCAGCCAGCGGCCGTAGCCGGTGGACTCGACGCTGAACCGGGCCCAGGCGGCCTGCAGCCCCAGGCTCGAGGACAGGGCGCGCTCCAGGCGCAGGTAGGGGCCCTGGGGCAAGGCGACCACGAGATCCAGGGGCGGCCACTGGTGGTAGACCCCGGCGGTGCTCACCACCCGCAGGTGCTCGCCCACGGGCAGGCGGCCGCTGATGCGCGGGCTGGGCATGGCCCGGACCAGCTGGTCGTAGACCCAGAGGTTCTCGAGCCTCATCCCCACGGTGACGCCGCGGTCCTCGCCGATGCGCAGGTCGGCGTAGGGGTCCACCGAGGCGATGCCCGTGTCCACGTCCACGCCGGCGGGGTGCTCGTCGGTCTCCACTTCGACCTTGTAGCGGCTGGTCTCCCAGTCGAAGCCGGCGCTCCAGCCGATGGGGCCGTTGCCGTCGTCCAGCAGCTCGGCCCGGGCGCCGTAGACGGCGCGGGTGCGGCCGTCGTCGTAGCCGGGGTAGCTCAGGCGGTGCCAGTCGAAGCCGGTGACCGGGGTGACCTCGAGGCCCTTGCCCCACAGCCGGCCCTCGATGCGCCCGTGCAGGCGCCGGGTGCCCACGTGCAGCAGGGTGTCCGCCGCGTCCTCCTGTGGGGCGTGCATCAGGTCGTCGTAGCCCAGGGCGAACAGGCCCACCTTCTTGCGATCCACCCGCAGCTGCCAGTCCCAGTAGCGGGGCGCGATGTCCTCGGCGCCCTCCTCGAGGCCGAACATGCCGCGCTTGCCCATCCCGGCCAGGATGGCGTCCAGGTAGGAGCGGCGCACGCCCACGGCCACGCCGGTCTTGCGCTCCTTGCCGATGGGGGTGCGCAGGAAGGCCGAGGACGAGATGAGGTCCACGGCCGCCTGGCCCTCGATGCCCTGGTTGTGCACCGGCTGGGTGCGCAGGTCCACCACGCCGCCGATGGCGCGGCCGTAGCGCACGTCGTAGCCGCCGGGGTGGAAGTCCACCCGGTCCACCATGGCCGGGGGCAGCACCGAGGTCAGCCCCATCACGTGGTAGACCAGCGGCACCCGGATGCCGTCCAGGTACAGGCCGGTGTCCTCGGGATCGCCACCGCGGACCAGCAGCCAGCCGGAGTCCAGGGGAGAGCGGGCCACGCCGGGGAGGTTCTGCACCGCGCGCACCGGATCGCCCATGGTGCCGGGGGTGGTGGCGACCTCTTTGGCTGTCAGGCTGCGGCTGAGGACCTGGGAGCGGCGGCGGGTGTAGGTGCCCACCAGCTCGCCGTCGTCCCACTCCACCTGGGCCCAGAGGTCCAGCTCCACCTGCTGGGCGGGCTCGAGCTGGAAGGTGAAGGGGTCGAGGGAGACCTCGGGGTCCAGGCAGCGGGCGGTGTAGCTGCCCGGAGCCACGTTGCGCAGCTCGAAGCGGCCCTCGCCGTCGGTCATGGCGCGGCGGTCGCCCACGGCCAGCTCGACCCCGGCGGCCGGGCTGCGGGTGCCGTGGATGGACAGGGAGCCGGTCAGGTTGACCGGGGGCTCCTCGAAGACGTAGGCGAAGGGCAGCTCGACCGCGACGGGCTGGCCCAGCTCGAGGGCCGGCGCGAAGCGCAGCCGGGTGGCGGCCCAGGAGGCCAGGCTCGCGAAGGGCTCGGGGCCCTCGGCGGCGAGCAGATCCTCGACGGCTCCCTGCTCGTCGATGAGCAGCAGCAGGGGGATCTCCACCCGGCCCGCGTCGAGGCCGGCGGGGTAGGCCACCTGCTCGAAGTGCTGCAGCTCCGGGGGGACCAGCGGGGGCAGGTCCGCGGGCAGCTCGAGCTGGGCGGGCATGTCGGTGGAGGCGGGCTCGGCGGGTGCCTCGGGCTCGGCGGGGGGCGCGTCCTCGGGGGCTGTGTCCTGGGCCCCGGCGGGGAGCAGCAGTCCCACGAGCAGCAGCAGGGTCGGGCAGGTCACCAGCACGGTGAGAGCCTACTCGGCTGGGGGCGGGTTGGAAAGCTGGGGGGCCCGGGAGTGGATAGGGGAGGGGACCGTGCCCCGAACACTGGAGGCTCCTTTGGCCCGACGCCGCAAGCGCAACGATCGCCCGCTGTTCACCAGCCACGACGGCACCCGGCTGGCCTATTACCAGCTGGGCAACCTCGAGTCGGACAAGGTCGTGGTCTTCCTCAACGGCCTGTTCTGCACGGACTCCTACTACCTGTTCCTGCACCGGGAGCTGGCCAGGGACTATCGGGTCATCGGCTTCGCCCACCGCGGGCACGAGGCCTCGGATCCGCCCTCCAGCGACGACGGCGCCACCATCCAGGCCTGCGCGGCGGACGTCGTGGCCCTGCTGGACCACCTGGGCATCGACAAGGCCGTGGTCGCGGGGCTGTCCCTGGGCGTGCAGATCTCCTTCGAGGCCTACCGCAACTACCCGGAGCGCTTCCGGGGCATCATGGCCTTCACCGGACCCTACGAGAACCCCCTGGGCACCTTCTACGGCTTCTCGGTACCCGACGTGGTCTGGCGGGCCAGCATGGGCAACCTGGTGCGCTTCATGCCGCGGGTGACCAACAAGATCTGGCACGCCATCTTCCACCTGCCCGTGGTCCACCCCGTGGCCAGGCTCATGCGCTCCACCGCCGCCTCGGGCCCGCTGATGCAGCCCTTCTACGACCATCAAACGGTCGTGCACGTCCCCACGGGCCTGCGCCTGGCCCTGGCCGCCATCGAGCACTCAGCCCGCGACGTCCTGCCCACCATCGAGGTCCCCGTGATGGTCGTGGCCGGCGGCAAGGACACCTTCACCCCCGCCCAGCTGTCCCGGGTGATGCGCGACGAGATCAAGGACGTGGACTTCCTCGAGGTGCCCCAGGGCACCCACACGACCCTGCTGGAGGCCCCGGAGGTGGTGAACCCGCGGGTGCTGAACTTCCTGAGCCGGGTGGTGTGGGACTAGGGAGCTGTCAGGCTCGGTGCGGTGGGTCAGGGCGTCGGTGCAGAGCGACAAGGATCGGGGTGAACGTTCCATTGTCGCGACAGGATCGGGGTGAGGGTTCCACTCGGCGGAACTCACGGGTCGCGGCTCCCCGAAAACAGACGTTCCACCGTTGGGCGCGGCCCGCTGAGTCGCGAGGTGGAACGTTCAGGCCCACCCTGTCGCGGGACTGGAACGTTCGGGGTGACCCTTGTTGCTGATGGTGGTCAGCCAGCCCTGCGCCGTCGTGCCGCGACCCACAGCAGGCCGAGCAGACCGAAGCCCTGGGTGGTTCCGGCCCAGCCGCAGAGGCAGCCTGAGGACGCCGACGCGCCGCAGCCGGGATCGGGTTCGTCGTCGCTGCACCCCCCGCCCCAGAGGCTGCCGTCCCAGATGCCGCCATCCCAGCCGTCGCCGTCGTAGCTGCACCCGCCGGGGTCCTGACGTTTCACCAACACGGTGAAGACGTCCTCGCTGCGGCCGCCGTCTTCGTCCCACAGCTCGACCTCGACCTCCCAGACCCCGGTGTCCCAGGACGCGGTCTGGAAGTGCACGTGGCCATCCGGGCTGACCTGGGGGCCGTAGGGGGCGTCCTCCGCGACCAGCGTGACCTGGTCGTCGCCCGGGTCGTCGTACAACAACCGTCCCTCGAGCTTGTCGCCCGGCTCGAGGTGGACGGTGGTGCGGGTCGCCTCCCACCCGCAGCCCTGGAAGTGGAGCCCGAGCAGCGTGGGCGCCACGTTGTACGCCCCGAAGTCCAGCTCGAGGCTGTCGAGGACTTCGCCGCTCTCGATGGCGACGGCCTCGAGGGCGAGGGTGGAGGGGCCCTGATCCGTCAGGCGACAGCGGACGTCGGTCAGGCTGTTGGCCTCGCACCACAGGGGGCCTTCGGCGCTCGCTTCGACGGCCACGGTCTCGTCGGAGTAGCAGCCCTCGAGGGAGAGATCGAGCACGAACACGCCGCCCTCCGGCGCCTGGCCGGTGTCGGAGTCGCCCGGCGTGAGCGGGTCGAAGCCGCCCTCCTGGCCGGTGTCGGGGATGTGGAGGCTGTGGTCGAGGGCCACGGTGGGCTCGTCCACCCGTCCGTCGCAGTCGTTGTCCAGGCCGTCGCAGACCTCGAAACCCGCGGGGCTGGCCTCGGGGGCGCTGTCGTCGCAGTCGCCGTCGTCCACACTGTAGCCGTCGCCGTCGTGGTCGATGTGGGTGCCGCAGCCCTCCACCCGCAGGAGGAACGCCTGACCCAGGTCGTTGTCGGCGACCAGCAGGTCGTCGCAGCCGTCGCCGTCCAGATCGGTGAGGGCCGCGGCGGACAGGGTCCGGCCCAGTTCGACGGTGATCACCTCGCCGTCCAGCCCGCGCACCAGGGAGACGGCGCCCGCGGCGGGGTGGAGCACCAGCAGGTCGTCGTGTTCGTCGCCGTCGAGTTCGCCGGTCAGGAAGAGTCCCGGCTCCGCGGGGAGGGCGACGGTGCGCCCGTCCTCGCTCGCCAGCGACCAGGCGTCGGACAGGGTCCAGGCCCACAGGCCGTCGAGCACCCCGAGGCCGGCGATGGCGCCCCCCGCCGCGAGGGAGCTGATCCCCAGTGGCCCGAGCTCCGAGGCTGCCGGGTCGCCCACCGCGGCGGCGAGCAGCCCGTCGCTGCGGGAGGCCAGCATGGGCGGGCCCGACAGCTCGATGTCCAGGGCCTCGACAAGGGCGCCCTCTCTGTCCCACAGCTGGATGGCGGTGGAGGCGGTGGCCAGGCCGGGTTGCCCGTCGAACTCGATGGGGACCACCGCGTCGCAGGCCACGGTGGTGACCGCCTCCTGCTCGCTGCCCAAGAACGAGGGGGGGACCCACCACAGGCCGTCGTCCCGACAGAACAGCGCGCCGCTGGCCCCCGCTCCGGTCCAGTCGTGGAGCAGCAGCGCCCGTCCTCCGGGCTCGATCTCTTGGCGCGGGGTGCCGCTGAGGGGCGCCACCACCCACAAGGCGACCTCGCCGAGCAGCACGACCCCGGCGTGGTTGTACCCCATGGACTCGACCGGTCCCGGCAGGGTCCAGTCGCCCCCGTCCGTCAGCGTCCAGGCCGCGGCCGGACCGCTTGCCAGGAACATCAGCGCTGCCGAGAAGAGTGCGCCGGGCAGGGGTCACCTCCCCGGACAGCATAGCTGGGATTCGCGGGAGCGGGGGCCCAGCGGCGTGGCGCGGTCGTTCCCGTTCCCGTTCCCGATGCGACGGCGCGGCCTGGCGTGCACATCGCGCCTGCCACCGACATCCATGCGCGACCCGCCACCGGCCGCGGCTCCCGATGCGTTTGCGACAAGGATCGGGGTGAACGTTCCATTGTCGCGACAGGGTCGGGGTGAGGGTTCCACTCGGCGGAACTCACGGGTCGCGGCTCGCCGAAAACAGACGTTCCACCGTTGGGCGCGGCCCGCTGAGTCGCGAGATGGAACGTTCAGGCCCACCCTGTCGCGGGACTGGAACGTTCGGGGTGACCCTTGTTGCTGATGGCCGGCTCTTCGATGCCGGTGCGAGGTGGACGCCTCGCACCGCTGCCTTCGTTAGTCCGCGCTGTAGATGTTCACGTAGTCGTTGACCATGCGCCGGCTGTCGAAGGCCGGCAGGCACTGGGCGACGCTGTGGCGCATGCGCTTGACCCAGGTGGTGGGGATGCCCGAGGCGTTGCGGGTCTTCCAGGCGGGGACCACCAGGTTCTCGAGGGTGGCGTACAGGGCCTCGGCGTCGGCGGCGTCCTGCTCGTGGACGACGGAGCTGGTGGTCTGGGCGCGGATGGCCCAGCCGTGGGTGTCGTCCCAGGCTTCGTCCCACCAGCCATCCAGGATCGACAGCTGCAGCACGCCCTGCAGGGCGGCCTTCTGGCCGGAGGTGCCCGAGGCCTCGTAGGGGCGGCGGGGGTTGTTCAGCCACACGTCGCAGCCCTGGGTGAGCAGGCGGCCGGCCTTCATGTTGTAGTTGGGCAGCAGCACCACGCGACCCTCGAAGCGGGGGTCCTTGGCCCAGTCGGCGATCTCGGCGATCAGGGACTGGCCGCGCAGATCGGCGGGGTGGGCCTTGCCGGCGATGACCACCTGGCAGGGGCCCGCGTCCATGATCTCGCGCAGACGATCGGGGTCGGCGAACATGAGGTTGGCGCGCTTGTAGGGGGCGAAGCGGCGGGCGAAGCCGATGGTGAGGGCGTCGGGGTCCAGCCGGGGCATGCCCTTGGTGACCAGCCACTCGATCAGGGTGCGGCGCGCCTCGCGGCGGGCCTCCCACAGCACGGCGTCGGGGATCTCGGCCACGGCCTCGGCCCAGCCCTCGGGGTCCATCCAGGCCTTGTCCCAGTCGGGGGCCCAGCGCTCGAGCAGCTGCCGGAAGCTGGAGGCCATCCAGGTCTTGGGGTGCACGCCGTTGGTGACGTGGCCGATGGGGGCCGGCTTGGGCGCGGGCACCCGGCCGCCGATGGGGGCGGTGTAGCCGGTGCTGTACAGCTCCTTCCACATCTCACGGCTGACCTCGCCGTGCAGGGCGGAGACGCCGTTGGCGGCGCGGGAGGTGCGCAGGGAGAGGATGGTGTTGCACAGGGGCTCGCCCACGTCGCCGGGGCGGGTGCGGCCCAGGTCCATGAAGAAGCCACCGGGCACGCCCATGGACTCGCGGTAGCCGGCGAGGTTGGACTGCAGCTGGTCCCAGGTGAAGCGGTCGTGGCCCGCCAGCACCGGGGTGTGGGTGGTGAAGATGGTCTTGGCCTTGGCCTCGCGCAGGGACTGCTCGGGGGACTTGCCGGCGGCGATGCCTTCGCGGGTGAGCTCGAGGCTCAGGAAGGCGGCGTGGCCTTCGTTCATGTGGAACACGGCCGGGTCGTAGCCCAGGGCGCGGAGCAGGCGGGTGCCGCCGATGCCCAGCAGGATCTCCTGGGCCATGCGGGTGTCGTTGTTGCCGCCGTACAGCCGGCGGGTGTACTGCTGGTGCCACCAGGAGGCGCCCTTGATGCCCGCGTCGAGCAGGTAGAGCTTGACCCGGCCCACCTGGACCTCCCAGGCCTGGACCTGGTAGCTCGAGTGGTTCTCGGGGACCTCGATGAGCAGGCGCTTGCCGTCCTTCATCACCGGCTGCATGGGCAGCTCGGCCGGGTCCACGCGACGGTAGTCGGCGTGCTGCTGGCCGTTGACGATGCGCTGCTCGAAGTAGCCTTCCTTGTAGAACAGGCCCACGGCGACCAGGGGGATGCCCAGGTCCGAGGCGGACTTGAGGTGGTCGCCGGCCAGCACACCCAGGCCGCCCGAGTACAGGGGCAGGCACTCGTGGATGCCGTACTCCATGCAGAAGTAGGCCACGGGGTGCTTGAGGTCGGCGCCCTCGACGGTGGCCAGCTGGGGGCCTTCATCGTGGACCGCGCGCCAGCGCTTCATCACCGACTCCAGGTGGTCCAGGAAGACCTCGCTCTCGGCCAGGTCCATGGCGCGGGCGTAGGAGATGCCGCGCAGCATGACCACGGGGTTGTGCCGGGAGGCGGCCCAGCCTTCTGGGTCGGTGTCGTTGAAGAGGTCGCGGGCGGACTCGTCCCAGCACCACCAGAGGTCGTAGGCGAGGGACGCGAGGGGCATCAGGGGATCGGGCAGGCGCAGATTCATGCGAGTCTCCGGATGGTCGAGCCGTGACGAAAGGGCCCCGTTACCTCTCTCCGAGAGGAGGTGCCATGCCCTTTCCGGAAGCTTCACGAGCCGCGGTATCCATGACCTCCACCCTGTTCGGAGAGTTGGGGCGTCGACTAGAGTGTTTCAAAGGTGAGTTACTAGCGCTGCACGTCGGAGATACCTGGTTGGATCCCGTGGTGGGGAGCCGGATGGAAGATTTGACATCCAGCGATCATCCTCACCTTCACCGGTACGCCAGCCCCGCTGGCTGGGGCCCCCTGTGGGAGGCGCTGGTGGCTCGGATCTCCGCCCACGGCGGGATGGACTGGGTGGATCGCGGCAACCTGCTGGTCACCTCCGGCTGCACCGGCGCGCTGGCGGCCACGGTGGGCGCGATCCTGGATCCCGGCGACGAGGTGCTGCTCTGCTCACCCTACTGGCCGCTCATCCGGGGCATCGTCAAGAGCCGCGGGGCGGTGCCGGTGGACGTGCCGGTCATGCCCCTGGCCCGGGAACCCGACGCCCTGGTCGCGGCCCTCGAGGCGGCCATCACGCCTCGCACCACGGCGCTGTACCTGAACAGCCCCAACAACCCCAGCGGGGCGCTGCTGCCCGAGGACACCCTGCGGGCGGTGGCGGCGCTGGCCCGGCGTCACGAGCTGTGGATCCTCGCCGACGAGGTCTACGAGCACTACGCCTACGCCGGCCCCTGGGTGCCCATGGCCAGCATCGCGCCCGAGCGCACCATCGCCACCCACAGCTTCTCCAAGGCCTACGGCCACGCGGGGAACCGCTGCGGCTGGCTGGTGGGGCCTGCGCCCGTCGTGCGCGAAGCCCGGCGCATCGCCACCCACCTGATCTACAACCCGCCCACGCCATCCCAGGCGGCGGCGCTGGCGGCCCTCGAGCGCGGCGATCCCTGGCTCGACCAGGCCCGCGAGCACTACCTCCGCGAGGGTGTGTGGGCCGCGGACCGGCTCGGTGTGCCCCACCCCGAGGGCGGCACCTTCCTGTTCGTCGATGTTGGTGACCACATCGACGATCGGGGCCTGCTGGGCTTCCTCGAGGACTGCGTGGACCGCGGCCTCGTGTTGGCCCCCGGCCCCAGCTTCGGGCGCCACTGGCAGACCCAGGTCCGGCTGTGCTTCACCTGCGAGACCCCGGAGAAGACCCGGCGCGGGGTGGAGATCCTGGCTGAGCTGATGGGTCGGTAGCGCCCACCACGTCACACATCGCAGGTCTGCGATATCTTTGGGCCACGGACCCGGAGGAGACCCATGCGCCCAGCCCTCGCCCTCGCTCTGCTCGCGCTGACCGCCTGCACCACGGACAGCGACTCCAAGATCGACACCGGAGCCGGTCTGGAGGACACCGGGGACACCACCCCGGCGGGCTACGCCGACCTCGAGGTCGGTGGCGTGGCGGACATGGTCACCGAGGGCGGCGAGGTGTGGGCCGAGATCGTCCAGCCTGGCAGCTACATCGTGGTGCTGACCAGCCAGGACGAGGCCCAGGGCACCGAGCACGGCTACGGCGCGGCGGCGACGGCCGCCCGTGTGGTCACCCCGCCAGACCCCCGCCCCATCCCCGCCGGCCACCACCCCATCATGCGCACGGCCGTGGGCGACACCTTCGAGTTCGAGGTCTACAACGGCACCCGCTACGTGGACATCGAGGCCGAGGCCATCGAGGTGACCGACGAGCTGGTCATCTGGGAGGACCGCACCACCGAGAACGAGTTCGGCTCGGTGGACGAGGATCTGATGGCCGACGTCATCGACCAGCTCGAGGACATCGTCCTGCCCCGGGAGCGCCAGCTCTTCGGCGAAGAGAGCGACGTCGACGAGGACGGCAAGCTGTGGGTGCTGATGACCTACACGGTCAACCAGTACGGCGCCCAGGCCTACGTCACCTGGTGCGACATCGGGGTGACCGAGGGCTGCTACGGCTACGGCCACGGCCACGAGATCGTCTACCTGGGCTACAACGACCCGGACGACTCCCGCGCCTCGGCCAGCGGCATCACCGAGACGGTGGCCCACGAGCTGGCCCACCTGATCTACGCCTACCACAAGGTGCTGCTCAACGGCTCCGACGGCGTGGACGAGAACATCTACGTGACCGAGGGTTGCTCGGCGATGGCCCAGGACCTGACCGGCTACAACAACGGCAACCAGTACGTCTGGGCCGCCGCGCTGGACATGTCCGACACCTACGGCTCCGAGGACTACAGCATCCAGGCGGTGAGCCTCAACGACCTGTTCCGGGGCTCCGGCTACTACGATCAGGCCCGGGACGGCGCCCTGCGCGGCGGCGGCTACCTGTTCCTGCGCTACCTCTTCGAGCAGGCCGGCGGCATGACCATCGAGTCCGATGGGTCCTTCACGGATCTGGGCGGCATCGAGTGGATCAAGAGCTTCTACTCGGTGCCCGAGACCGGCGTGGACTCGGTCGAGGCCACCACCGGGGCCGACTTCCAGGAGCTGGCCATCGACTTCTTCACCGCCCTGGTGGTCAGCAACCGCGGCCTCAACGACGACCCGGTCTACAACTTCCAGCCCCGCGTCGAGGATCCCCTGACCGGCTACGAGCACGGCGTGGACACCATGGCGAACATCCACGGCTGGCTGCAGCTGGACGGCCCGGTGGTCCAGCCCCTGGACGAGGCCGACGGCTCCCTGCGGGCCGGCGGGGTCGAGTACCTCCAGACCACCGTCGAGGCCGGCGTGCTGAGCATCCCCGTGGCCGAGGGCGCCATGGCCCGCGCCCGGGTGTTCCGGATCGAGTAGGGCGGTGGCTCAGTTCACCGGGACCATGGTCCCCTGCAGGTCGAAGCTGCAGTAGGCCTTGGAGGGCGCCTGTGAGCGGATGGTGGCCTGGGTGGGGCTGCTGAAGGACCCGCTCCAGCCCCAGGTGGTGTCGCCGGAGGGCATGCAGCTGAAGTCCGCGCCGCTGATGACGCAGTCGGCGGCCGAGGGGAAGGGCATGTACTTCACCAGGTAGCTGCCCTCGAGCTCGAGCTCGTCGACGCCGTCGCCGTCGAGGGTGAACTGCCCCAGCGCCTCCAGCGTGCCCTCGGGATCATCGGCCTCGAAGCACTGCTCGTAGTCGGCGACCGACCAGGTGGCCTGCCACATGCCCGGCTGGTACAGGGCGTCGTCCGCCAGGGGCTTCAGGTGCGCGCAGGCGTCGGGGTCGCAGCCGCCCTCGGCCATGGCGCAGTCGCTCCAGTCCTGCCACGCGGGCTCGCACCAGGCCTCGTCGGCCAGCTGGCCGCAGCTCGAGGTCCACCAGGCCATGAACTCGCCGCAGCTGTCATCCCAGCAGGCCGGGTCGGCGTAGGCCTCGCGGAGCTGGTCCAGTCCCGCCTCGCAGGCGCCGGCGCAGAGGGAGGCGTCCTCGTCCCAGCAGCTGCCCTCGTCCCCGTAGGTCGCGATCTCGTCGCCCAGGTCCGAGGGGGTCGCCGCGGAGACGCAGGCCAAGTAGTCGTCGCAGGCGCTGGCCTCGGCGCCGGCCTGGGTGTCGTCGGTCTTGTCCTCGCCGCAGCCGACGAGCAGAAGGGTGATGAGGATGCGGGTCATGGTCGCCTCGGGGTTCGGACGGGCGCGGGTGCTCGTGCCCGAAATCGCGGCTGCACTATGCTGCCCGGCCCCCGGCGGCCAGCCCGACACCACGCCGCGGTGGGCTGCCCCGATGTCAGGGCCAGACCGAGCCTTCCGGGGTCAGGATCATGTCGCGCTCGCTCCCGAAGCTCATGGTGTAGCCCGCGTGTTTCCATGCGTCGTGGGCGGTGGTTGCGCCCGTGTACCAGGGGAGCCCGTACCCGAAGCAGGCCATGCTGCCCGGCGTGGAGTGACCCATGACCCCGGCGTCTCCCGCCCAGAGGTGAGGGGGCAGGATGCTGGTGCCCAGCGCGCCGCAGCCGTAGTCGAGCTCGAGCTGCCCACGCCACACAGCCGCACCGCCCGGCGTGCAGTCGCCCGCGCTGTCCCAGTGGCTCCACGCGGAGAAGCTCCCGCTGTGGAGGGTCCACTGACAGGTGGCCAGGACCGGCTCGTCGTGGTCCGGCATGGCCTGGACCGAGCCCCAGACCGACGACATGGTGCCGGCGTTGTGCCGATAGGTGACGGTCGAGGTGAACATCTTGCCCGAGGTCTTGTCGCCCACGCCGGCGCCGTGCACGGCGACGCCCAGCCGCCCGCCCCTGACCCTGGAGATCGTGTAGATGGGCGGGTGGTTGCCCCAGCAGTCCGGATCCGCGTTGTCGATCCAGCCGTCGTCGTCGTTGTCGATGCCGTCCTCACAGGCCGCGGTCTCCTGGCAGGGCTCGAAGCAGTCGGCGTCTTCGCAGTCCACCAGGGCGTCGCCGTCATTGTCGATGCCGTCGTGGCAGGCCTCGTCGTCCACCGCGCCGTCGCAGTCGTCGTCGATGGCGTTCGGCCGCTCGAGCGCCGAGGGGTTGCGCTCCGGGTCCGTGTCGTCGCAGTCGCGGCCGCCGTGGGCGTCGCTGTCGTGGCGGTCGGCGTCCTGGTCGTAGTCGCTGGCGTAGTCACAGTCCTGGTCCACGCCGTCGTACCAGGTCTCCGTGGCGCCAGGGTGGACCCGGGCCGCCTCGTCGTCGCAGTCCCCGGGCTGCTCGGCGTAGCCCTGGGGGGTGCAGGTCTCGAGCAGGGTGCCCACACCCCAGCCGTCGCCGTCGCCGTCCCAGTACAGCCACAGGCCGTCCACGAGATCGTTGTCGATGGTGTCGATGCGCCCGTCGCAGTCGTCGTCGATGCCGTTGCAGCGCTCCTCGGCCCCGGGGTGGATCGCGGGGTCGCTGTCGTCGCAGTCGAGCCTGGCGGCGTGGCCGTCGTCGTCGGCGTCGATGCCGGGCGGGTGCTCGTCTGTCGCAGGCCCCGAGCAGGCGACGCCCAGGCCCATCAGCAGCGCGATCCCACAGCGCGAGGTCATGTCTCCTCCAGCCCGCTGACCCAGGATACCACCCGGGGAGGCGGGCTGTGGTAGAACGTCGGGACCCGCCGCGTTGACAACCGCACCTGGCGCGGCACCTCGTCATTGTCCCCCCGTGGAGTGAACCGTGGCTCAAGCTGCCCCTGCACAGGCCCCCAAGGGCGCCGTCGAGATGATGGTCCAGTACTTCAAGGACTTCAAGGTCCTGGCGGACAACCCGCTCGAGTACTGGGCGATCCAGATCATCAACTTCCTGGACTCGACCGCCTACTTCGCGTTCCTGGGCATCGGCATCGTGTTCTTCACGTCGAACGTCGGCATGAACGACGTCAATGCCGGCTACGTGGTCACGACCATGACCGTGCTGGTGACCCTGTCGTTGCTGGTCAGCGGTGCCGTCACCGACTCCCTGGGCATCAAGAAGTCCATCCTGATGGCCATCGGCCTGCAGACCATCAGCCGCTTCGGCGTGGCGGGCTTCGGGCTGTGGGAAGGGGCACCGGCTCGCACCTGGATGGTGGCGTTCTTCTTCATCCTGAGCGCGCCGGGCCTGGCCATGACCATCACGGTCTTCCAGTCCGCCAACCGCCGCTTCAGCACCAAGCGCAGCCGATCGGCCAGCTTCTCGCTGTGGTACCTGATCATGAACCTGGGCGGGGTCATGGCCGGCTACATCCTGATCGACGGCGTGCGCCTGTGGTGGGACCTGAACAACTCCTGGATCTACGGCCTGGCCGCCATCTGCGGTGTGCTCAGCCTGGTCACCGCGGTGGCCCTGCTGCGGCGCGAAGAGCCCGTCATGGAAGAGGACGCCGAGGAAGAGGGCGCCCTGGCCCAGAAGGACGAGGAGAAGAAGGAGCCCGAGAAGAAGCTCGGCGCCGTCGAGATCCTCAAGACCGTGGCCACCCAGGACGCCTTCTGGCGCCTGATGGTGCTGATGGCGGCGGTGCTCGGCGTGCGCGCCGTGTTCACCTACATGTACCTGCTGATGCCCAAGTACTGGCTGCGCGTCATCGGCGAGGACGTCGCCATGGGCATGCTCCAGGCGGTCAACCCCATCTGCATCGTGGTGGGCATCGTGCTCACCATCCCCATCGTGGGCCGCTTCAACGTCTTCAAGATGCTGGTCTTCGGCGCCATCATCTCCAGCTTCTCGCTGGTGGTGCTGATGATGCCCTGGAGCTGGTTCGGCCCCGACATGGCCACCGGCTACTTCCGCATGTCCCTGGCGATGCTCGTGGTGCTGTCCTTCGGTGAGATCCTGTGGAGCCCCAAGCTCAACGAGTACTGCGCGGCCATCGCCCCCAAGGGCATGGAGGGCACCTACCTGGGCATGTCCATGCTGCCCTGGTTCGTGGCCAAGACCGCCGTGGGCCTGCTGTCGGGCCACATGCTGTTGAAGTGGTGCCCGGAAGGCGTGGGCACCCGCATCGCCAGCGGCGAGCTGTCCTTCTGGGAGAGCCCCGAGGCCATGTGGTTCGTGCTGTTCATCTGGGCCATCGCCGGCCCGCTGGCCGCCTGGTTCTTCCGCGGCTGGCTGACCCGCGGCGCCGACCTGGACCCCGCAGCGCAGGAAGGCTGATCGCCGCTACTCCACGGTGACCGTGGCTGTCGCTCCGGCCGCCTCGAGCTCGAAGGTGCCGCTGTAGAGGTCCTGCAGCGTGTACTGGATGTCCAGGTCGCAGATGCAGTCGCACATGTCGTCGTACAGGTCGTAGTGGACCTCGATGCGGTCGTGGCGCAGGTCCTGCAGGGCGCTGACGTTCAGCTCGGGGCAGCAGCCCTGCTGCACCCGGTGGTGGTGGATGGTGAGCGTGCCCGGGCCGCTCGCGACCACTTCGATGGGCTCGGGGGCCGCGGTGGTGTCGCTGGCGCAGTCCACCGAGGCGTCCACCACGGTCAGGTCGCAGAAGCCCGACTCGCAGGGACCTATGCCGTAGGTGTCCCCGGGGGCGGTGTCGGCGGTGTCCGGCTTGGGGTCGAGATCGCCGGTGGGCATGCAGCTCTCGCTGGCGAAGCTGAGGGCGGCGGCGATGGCGAATGCGATGCGGCTCATGGTGTTCCTCCGGGGGCCCTCAGTGTGACCAAGGCTTTGCAGCATGTCCACAGACTGACCCCTCGATGACCCCCCCATCTCGGCTCACCCCGTGCTAGAACACCTTCGCCCTACACTTTGATGTTTCGGAGGATCGATGATCTCCTTCCTGCTCGACGGTGGCCCCTTCACCTGGGCTGTGCTCGCCCTGCTGCTCTGCGGTGGTCTCCTCACCTTGATCCGGGCCATCATCGCCCGTCACGTGGACTTCCCGGGTGCCGGCCTCTGCCTCAGCGGGCTGCTGATGGGCCTGGGCATCGTGGGCACCGTGCAGGGCTGGAAGATGGCCTTCATGGCCGTCGGCGCGGCCGACCCCGCCATGCGCCTCGAGCTGATGCAGGCGGGCGTGGACGTCGGCTGGAACCCCACCACCCTGGCGCTCGTCGGTGTGGTGGCCCTGGCCCCCATCCACGGCATCGCGCTGGCCCGCTCCCGCAACCGAGCCACCTGGGTCATCAAGGGCCTGGGCTGGTCCACCGGCGTGCTGGCCGGCCTGACCGGCCTGCTGGCCTGGGCCGTGGCCATCTGGTTGTCCGGTCAGCTCCTCTCCGTCGGCGGCGTGACCACGGGCGACGACGCGGCCGCCATCGCCGCCATGGCCCACGCGCAGACCATCGAGATCGGCCTGCTGGTCGGCGTCTTCCTGGGCATGTTGAGCGCCCTGCTGGGCCTGGGTGGCGGGCTCACCCTGCTGGTCAGCGGCATCATCTCCGGCGTCCGCAACCGCAAGAAGCACCTCGAGGACGAAGACGACGACCTCGACTACTAGCGTCCGCGGGGGGGCGCGATGAACATCAGCCGCAGGCGGTAGTCGAAGCCGAAGCCGTCGGTGGCGTCGTGGGCGGGGAGCTCCGCGTAGCGCATGGTGCGCTCGATGCAGCTGGTCATCGCGGGCGAGAGGTCTCCGTCGTCGACAGTGTGCACCTGGCTGACCCGTCCGTCGCAGGCCGCCTCGATGTGGACGGTGAGCTGGGCGCTCATCTCACGGCCCGCTGGCACGCAGCGCTCGAGCCGCGGCAGGATGTCGGCCATGGCCAGCGCGATCTGCTCCTCGCTCAGGCCGTCCGGCGCCCAGTAGCCGGTGTCATCGGCCAGGGCAGCCCAGGCGGCCCCGTCGATGCAGGGCTTGGGGGCCGGCATGGTCAAGGGGGCGTCGGCGGGCGGGGCGGCGTAGGCCCGGGTGGCGGCGCAGGCGGCGACGCCCCAGGTCGCGAGCCAGAGGGAGGCGAGGACGAGGGGGGTGGTGCGAGGCATCTGCGCTCCTGTGTGCGTGTGTGCATTCAGGAGCGGGGTCGCTGCGGTTTGTCACAGCCTCGTGCTGTCTACTTCTGTCTGAACGTCCAGAGGTGGTTCGCGAAGTAGTTGATGAACATGGCGGTGCCGATGCCCACGGCGGTGGCGACGTACAGGCCGGGGTCGTTGACCAGCTTCGTCTCCCCCAGGAAACGCTCCATCAGCTCGAGCAGCCACGGGTTCAAGGGGGTGCGCTCGAACACGAGCAGGGCCACCACGTACTGCACCGTCGCCGCCACCGCGGAGACCACGTAGAAGCGCCCCAGCTTCGCCAGCCAGTCCAGCACCCCGGTGGCCCGGTCCGTGTCCTTCCAGGTCCAGGCGTAGTTGAGCAGGAAGTTGGTGAAGATGGCGATGATGATGGAGCCGGCCAAGGCCACCCGGTGCTCCCACGCGCCCCAGGAGGCGGGCAGCAGCCAGTTGATGGCCCACAGGGAGCTGAAGCTCACGAGCGCGCCGCTGGTGCCCACCACGCAGAAGCGGAAGAAGCGTGGGGAGACGGGGACCCGGTCGATGAGCCGGTCCAGGGTTGAGAGGACGCCGAGCATTGGCGCAGGGTGGATCACCACACCGCCCATGTCAACCACGCAGGGCGCGACGCTGGGATAGGCGAAGTCCCACGGAGGTGCCCATGGGTGAGCAGCGCCTGGGTGAGTTCGAGATCATCGACCTGTTCCGCGGCGGCGGCCACCTGCACGCCTGGGTCCAGCACGGGATCGGTGACGACTGCGCGGTGCTGGACCTCGACGGGGAGCGCAGCCTGCTGGTGACCACCGACCTGCTGGTGGAGGGGGTGCACTTCCTGCGGGAGACCATCACGCCCTGGCAGCTGGGCTGGAAGGCCATGGCGGTCAACATCAGCGACATCGCGGCCATGGGCGGCACCCCCCGGGCGGCCTTCGCGGCCGCGGGCCTCGTGCCCGGTGTGGACCTGGACTGGCTGACCGCCCTGCGCGACGGCATGCGGGCCTGCGCTGGGCGCTACGGCGTGGACCTGCTCGGCGGCGACACCTCCGGCGCTCGCCAGGACGCGGTGCTCTGCCTGACCCTGCTGGGGACCGCGGCCCGGGATCAGGTGGTCCTGCGCTCGGGCGCGCGGCCCGGCGATGTGGCCTTCCTGGGCGGCCCTGTGGGACTCAGCGCCGCCGGCCTGTGGGCCCTGGGCGATGGTCGGGAGCCCGCCCAGCGCATGGACACGGCCCAGAGGGAGCGGCTGGTGAAGGCCCACCTCGAGCCCCGGCCCCAGGTGGAACTGGGGCGCTGGCTGGCCCAGCGGGGGCTCGCCACGGCCATGATGGACGTCAGCGACGGTGTGCTGCAGGACCTGGGCCACATCTGCCGCGCCAGCGGCGTCGGGGCGCTGGTGGCCGGCGAGACCCTGCCCGTGGGGCGCGCCCTGGCCCAGGCGGGCGCCCTGGGCTGCTGTGCGGAGCCCTGGCGCTTCGCCCTGTCCGGCGGCGAGGACTACGTGCTGCTCTTCACGGCGCCGTCGGAGCGCCAGGACGAGATCGTCGCCGGCGCCAAGCACGAGCTGGGCATCGAGCTGATCCCCTTCGCCTGGATCGAGCCCGATCCCGGCCTAAGGCTCTTCGGGCTCGACGGCATCCACACCCTCGATCCCGCGGGCTGGGATCACTTCCGCTAGCACCCGTTGGTGTTGGCGCGGGTGCCGTCGGAGCCGTCGGAGCCGGAGCTGGAGCCGCCGGTGCCGGCGTCGCCCAGGCTGTAGCTGGTGTCCGAGTCCACGGTGAGGGTGGAGCTCGAGCACTGCACGCCCACGGTGGGGCCGCCGCCGCCACCGCCGCCGTGGCCGCCGCGGCCGCCGTCGCCACCGTCGCCACCGTCGCCGCCGCGGCCCGAGTCGTCCTCGCCGTTGCCGCCCGCGCCGCCGTTGCCGCCGTTGCCGCCGGAGCCGCCGGAGCCACCGGAGCCGCCGTCGCCGCCGTCGCCGGTCTCGATGAGGCTGTCGATCAGCTCGATGCTGGAGCTGATGAGCAGGATGGCCACCGAGGCGCCGCCGCCGGTGCCGCCGGAGCCGCCGGAGCCGCCGCAGCCACCGCCCGCGCCGCCACCGCCGGCGCCACCGTAGGAGTCGCACCAGTCGCTGCCGCCGCCGCCGCCGCCGCCGCCGCCGCCGCCGCCGCCGTTGGAGCCGCTCGAGCCGCTGGAGCCCGAGGACACGGTGTAGCCGGAGGTGGAGTAGCTGCCGGAGCTCGAGCCGGCGCCGCCGTTCGAGCCCGTGCTGCCGTTCGAGCCAGCGCCACCGGTGCTGCCGGAGCGGCTGCCGGAGCCGCCGGAGCCGCCGGAGCCCGCGCCGGTGCCCGAGCCGGCGCTGCCGGAGTTGCCGCTGGAGTTCTCGTGGCCGGGGCTGCCGCCGTTGCCGCCGCTGTTGCCGCTGCAGCCCGAGCCGCCGCTGCCTGCCGACGGCCTGCTGCAGGAGTCGCAGAAGCCGGAGCTGTCTTCGCAGCCGTTGGAGCCGGTGCTGCCGCTGGTGCCGCTGCCGCCGGTGGAGCCGCTCGAGCCGTTGGAGCCGTTGCCGGCGTTGCCCGCCGCGACCTCGCAGCTGTCCAGCACCAGGCCCGTGGAGCTGTGGATCCGCAGGGCGAAGCTCGAGCCCCCGGTGGAGCTGCTGGAGCTGGCCTCGATCCGGATCTGCTGCCACTCGGTGGCGGTGGTCCAGCCGGAGATGACCTCGCCGCTGGCGGAGACCCCGATCTCGGGCACCACGGTGGGGGTGCGGTTCCAGGACGAGCCGGAGTCGTAGCCGCCGGCCAGGTTCACGCCCTCCTCGAAGCCGCCAGACAGATCGACGCTGCCGTCGGCGATGAGGATCCAGGGGATGCCGCTGGAGATGGCGATGCTGTAGGCGGTGTCGAGGCTGTAGACGGGGTCGCCGCTGGACAGCCCGCTGGCGCCGTCTGAGCCCCGGGTGGGGTCGAGGAAGACGGCGTCCGCGGCGTCGCCGTCGATGCTGTCGCAGTTGCTGTCCACGTAGTCCATGTCCGGCTCGTCGGCGGCGGAGGGGTTGACCGACGCGTCGGTGTCGTCGCAGTCCCCGGTGGCGATGGTGGTGCAGGAGCCGGTGGTGCCGGTGCAGCTGGCGCCGGCGCAGTAGCAGTCGCCGTCGTTGTCGAAGCTCGGCGTGCCCTCGTCGATGTCGCCGTCGCAGTTGTTGTCCACCCCGTCCTCGTACTCGGTGGCGCCGGGGTGCACCGAGGCGTCGTTGTCGTCGCAGTCGTCGATGTCGTAGCTGCCGTCGTAGTTGACGCAGTCGATGTCGATGTGGGCGTCGCCGTCGATGTCGCGGTCGTCGACGGTGCCGTTGCAGTCGTTGTCCGTGGCGTCGCCGCAGACCTCGTCGGCGCCGGGGTAGGCCGTCGCGTCGTTGTCGTCGCAGTCGCCGTCGTTGGGGGACCAGCCGTCGCCGTCCAGGTCCTCGTCGGCGATGTCCCCGATGATCAGGAAGATCTCGTCGTAGCCGATGTTGGTGTCCTCGTCGGTGGCCTCGAGCTTGATGGCGTAGTTGCCCACCGACGGCTCGACCCACTCCACGGTGGTGGAGCCGTCGCTGTTGGGCCAGCCCTCGAAGATCACCATGGGCAGGCCCGATGAGGTCTCGGTGGCGGTCCAGACGATGTCCAGGCTCTCGGCGTCCTGCTGGACGTCGCTGACCAGGCCGTTGAGCTCGATGGTGTCCTGGCTGTAGTAGCTGTCGTAGCTGGCGGGGCTGGTGATGCTGACCGTGGGGTCCTGATCGGGGGAGAGGGTGATGTTGACGAAGACCTCGTCGGTGGTCTCATTGTCGTCTTCGTCGATGACCGTCAGGCCGATGACCCAGCCGCCCTCGTCCCGCTCGGTGGTCCAGGCGGCGGTGACCGATCCGTCCGCGGCGGCGGGCACCTGGGAGATGATCTCCATGGCGCCGTTGCTGTTGTTGGTGGCGGTCCAGACGATGTCCAGGGTGTCGGGGTCCTGCTGCAGGTCGCCGACCTGGCCCACCAGGTTGATGGTCTCGTCGGTGTAGAAGCCGGACCAGTTGGCGGGGCTGGTGATGGCGGCGTCGGGCTCCTGCTGGGCCTCGTCCACGAAGACGGTGATGCTGTCGGCGTCGCCCAGGCCGGCCTCGTCCAGGGCGGACAGCTCGATGAGGTGGGTGCCGGGGGTGAGGGTCACGCTGAGCAGGGACTGGCCCTCGGCGTCGGGCCAGGCGTCCATGGTGGCCAGGCCCGGATCGACGGTGGAGGACCAGGTGACCGTGTGCAGGTCGTCCTGCCCGTTGTTGTCGAGCACCGTGCCCACCAGCTCGATGGCGTCGCCCTCCATGAAGCGGGCCTGATCGGCCGGGGCCTCGATGTGGACCACCGGGGCCAGGTTCTCGGTGGGGCTGACGTGGACGTCGGTCTTGCAGGCGGTGACGAGCAAGGCGGGCAGCAGCAGTGTGCGGGGTGCCATGGCTTCTCCGGGGCCCCGGGGTCCTGGGGCGCTCCCCGAAAGGTAGACGAGGGCGCATTCGCCGTCAACGACCGTGCACCTGCGGCTTTGGCGCGGCTCACAGGTCGCGTTGTCGGTGCCGCGATCCCCGTGCTACCGTGCCCCGCCCTCTCCGAGGCCACACCATGCCCCGCTGCCTCTCCGTCGCCCTGCTGCTGCTGCTGTGGGGCTGTGGGTGTCCGCGGGGCGCAGTGGACAGCGCGGACTCCCGCGGCGACAGCGGCCACAGCGGCCCGGCCTGGGATCCTTGGGCCGACGGGGAGATCGTGCACGCGCTGCTGCCCGAGGGCCGGGTCAACCACCTGATGAACGGAGCCCTGGCCGTGGACCAGGAGCGCGACCGGGTGGTCTCGGTGGCCTTCATGACCGCCAGCCTGGTGGTCGTCGATGCCCTCGACGGGAGCATCGAGCGCTCGCTGGAGCTGGGCTCCCTGGATCAGGCCGGCCCCCTGCCGGCGGTGGACGGGGAGGGGACCATCTGGGTCGCCTACGAGCAGTCCAACACGGTGGTGCGCGTCGATCCCGACAGCGGCGAGCAGGAGCACTTCTCGGTGCCCCTGGGCTCGGACAAGGTGATCGCGCCCCGGCCTGAGGGCGGCGTGCTGCTGGCCGGGGCCACCGAAGACGGGCACGGGCTGGTGCTGGTGGACGCCGCCGGCGGGGTGGAGCTGCACCTCACCCAGGACGAGGCGGTGCTGGCCGCGACGGCCCTGGCTGACGGTGAACACTTCGCCGTCGCGCTGCAGGAGCCGTCCTCCCAGGCAGCGAGCCTGGTGCGCATCGACGCGGAGACCCTCGATCCGGTGGAGGCCGCTTGCCCGGTGAGCCTGCCGCCGGTCTCCATCGCCGAGACCCCCGACGGCGTGCTGGTGGCCATGGACAGCGCGGACCTGGCCGTGCCGGCCTGTGATGGCTCGGGGGATGAACAGCGCGCGGCCTTCGGCTTCCTGGGCACCGAACTGGCGGTGGCCCCCGACGGCGCGCTGTTGGCCTTGGATCGCCGGGGCCTCGAGGACGAGCACGGCCTGCTGGTGGGCCGCGCCTACCGCTTCACCATGCCGGACCTGACCCTCGAGGCGGTGCATCCCACCGGCCAGAACGCGGGCTACGGGCGCATCCACGAGGCCACCGGGACCCTGTGGATCAACGGGGAGGATCAGGGCGAGCTCATCGGGCTCGACCCCGACAGCGGCGAGCTGCGGCACCGGGTGGAGGTGGCCACCCACCTCGAGTACGCCGCCGTGGACCCGGACGATCCGGCCGTCCTCTACCTCACCGGGCGCCTGTCCCACCTGGTGGCCCGGCTGGACCTGCGCGACGGGATCCTCGAGCACGCCAGCGGCGGGGACCCGGCGGGCTGGCCCATCGCGCCCCTGATCGTGGACGGCGAGCTGTGGTACCTCGAGCAGACTCGCACCCAGCTGCGGCGGGTGGCCCTCGAGGCCATGGCCTTCGGAGAGGTGGTGGAGACGGGCCGGGAGGACAACGAGCTGCACACCTTCGGTGGGCTGGCCTGGCACCCGGAGCGGGACAGCTTCTTCGTGGCCAACAGCAAGGATCACGAGGTCTTCGAGCTCGACCGCGTCAGCGGTGAGGTCCTGTCGAGCTGGAGCCTGGGGGGCATGGCCATCCACCCCACCGACCACGGCATCGTCGAGGTCCGCGTCCACGACGGCCGGGTCTTCGCCACCCAGAGCCACAGCTCGGTGGTCACGGTGATCGATCCCGACCAGGGCGAGCCGGTGGCCGAGGTCAAGCTGGCGGACGACGAGGTCGACGCCCTGTCGGGCAAGACCGACTACCAGATCTCCTGGGTGCACCGCGCGGCGGGTGTGCTCTACGTGGGCGGCCACGCCTTCGACATCGACAGCCTCGAGCGCCTGTCCGACCGGGACCTCGAGCTCGAGGCGGTGGTGGGCGAGCTGGCCGGGGGCGAGCTGGTGGGCTGGCGGGCCTTCGACGGGACCGCCGTGGTCTACGGCCCGGATCTGCAGGAGCTGGGCACGGTCGAGCTGGACCAGGGCGAGGTGGGCAAGCCCCTGTTCCTGGTGGACGACCACTGGGGCGGTCGGCTGATCACCTCGAACATGGCCACGGCGACCCTGCGGGTGATCCCCCTGGCGGAGCTGCTGGAGCGTTAGCCGACCACGTCCGCCAGGACGGCCGCGATGGTGTCGTCGTCGACCCCGGTGAAGCCGATGTCGGCCTCGGACAGGGAGGACATCCCCAGGCCGAGGGCGATGGCTTCCCGCAGCTGGGTGGCGTCCCAGGGGCTCGCCAGGTCCAGCAGGCGCTGCTCGCTGGTGTGTTGGCGCAGCACCGCCAGGCCGCAGGCGTCGGTGGCGACCCGGTCCTGGGACGCGATGGCGATGCGCAGCTGGCGCTGCTCCCAGCCGTTGGCGGGCATCGGGCCACCGGCGATGCAGGCCTCGAAGCCGTCCAGGATGGAGAGCGTGGGGGTCACGTGGGCGTTGATCTGGGCGATCTGGCGCTCGATGCGCTCGTCGTGGGGTCCCATCGATGCCCGGCGGTCGTCGGGGTGGGTGGCGCCCACCAGCAGCTTGAGGGCCATGGTGGCGCCGGTGATGGTGTGGGTCTTGAGGGTGGGGAGGTTGATGATGTGGTCGGCCTCGAGCAGGGCGGCCGGCAGCCGCATCCCCGAGGGCCAGTCCGCCGCGTCCTCGACGGGGATCTCCACCCAGTCGGTCTCGTCCCGGAAGTCGAGGATCTCGATCCCGGCGGCGTCGGCGGCCGCGGCGAGGCCGCTGGCCTCGAGGGCGTCGGCGGCCGCGGCGAGCCAGGGGCTGTCCCCACAGCGCACCGATCCCGCCCCCTGCTCGAGGAGCCTGGCCACCAGCCACTCCACCAGCTCGGGGTTGGTGGTGGTGGGGTAGGGGTCGCTGCTGACGCCGTTGAGCTTGAGGAAGACCGACTGCCCCGGCTGCACGAAGCTGAGGCCCCCGGCCAGGGCCAGGGCCCGCTCTGCGCAGGCCGTGACGCTGTCACCGCCGCCGATGCCCACGATGTGGTCGCCCGCGGGGGGGGAGCCCGTGTCCTCGGGCGCGTCGCTGTCCCCCGGCTCGGCGGAGTCGCGGGGGTCCGGACAGCCCATCAGCAGCGGCCCGAGCTGGGCGGCCGCCCACGCGCCCAGGCTGGCCTTCGCCGTCAGGCCGAGCAGGCGCCTGCGATCGAGTTCGCGCCGCTGGAAGCGGGCGATGAGGCGCTGCTGGTCTCGGTGGTCGCGGGCCATGGAGGCTCCATCATACCGGCTCGTGGCGCGCCTCGAGCCAGGGCAGCAGGCCCCGGCGCTGGTCCGGGGGATCGGCGGTCCCGGGCACCGGCGTGGGGGAGACGCGCTGGCGGTCGAACCAGAACCCGCCGCTGCCCAGGGCCTCGGCGGGCGCGGCCGCCAGCCAGGTGATGGTGTCGGCCCCCTGGTGAGGGTCCCGCAGGAAGGAGCGGGTGAGGCGGTGGAAGCGCGGCAGGGCGCTGCGCACGCCGGGGGTGTCGGCCCAGCCCGGGTGCATGGCGTGGACGGCGATGGACGCGGGCAGTGCGCCCTCGGCCCACAGCTCGCCGGTGGTGACCAGGGCCCGCTTGGTGCGGGCGTAGGCCACCGCCCCGTTCCAGGGGGCGCCAGGGTCCGGGTCGAGGGTGCCGAGGTCCAGGCGCTGGGTGAACATGCCGCCGGATGAGACCAGCACGATCCGCGCGCGCGGTGCGGCCTCGAGGCCCGGGAGCAGCGCGCGGGTCAGCCGGACGGGCCCCAGCAGGTTGGTGGCCAGGGTGCGCTCCTCGCCCAGGGGGGTGCGCTCCAGGCTGGAGGTCAAGACCGCGGCGTTGTGCACCAGGGCGTGGAGCGGGCGCTGGCCCCAGCGGGCGGCCAGGTCGCGGATGGAGCCCGGGTCCGCCACGTCCAGCTCGAGCAGCTCGGGTGGGGTGTGGGAGGCCGCCACCTGCGCCTGGGCGGATCTACCGCGCTCGAGATCTCGGCAGGCCATGACCACCGTGGCCCCCAGCTTGGCCATGGCTTGGCTGGCGGCGAGCCCCAGCCCCCCGTTCGCCCCCGTGATCAGGACCGTGAGCCCGGCCATGGCGTCCGCGGGGAGGGGGGTGAAGGCCGCCGCCGCGACGTGGAATCCCGGGGCGCCGAAGGCCAGGGGCACCACGGGGGCGATGGCGGCGCGGGCGATGCGGGCGAGGAGAGCTGGGGTCTGTTCGGGCTCGGGCATGGGTGGTTCCTATGGACCGGCGGGGCTTTCGTCTTGTGGGTGAACAAAACCTAAACAGAAAATGTGAGAGATCCTACGTGGATGGGCCTGGGGCCTCGCCGTTGCGGCGAACAAAACCTATACAAAACCAGAACGAACGACCGGGAGACCATCATGTTCACCGCCCTCTTCGCCGCCCTCGTCACCGCTGGCGCCAGCCAGGCCGTCACCCCCCTGCACGACAACTCCCTGCTCAACAGCCCGGACCGCGACGTCCGCGTGGGGCTGACCGCCGAGATCGGCACGGTCAAGGCGCTGTCGCATCGCATCCAGTTCAGCCAGAACGGCACGATGTTCGACTACGTGCGCGACGGCGGGCAGGACATCCTCTTCCCCTTCACGCGCTTCACCGCGGATCTGGACCTCGGCGAGCGCCACAGCGTCGTGCTGCTCTACCAGCCGCTGACCCTGCAGTCCCAGGTCCAGCTGCAGGACGAGCTCACGGTGGACAACGGCAGCTTCGCCGCGGGCAGCGCCGTGGACCTGAAGTACGGCTTCGACTTCTACCGGGCCTCCTGGCTCTACGACCTGCAGGCCGATCCCTCTCGGGAGCTCGCCCTGGGGCTGTCTCTGCAGCTGCGCAACGCCGACATCCAGTTCACCTCGGCCGACGGTGAGCTGCGCCGGGTCAACCGGGATCTCGGCCCGGTGCCGATCTTGAAGCTCCGCACCCGGCAGCCCCTGGCTGGCGACGCCTGGTGGGGAGCCGAGCTGGACGGCTTCTACGCCCCGATCAAGTACGTCAACGGGAGCGACACCGACGTGGTGGGCGCCATCGCCGACGCCTCGCTGCGCGTGGGCGTGCCCCTCGAGTTCGGCGGTGAGGGCTACCTGAACCTGCGCTACGTCGGCGGCGGGGCCGAGGGCACGTCCCAGCGCTACCGCGGACCGGGTGACGGCTACGTGGAGAACTGGGTCCACTTCGTGTCCCTGAGCGTCGGCCTGAGCTTGCGATAGGCCCCCTGAACCCCGCTAGTGCTCTTGGTTGCTCGGGAGGATGGCGGGGTTCTGGCCCGTGATCACCTCGGGCGCCAGGCCGACGCCGAGCTTCTGCAGGAGCGGGTCTTCGGTGGGGACGCCGTGGCCGCCCACGTACCAGCAGATGCGCCCGCCGTGCTTGGCCACCGACGCTGCGAGGGCCTCGCGGGAGGCCTCGTAGTTCTCGCTCATGGTGACGCTGAGGTAGACGGCGATGGGCTTGGTGACCTCGATGGCCTTGTCCAGCGACTCGATGGGCAGCGCGGCCCCGAGCCAGGTGACGTCGTAGCCGCTGCGGGACAGCTCCCAGGCCTGGACCAGCGCGCCCAGGGCGTGGAGCTCGTCGGGCATGCAGGCCACCAGGGCCTTGGGGGTGTCGGGCTTGATGCCCCGGGCCTGGGCCAGCAGGGCGAGCATGCGACGGACGAAGACCGCGGTGGCGAGGTGCTCGCCCGCGACGCAGAGCCGCCGGTCGGCCCAGCGGTCGCCGATCTCGTGGGTGGTCTGGTGCATGATCTGGTAGATGACCACGTCGGCGTTCAGGGTGGCGAAGGCCTCGTCCAGGTTGCTCTCGATGGCGTCCACGTCCATCCTCTCGGCCGCGTCGGCCAGGGCTGCCCGCCAGCGCTCGATGGAGCTCTGCACCTTGGGGGGCACGGGCAGCTCGATGGGGGCGTGGTGCTTCGGGGGCTCGTCGGGATCGGCCTCTTCGAGCAGGGCATCTCGCCCTTGCTGGGCCACCTCGCCGATGGAGGCGCCCTCGTCGAGCAGGGTCTTGACGTGGAGCAGCAGGCGCAGGTCGTCCTGGGTGTACATGCGGTGCCCACCCTTGGTGCGGTGGGGCTTCACCAGGTCGTAGCGGCGCTCCCAGATGCGCAGGAGCCCTGCGGAGAGCCCTGTGAGTCGGGTCACCGTTCCCATCTTGTAGCGAGCGCGTGCTGGCATTGCAGATCCTGTTCAGCTATTTGCGTTTTGTGGGAATATTGTGTTTTATCGGCAGTTTGCGGTGGGAAGCGTCCGCACGGACACAGTAGATAGTCGCCATTCTTGAGACAAAGTGTCGCAATTTGAAGCCGGCGCGGCTTGTGTGAGGCGCCTCACGCGGCCAGGATCTCCTGTATCCCGGACAAAACCTGTACAGGCTCTCCGGGTCAGACGGAGCGCGGGCGGGGACCGGCCGAGAGGCGCAGGGTGCTGCGGACGCTGTCGGTGAGCTCCAGCCGCAGGGCGAAGCCGGCGGCGCTGGCGACGCGCACGTGGCCGGTGCACTTGATGGTGGAGCCGCCTGGGAGCACCAGGCGCACGCTCACCTTGGTCCCGCGCTCGAGCTCGGCGCCGTCGAAGCGGACCTGCAGGGCGTCGCGGTGCAGGTGCTTCCAGTAGTAGGTGACGTAGCGCTCGGGATCGTTGAAGCGGATCATCACGATGGGGGGCTTGGCGTTCGAGGCCACCTTGACCTCGACCCGGCGGCGCTTGCGCTGGGCGCCGGAGCCGCTCTCGCTCTGGCCGCGCCGTGCCTCCACCCCGCGCCGGACCTTGGAGTGGCGCCCCCTGGGGCGATCGGGATCGGCGGTGATCGCCTCGCTGATGGCCTGCCGGCCGACGCCCGAGTCCGGGCTGGCGATCTCGGACGCCAGGGAACCGCTGCGCAATCCCCGCAGCTCCTCGATGGAGGGGGGCGGGGGCTTGCGCTTGGGTCGCGCGGCCGCCGCCTTGCGCTCGCGGGCCAGGATCCACTCTCGCAGCAGGCCCGCCTGGTTCTTGTTCATCTCGACGATGCGCAGCTTGCTGCGGCTGGGCCCCAGGGCGAGCTTGACGACCTTCTCGACCTCCACGCGTCCGCGCAGGTTGGCGTGGGCCCCGGGCAGCGCGAACTGGAACTCGGCCTCGCGGCCGGCGCGCAGGCTGTGCTCGCCTTCGGCCACCAGCAGTTCCTCGTCGACCTCACGCAGCACGAGATCGACCACCCCCCTGGCGGTCCTGAGCGTGATGGGTGTCTCGACGGAGATAGGCATGCGGCCGGCCACGGTCCGGTGTCCAGACTGATCACGGTAGCGAAATCGGAACATCTTGTCGCGATCGACGTGGACGCCCGAGGGCTCAGACGGTGGTCAGGCGGCATTGCCCGGGCACTTCCGTGGACTTTCAGCTGCCTCTCAGTGGAGGCCTCGGCGGCGCACGCACCGGGCGGCGGATAGGCTGCGGACATGAAACGCGTCGTCCTGCTCATCGCCGCGGCCTCGATCGCCCTGCTGCTGGCCTGGTGGCTGCTGCGCGGAGAGCGCGGCCCCGATGGCCCGCCGTCCGCCGCTTCGACGCCGGTCGAAGCAGCCTCCCCGGACGGGAGCTCGGGCTCCCGTGGCTCGCCCTCTGGGAGCATTCCCGCCGTGCACCTGCCGCAGATCCAGGCTGGCCCCGACGACCTGGACCCCGAGGCGGTCGGCCCCAGCAACCTGCCCCCCGGCACCCAGCGCACCCGCTACGCGGCCTCGGGCAAGCTCGCCCACTACGTGATCGAGGAGTACGCCGACAGCTTCCGCGAGTGCTTCCAGCAGCACCGCGCGGCGGCCCCGGAGCTCCCCGAGCGGGCGCTGCTGGAGTTCCGCATCGTGGCCGAGCCCAGCGACACCGGCGCCTTCCACGGCGAGGTCCGCGAGGTGCAGATCCTCACGGGCGGCCCCGACTACGACCTGATGGAGCACAACAGCTTCGAGTTCTGCTGCACCGAGGCGGTCATCGGCCTCGAGCTCGACCCTCCCGGCGGCCGCGCCGGTGGTGAGATGAAGTTCGGCATGACCATCGATCTGGCCAGCGGGGAGCTGGTGGACGAGGCCCGGGGGCAGGGCCAGGCCCAGTAGGCCCGTCACCGACGTCGCCAGGGCCGTGTTCGAGGCATCCGGTAAGGTGGCCCATATGTCGCGTCGCGCAACAAGCGGCTAGATCGTCACCACCGCGCGTTCCAACCCCTACGCCGGAGACTTCATGCCCGAGTTCAAGCGCATCCCACACGTGGTGATCGTCGGTGGCGGCTTCGCCGGTTTGTACGCCGCTCGCAGCCTCCGCAAGTCACCGGTGCGCGTCACCTTGATCGACCGGCGCAACCACCACCTGTTCCAGCCGCTGCTGTACCAGCTGGCCACCGCCGGCCTGCAGCCCTCGGACATCGCCGCCCCCATCCGCAAGATCCTGCGGGACCAGTCCAACCTCACCGTGCTGATGGGCAAGGTCCGGGAGATCGACGTCGAGGCCAAGGAGGTCCACCTGTCGGACCGCTGCATCGGCTACGACTACCTGCTGGTCGCGACGGGGGCCAAGCACGACTACTTCGGCCACAACGAGTGGGAGCGCCACGCGCCGGGGCTCAAGAGCATCGAGGACGCCCTCGAGATCCAGAGCCGGGTGCTGCTGGCGTACGAGGCCGCCGAGCGCGAGACCAAGCCCGAGCGCCGCCGCGAGTGGCTCACCTTCGTGGTCGTGGGCGCCGGCCCCACCGGCGTCGAGCTGGCGGGCGCGCTGGGGGAGATCGCCCACCGGACCCTGGCCAAGGACTTCCGGAACTTCGACCCCCGCGAGACCCGGGTGGTCCTGCTCGATGGCTCGCCGCGGGTGCTGGGCGCCTTCGACGAGGAGCTCTCCCAGAGCGCCACCAAGCAGCTGAACACCCTGGGCGTCGAGGTCCGGACCGGAGCCCGGGTGATGGACATCGACGAGAGCGGCGTGCAGCTCGAGGGCGAGCGCATCGAGGCGCGCACCGTGCTGTGGGCCGCGGGTGTGCGCGGCTCCCGCCTCGGCGCCAGCCTGGGTGCCCCCCTGAACCGCCGCGGACAGGTGGTCGTGCAGCCGGATCTGAGCATCCCCGATCACCCCGAGGTCTTCGTGGCCGGCGATCTGGCGGCCTTGGAGCAGGAAGACGGCACCCTGGTGCCCGGCGTGGCTCCCGCCGCGATCCAGATGGGCCGCCACGTGGCCGACAACATCCTCCGCCTGGCGGGGGGTGAGGCCTCGAAGCCCTTCTCCTTCCTGGACAAGGGCAGCCTGGCGACCATCGGCCGCGCCCGGGGTGTGGCCCAGTTCGGCAAGCTCCAGTTCTCGGGCATCGTGGCCTGGTGGCTGTGGCTGGTGGTCCACATCTTCTTCCTCATCGGCTTCCGCAACCGGCTGGTGGTGATGATGGAGTGGACCTGGGCGTACTGGACCTACTCCAGGAGCAACCGCGTGATCCTGGGCCGCAGCTGGGTCTACTCGGCCGAGCGCTCCCTGGGGCGGCTGCTCACCGAGGCCGATAAGACCGACGAAGGCGATCCCTTCATGCCCTGACGGTGCCGCTCCCCCGCACCCGCCGCCACAGCAGGGCCCCTGCCGCGCCCGCGGCCACCAGCAGCCCGGCGCCCACGGCCCTGGGGCCGAAGATCAGCGCCCCGATGGCGAAGTTCAGGCTGAACAGACAGGCCACCCCGATGGCCCAGTCCACCAGGCCCCGGGCCAGGAAGCGGTCGGGCTCGAGGCCGAAGGCCCGGTACTGCCGCGCCCAGCCCGGTGAGCCGGGGCGCACGCGCTTCAGGAACGCCGCGAGGGTCGCGTCGGGGGCGGGGGCCGTGGCCCAGGTCGCCGCCAGCCAGGCGACCGTGGACAGCCCCACCACCCACAGCAGCCGGGTGGTGTAGGCCATGTCCGGCCAGGCGACGGTGGTGACGATGGTGATCAGCCCCGAGGCCACCATGGCGGTGATCTCCGACCACGCGTTGATCCGCCACCAGAACCAGCGCAGCACCCAGGTCAGGCCGGCCCCGGAGGCGAAGGACAGCACGAACTTCCAGGCGTCGCCGATGCTGTCGATGCTCCAGGCCACCCCCAGGGCGATGCCCAGGGTGAGGATCATGACGCCCCGGGAGATGTGCACGTAGGTGGCGGGGGCGGCGTCGGTGATCCAGAAGCGCTTGACCATGTCGTTGACGATGTAGGCCGCGCCCAGGTTGAGGTGGGTGTCCACGGTGGACATGAAGGCGCCCAGCAGGGTCACCACCAGCAGGCCCAGCAGCCCCGCGGGCAGCAGCCGCGCCATGAGCAGCGGGTAGCCCATCTCGGCGTCCGGCAGGTGCCCGAGGATGACCATCGCGCACAGGGCGGTGATGATCCAGGGCCAGACCTGCACGGCGTAGTTGATGACCGCGAAGAAGAAGGTGGCGCCCTGGGCGTGGCCCTCGGACTTGCAGGCCAGCATGCGCTGGATGTGCTTGCCGCCGCCGTCGCTGTACTTGTGCGCCCACCACTGCACGCCCGCGTAGACCATGAAGACCGAGGCGGGCATCCAGGGCCCCACCGCGTCCCCCGACGGCGCCGCGCCGAAGCTCGGCACCAGCCGGGTGATGGCGGCGGCGTCACCCCAGCCCGCGTCCAGGCCCGCCATCAGCCCGGTCACCCCGCCGACCTCACGCAGGGCCAGCACCGCGAGCAGGATGGAGCCGAACAGGCCCACGCCGTACTGGAAGAAGTCGGTCCAGACCACGCCCTTGAGGCCGGCGGCCAGGGTGTAGACCAGCGCCACGACCACGCAGACGGTCAGGGTGAGCCCCAGGGGCAGGTCGGTGACCCCCGACAGCACCTTGACCACGGCCTTGAGCACCCAGCCCAGCACGTAGCAGTTCAGGAACACCCCGAAGTAGAAGCCCTTGAACAGTCGCAGGAAGGCCGCCGACTTGCCCGCGTAGCGCAGCTCGATGAGCTCGGCGTCGGTCACCACCCCGGCCCGGCTCCACAGCCGCGAGAAGAGGAAGGCCGCGAGCAGGGCGGAGATGCCCGAGCTCCAGAAGAACCAGACCCCCCCGATGCCCTGCTGGGCCACGTAGCGGGTGATGGCCAGGGGGGTGTCGATGCTGAAGTTGGTGGCCGCCATGCTCACCCCGGCCAGCCACCACGGGAGGCTGCGTCCGGAGAGGAAGAAGTCCTTCATGGAGCGGCCGGCGCCCCGGGTGAAGAGCAGCCCCGCCCCCAGCGACAGGCTCAGGTAGACGACGATGACCACGTAGTCGATGGTCGCGAGGGTGCGCATGGGTGGGACCTATCGCGCCCGAGGAGGCTATGAGCCCGCATGGCCCTCACCGCCTGGCTCCTGCTCGTCCCCCTCGCCTGGTGCGTCACGCTGCGCGGGGTGTACGCCGGCGGGCGCACCCCCAACGATCACCTGATGGCCGGGGTGATCACCGGCTGCTTCGGGCTCTACGGGCTGCTGGGGATCGGCGCGCTGCTGGCGCTGGAGGGGCTCCCAGGCGTCCTGGCGCTGCTGGGGTTGGGGCTCGGGGCGCTGCTGCTGGCGCCGCCCTTCGTGATCCTGTCCCGCCGACGGGAGCCCGGTCGGATCGGGTGGTGGCTGATGCTGGGCAGCCAGCCCGCCTACGCCTTCGCCTTCTGGGGCGGCTGCACCTTCGCGCCGTGGCTCGCCTGGGCCGGCGCCGCCGGCGACCCCCTGCTCTGGCCCGGGCACTGGCTCTGGCCGGCGGTGGTGTTGTCCATCTGGGGCTCGGTCTTCGCGCTGGCTGGCGGGGAGCTGGTGCGCCGACACCTCGTCGAGCTGCCGGGGCTGCGGGGCTCCCGGCTGCGGGTGGTGCACCTGAGCGACATCCACTTCGGGCCGGGCTTTCCGGCGCGGCTGCTGCGGGCCCAGTGCGAGCGGGTGGCGGGCCTCGAGCCTGATCTGGTGGTGGTCACCGGCGATCTGGTGGGCCCCTTCTCGGACGCGCCCGGGGAGCACGACGCCCTGATCGAGGCCCTGGCAGCCCTGCCGGTGCCGGTCTTGTTCTGCCCTGGCAACCACGACATGCCTCGCTGGGACACCATGGGGCCCGCGCTCCGGGCCGCGGGGATCACGGTCCTCGACGGTGAGGACGTGCTGCTCGAGGTCGGTGATGAGCGGGTCTGGGCCTTCGGCGCCGCCTTCCACTGGGGTGGAGCGCGGCGGGAGAACGCCGCCGCCATCGACGGCGCGCGACCCCCGGACGACGCCAGCCTGCGGCTGGTGCTGGTGCACGATCCCCGGCTGCTCGATCTGCTGCGACCGGAGGCCGCCGATGTGGGCTTCGCCGGCCACACCCACGGCGGCCCGGTGTCTCTGCGGATGTTCGGCCTGCCCCTGTCGATCCTGCGGCTGACGGCCTCCCACGACCACGGCCTGCACCGCCGCGCCGGCGTCTGGCACCACGTGCACGCGGGCAACTGGCTCATCGGGATGCCCCCCCGCATCGGCACGGTCCCCGAGATCGCGGTGCTCGAGATCCTGCGGCCCCGTTCCGGTTAGGGCCAGCGCATGCGCTCGATCCTCCTGCTCTCCGCCTGCATCTTCGCCACCGGCTGCCCCAAGGACCCCGGGGACAGCGCCGAGCACGTCGGCTTCACCGTGCTGGCCCTGCCCGACACCCAGGAGTACGCCCAGAGCTACCCGGAGCTGTTCGATGGCCAGACCCAGTGGGCCGTGGACATGGCCGAGGAGCTGGATGTCGCCATGGTCACCCACCTCGGCGACGTGGTGGACAACGGCCCCAGCGAGAATCAGTGGGCCAACGCCCGCAACAGCCTGGCCATCCTCGAGAGCGCCGGTGTGCCCTACGGCATCGCCATGGGCAACCACGACCATATGTACGGCTACAGCCCGGGCGTGGACCACAGCTGCAGCGACACCTACACCGACATCGACTGCAGCTCGGCCCACTACCTCGAGTACGCCGGCCCCAGCTGGACCGAAGAGACCGCCTACTTCGGCGGGGCCTCCCCCAGCGGCACCAGCACCTGGCAGGCCTTCGAGGCCGGGGGCTTCGAGTGGCTCTTCCTGCACCTGGCCGTGGACGTGCCCTCCGAGGAGCTGAGCTGGGCCCAGCAGGTGCTCGACGAGCACCCTCGAGCCCTGGTCCACGTCTCCACCCACCGCTACCTGCACGACTTCCGGGTGGTCGAGCTGATGCCGGAGCTGCTGCACTCGGTGCTGCCGGGCCGCTACAACGCGCTCATCTACCAGATCGGCGACCCCGAGTACTACA